>JBAZRP010000018.1:0-39996 GCA_041662885.1 Legionella sp.
ATAACAATTTTATGGTTTTATTTTAATAGACTCTTTGCTAGGATCGGTGGGTCTAAACTAACCATTTCGATTTCGGCCTATTTCAGGCTCATTTCTGGATTAGAAAATACTTAGGGTTTGTACTTACTACGGGACAAAAGATTATAGCTCAAGAAGGTTGCCCGTAGGGCGGATGAGGGCTTAGTAAAGTGGCATTGACAAAAAAATATCATTACCGTCACCACCCTCATCCGCCCCTTCGGGGCACCTTCTCCCGTAAAACGGGAGAAGGGAGCTTCGATGGGGATCAAAAAGGTGAGGATCCTCAGGCCAAAGACCAACCTACTGTCTAATTACAGATCAATAAATCGGGATTTCTTTGGGAAGGGATGCAGTTTTTGTAATATACGCCGTCGTAGAAGTAATTGTAATACTGGCCGTTGACGAAATATAAATAATACATGCCATCTATAAAATAGTTGTAATAAGCTCCGTTATTGAAATATACGTAATAATTCCCGTTGTGATAATAATTATAATAGCCGCCATTATGGTAGTAATTGTAATAGTTTCCGTGGTTAAAATAATTATAGTACCTTCCTCTATTATAATAATTATAATGTTTTCCATGAGAGTAATAATGACCGCGATTGCCTTGATGCACCTCCACGCTTGGACCATGGGGATGATTATTAGGCTGAATATGTGGCCGGCCGTGAGGAACGACTACTTGACCATGGGATCCATTATTATGGCCATTATTATGCCCGCGGTATTCTTCAGGCTCTGGCCTTTGGATCTGTTCATGATAATTATTCTCATGATTGCCATTATACGAGCGTTCAAAATGTTGACCACCGCCCCCACCGCCGCTAACCTCAATTCGTTCTCTGCCTGCATCGGCTGTAAATGGCAAAGCAGCTAAAGTTGCAGCATGGACTGCAAATGCTAACCATTT
Source organism: Legionella sp. (assembly GCA_041662885.1). Lineage (GTDB taxonomy): Bacteria > Pseudomonadota > Gammaproteobacteria > Legionellales > Legionellaceae > Legionella. The sequence goes on from JBAZRP010000018.1 coordinate 938, forward strand.
AAGTTTCTTAGTACTCATTAAAGTCTCCTATGAGAGTGTGAGAATAATTGAGGCCATCCTACCACTTTTTTTACAAAAAAAAACCCGGATAATCCGGGTTTTTTGTTTATTTTAATGCTTATAGTGAAATTTCCTTCCACCAATTAGTAGAAGTTTCAGCAACCCAATCAGAATTGCGCAAATTTTTAACAAACGTTGCTGTTTCCTCTGGTGTAGAATGTTTCTGGTCTAATTTAATACACCAATCCCAATCACCAGCAGTTGACCAAAGGCTTTGAACGCCATTCATTTTAGCAATAGATGCAAAATCAGGGATGGAATTTTTAGTTTTTAAGAATACTACGCTGCTCCATTCGTTCATGATGATATCCTTATTAATGATTAGAAAGTGCTTAGAGCCCTTAAGGCTCCTAGCGTGATATAAGTCTAGACCATGAGTTTCTAAAATTCAAAGTGCAAAACACTCAATTAAGACCCAGTTTCTTAAGTCTGTAACGCAAGGTCCTGAAACTAATACCTAATAATTTTGCTGCAGCTGTTCTATTCCATTTGGTTTTTTCTAAAGCATCCAAAATAAGCTCTTTTTCCTGATCATCCAAATAATTATTTAAGTTATCAGGTTTCTTGCTTTCTTGATGGACGGTAGTTTTAGTGCTTTTTGGCAGATGCAAATCGCTAACGATGATTTCATCTCCTTCACACATAGCCATGGCACGCTCTAAAATATTTTCCAATTCACGAACATTGCCAGGAAAATTATAGGTTTTTAATAATTCTATGCATTTATCCTGAAGTTTGATTGGCTTTCTATTTTGACTGTTCGCCAAGCGCGTTAAAATCGCTTGTGCCAATTCAGGAATATCGGAAATCCGGTCTAATAATGTAGGAACCTGCAATTCAATTACATTCACTCTATAGTACAAATCCTGTCTAAAATGACCGGCATTAATTTCATCTAATAGATTTTTATGACTCGCACTTAAAATACGTACATCTACTGGAATTTCATGAGATTCGCCTACTGGTTTAATCGCCTTTTCTTGAATCGCGCGTAATAATTTCACTTGCATTGTTAAAGGTAGCTCAGCTATTTCATCTAGGAATAAAGTTCCACCGTGTGCAGCTACAAATAAACCACTCTTATCAGCAACCGCCCCAGTAAAACTACCTTTTTTATGACCAAAGAATTCCGATTCCATAAGCTCACTCGGGATAGCCCCGCAATTAACGGGAATAAAAGGTTTATTTTTCCTGGGTCCATTTGCATGAATCAATTGCGCCACCAGCTCTTTACCCACTCCTGAATCGCCTTTAATAAACACTGGAGCTTGACTGCGGGCCAGTTTGTGAATGTCGTCCCTAAGTCGCTGCATTATCAAACTACTACCAACCAACATTTCATCATGCGTCCCATTCGTCTGGGTTTGCATGGATAAAGCCGTGCTCACTAAATCTTTAAGCATAATCAAATCTACTGGCTTTGAAACATAATCAAAGGCACCAGCCTTTAAGGTATTCACAGCACCTTCTACGTTTCCATAAGCAGTAATCACCGCAACTGGTAACTGCGGTTTATTTTGTTGGATAAACTTAACTAGGTCTATGCCATCTCCGTCAGGAAGACGCATATCCGTTAGCACTAAGGCATAATTGTTTTTTTTCAAACATTCAATCCCGTTTTTCATATCCGAGGCCGTATCGCATTCCAGCTCCATACGCGACAAGGTCATAGCTAATAGCTCCCGAATATCTGGTTCATCGTCTATCACAAGCACTTTTTTATTCATTTGATAACTCATCCGGTGAATTACTGGTTAGTACAAAACAACTTCCTGAATTAGAATAAACTAAGTTGAGACGCGCTTGATTAATTTCACATAAGTCTCTAGCAATAAACAAACCCATACCAGTTCCAGTTCGCAAAGTTGTAAAAAATGGTTCGAATATATTATCTTTATGTTCCTCTGGTACGCCAGAGCCTAAATCCTTTATTGTGATATTAATTTTATTTGCCACTAAGCCTACTTCAAAATTTAAGGTCACTTTGCCATTCTTATCACGTCCGTGTCGCATTGCATTATCGCATAAGATAACCAGCACTTGATCCAACAGACTTTTATCAAATAATAAATGTACGGGGCGTTTTTCTGGTAATTTAATAATAAAATCACATTCGTTATTAATACAAAAATCCTGTTTAAATTGCTCCAAAAATGAATCTATCTGCAATAATTGCGGTTGCGATTTTTCTTGTCTGGATAATTGCAAAACATTTTTAATTACTCTATTCATGCGTTCACAATTATTAATAATTAACTGCTTCAAACGCAAATCTTCCGTCTGCAAACCACCATCATCACCAAACAACTGAACAGCATGATAAATTGCCCCCAAAGGATTACGCAATTCATGAGCAATACTTGCTGAAAATCGTCCTAAAGCGGCTAATTTAAGTTGTTGGGCTTGTTGGGCTACTTGCATTAAATCCTCTAGAATTATTAAAACCGCTGACTTATGAGCAATAGCATTGAAAAAAAAGTGTACTTTTAAATAGGGATCTTGCAAAATCGTTTCGCTGATTGTTTCCTTAGTAGCTAAAAAATTACTGCATTTCTGCGCCAGCAAAGGCGATAATTGATCTAAATCAACTAAAGAATTTTGCTTTGGAACATTGAGAAATATTAAGGCCGCAGAATTAATCAACTTTATTTTTATCCCTTCATCAACATAAATTATTCCAATATTTAAACGCTCTACTATATATTCATTGATTCTTTGCATACCAGCCAGTTCTTCAATGTTATTTTGCGCAATAGTTTCATAAACCTGCACCCTATTTGCTAAATACCAGGCTGTTAAAGCAGTTGCAAAAAAACCAGTTCCGTAAATACTGCAATAATAAAATATACTCAGATCTTTTTCATTCTCTACCATTAAATGTAAAAAATTGCCAAATAAGAGTAGGAAACTGGCTAGGGATGCGAAATAAATAGCGAGTTTTCCTGGAACTAAAATACTTAATGCAGCAATAGTCACGTTCAGAAGCACCCCATAACCAGAACGGATATTACCAATAATACTTAGCATAGAAGAAATGGCGATGATATCTATAGTTCCTGACAATAAAACCTGATGTACAAAATGCAACCTTTTATTTTGCCAAAAATAAATAAAAATTAAACCAAATAAAAAATATACAATTAAAATGCTGACATACAGAAAAGAATGCGGATGAGGAATTGGACTGTAAAGGAAAATACCTAAAAATAAGACCACGCTAATTAAACGGTAAACGTCATACACCAATAGCATACGCCATTGTTTTTTTGCCAGATTATCCAGGTTACTATTTGGCATCCTTTATTCCATTAGTTTTTTAATAATTCCATAATTTATAATACTTCCACATGACATTGGCATTTTGTGAGCCATTATCTTTGGCCTTTCCCAACCAGTACTTGGCTTTATGCAAATCCTGTTCCACACCCTGACCATTTGCATACATATACCCTAAATTCGTCTGAGCTAGCGCTAAATCTTGCATCGCAGCCTTGGTATACCAAAAAACAGCTTTGGCTGGATCCTTCTCCACGCCCTTACCACTAGAATACATTATTCCTAAATTATTTTCTGCCAAAGCAAAGCCTTGTTCGGCTGCTTTAGAATACCATTGAAAGGCTAAAGACAGATTCTTTGGTACGCCTAAACCAATCTCATATAAATAGCCTAAATTATTTTGCGCTTTAACATTCCCTTGTTCAGCGGCTTTTGAAAACCAAAAAAAGGCTTTTTTCGCATCTTTTAGTGCTGATGTGCTCTCTAGATATAATACACCAAGGTTAGTTTGGGCCAAAGAAGAACCATTATTTGCGGCCTTTGTGTACCAATTTAAGGCTTGCTCTTCATTTTGAGTAATACCATCACCTCGCTCGTATAAGACCCCTAAATTATTTTGGGCATTGATATTGCCTTGTTCTGAAGATTTGGTAAACCAATATACGGCTTGATCCATATTTTTGTTCACTCCTACACCGCTCATATACAGCACTGCAACATTGTATTGCCCCTCAGCATTACCTTGATCAGCAGATTTTTTATACCATTGAAAGGCTTGTTGGGCATCTTTTTCAACGCCGGAACCATTTTCATAAATAATTCCCAAGTTGTTTTGTGCATCAGCATTGCCTTGGGCAGAAGATTTTTTTAGTAAAACCAATGCCTTACTAGTATCTTGCGCAACACCTTTGCCCTGCAAGTACAATAAAGCCAGGTTATTTTGCGCATCGGCATTACCTTTATCGGCAGCTTTTTGATACCAATAATAGGCTTTTTGAAAGTCTTGAGTAACTCCAGAACCCTTTTCGTATTGAGCACCTAAATCCACTTGAGCCTGGGCATCTCCCGATTCTGCCAAATCCTGGATATTTGGTTGTGCGTCTGGGGTTCTTGAGTCCGGTCCCGCTAGAGCTGGGGCGGGGCTTACAACGAAAAGCACCAAAATAACTGACAATAAGATAGTTCTCATGGATATTCCTCGTAAATATTGTTCAATTATAGCACATTTAACCAGGGTGGTTGTCCATTTTTTATCCTGCAATGGTCTATACTAGAAATGTGAGGCGTTTCAAGGAATGAAGGATACATAACATGGATAATAAATTTGTTCTAAATGAAGCCACGCTGAAACGGTTGCCGCATTTTTTTGTGCTTATTATTGTTTTACTCCTGGGACTACCCTATGTTTTTATGAATCTAGGCATGGATTTTAGTGTCTTTGCTGATAACTTAAACTCCAATCAAACAGTAAGCACCCACATTATTGAATCACAAATTCGGGGTTATTTTAGACAAAGTTTGTTGCAATGGACAGGATTTTCTTTGGCTGCCATTACGGTATTGCTTGCCTTTGCTCAATATCGCTTAGCCAATGATAAAGTTGCTCTGGTTATCGGTTTATCAGTGCTGTTTTCAGGTTTGGTTTTAGCCTTACAAACTTTAGTGGTTGATGGTCTAGCCATGGGCTACGTCGCAAAAAATAATATGGATGCCTTAATATGGGTAATTTCAAAATCGTTAAACGGTTTGATACTTTTTGTGGGCTTACTCATTTTACTGTTTAGAAAGGACAAGCAGTCCCTGAGTATCATGACGCTTAGTCTACTAACTACCTTCATCGGACTTACCGCAATTGCCTTAATCTATTACACAGTAGTGGTGCTGCAATTACCGGATATGTTTTATAGAGATTCACTATTATCCCGACCTTATGAACTAGTATCCATAATCATGTATTTACTATTACTAATCTTTATTTACCCTAAAGCCTATCAAGCTTATCCCAATATTTTAACTGAATGTATTTTTTATATGGTCGTTACCAATACCGTAGTGTCTATCTATTTGATGCTCTTATCTAATGCTCCTTACGACAGCGCCTATAATGTAGCTTATTTTTTAAATGTGATTTCTTATCTCATTCCGTGTAGTTGCTTTGTATATAAATACGTCTTTTCCTATTCTGAAGTTTTAAATGCGCAAAAAAGACTAAGAATTCAACAAGAAGAACTCAAATATTTAGCAGCTCATGACTCGCTAACTAATCTGTATAATCGACGAGAATTTGAAGAGTTATTAGATAAATCCATTGCCAATGCAACACGTTATAATGATAGTTTTGGGCTTTTGCTCATTGATATAGATAATTTCAAATCAACTAATGATACTTTTGGCCATATTCATGGTGATCAATTATTAAAGCAATTCTCACAAAGGTTAATAAAACTCGTTAGAAAAGGTGATATTTTATCGCGCGTTGGTGGAGATGAATTTACCTTAATTTTGCCCAGCATTACTTCTCCTAGTTCTGCTCGCAGTACTGCTGAAAAAATACTAAGGGAATTAAATGATCCTTATGTAATCAATAATAAATTAATCACAGTCACCGTAAGTATCGGCATTTCAATTTGTCCTTTAGATGGCAATACTACTGAAGATTTACTACGCAAAGCAGATTTGGCCATGTATAAAGCTAAAAATTGCGGCAAAAATACCTATCAATTTTATACGGAGCAATTAAGCTTTTTACAACATCATGAATCGGAATTAGAAGCCCACTTGCGTCAAGCATTAGCGAAAGACGAATTTGAATTACATTATCAACCTAAATACAATTTGCTCAATCAAAAAATTATTGGTGCTGAAATACTCTTACGTTGGCATAATGAATTTTTAGGTAATGTACCTCCTTCAGATTTTATTCCCATTGCTGAACGTACTGGTTTAATTATTGATTTAGGCAACTGGGTTTTACGTAAATCTTGCGAACAAATTATGCAATGGCAAGAACAATACTCCATAATACTGCCTTTTTCCGTCAATATTTCTCCCTTGCAATTAATTCATCCTCAGTTTACGAAAAACCTGAAAAAAATTTTAAAAAACTATAAATTTCCTGCAAAATATTTAGAGTTGGAAATTACCGAATCCGTTTTAATGGATGAAAGTAATGAAATGAGTCGCATTCTTAAATCCATATCAACAACAGGTATAAAACTGGCCTTGGATGATTTTGGTACTGAATACTCTTCTTTAAACCGCTTGAATACGCTACCAATTAATATATTAAAAATAGATAAAACTTTTGTAGCTGAAATTCACAGAGCTGACGATAAAGTGATTTTAGTAGATATTATCATCAAATTGGCAAAAGAATTAGGAATGTCAATAGTAGCAGAAGGCATAGAAACTAAAGAACAACTGGATTATTTATTAGCGCATGAATGCTTCATTGGCCAAGGATTTTTATTTAGTAAACCCTTGGCAGCTGACGAATTTGCTCTCTTGGCTTATCAAAAAACTACCGTACAATCTTAGGGCGTGTTTACAATTCAATTTTCTACGCTTGATTCAAAATCTCTGGATCCCGCGGACAAGCCGCGGGACGTAGGCCTGAGGGATCCTCAGACGTAGAGGCCCTCCATACCCTAATAGCTTTTTGGTAAAGCAAGATATAATGAGCCTGGATGGTTCAAAGAATTAGCTTCAATACCCGCTTGTTGGCCCTCACCCTTATAAACATCCACATGCGCGCCTACAATCGCACCCCCTGCGTCTTGGGCTATACACCAAGAGCTTATGTTTTTTGAGTTATAGATAAAATTCATACCAATAGGGATCACTCTATGATCAGTAGCGCAGGAGGCATGGGGCGTTAAAGTGATATTTTCCGAACCATAAGGTCCACTATCTTCTTTAGCAAAAAATACAAAACTCTGATCGCGGTTACGTAAATCATTGGCCTTTTCGCGGCTGATGGAATTATTCATAAATTGACGAATAAATTTATCAGAAGCCGCACTTAGTCTAATTTCTTTTGATACCTTACAACTTAGCTGTGCTTCATCATGGCATTTAGGGTTTTTAGCGCAACGTTCCATAGCATCCAAATTACCACCACAAGTTGGATCTTGTGCGCACTGCACAATCCGACTCAACATAGTGCGCGGTCTACCATTAGCAGTCTCATAATTTAGATGAAATAAGGCACCATCCAAAATTAAGGATCCTGAGCCTTGAAGCATTAAAAATGGCGGATCATTGGGATCTTTTACATAGCCAATAACGTATTTTGGATGCAAAGCACCACGTGAAATTTCTTCTTTATCAGGCACTGCTGAATAAGTACCATCAGCATTTTTCAAGCAAAATTTGCGCGTAGTTTTGGTAATGGGATCAATTCCGCAAAGAGGTGCTTTTAAATGATGCTTTCTAGTTTCAGATAAGACACTAACCACACCAGGATTACTGTAAATGGGATAGGCAAATTCTTTATCCGCTTTCCTACGGGCTTCAATTGCGGTTGGCGCATAATAGGCTGTAAATTGGAATTCGCCTTTTTTAAATCCTGCATGATTTTGCGGCCAACCATCGCTTTGATACCAATCAAATTCGTTTTTAATACTCGCTAAAAATTTTTGGAAATTTCCTTGTGCTGCCTTTGCATAGGTAAGCATTTTTTTATTCGTTTCGAAACACCATTCGCGACGGGTAAATTTACGATTCGCTATACGCACAGTTTTAAATTCACCAGATTGTCTGGTGCAGTTTATAATTTGATTATTTAATGCCTGGATGACTTCATTCATATTGCCTGAAGCATTTTCCACTGGGAGCTCAGATGCTGAAATTTTGTGAAATTTAAAAGGCAAAACCCCCTCGGCCTTGGCAGCCATTTTTTCTCTGGATGTCAAATCTACAAGCCGTCTAACATCAAGACAGCGCTGTATGGGATCTGCTGGTAGAGCTGCATGTGTGATAAGGCTAAACGCCATCAGAGCGAGAATTAATGCGGATTGAAACATGGGTTTCCCTACCTTGTTATTGGAATCAAGCGATTTAATTAAAGGCTCTTTAATCCCGAAAATTCTCATATTGCAAAGGCAGCTCTATTTCTTCTGTCTTTTTTAATAAGGCAATTGCCTCTTGCAAATCATCACGTTTTTTTCCGGTTACGCGAATTTTGTCACCCTGAATAGATGCCTGCACTTTCAATTTAGCATCTTTAATAATTTTGATAATTTCTTTGGCTGCGGGTTGATCAATGCCTTGTTTAAACGTCATATTTAAAGAATAAAATTTACCGCTATGCACAGGCTCTTTTTCCATATCCACACCAACAGTGCTTACACTGCGTTTAGTGCATTGACTGCGAAATAAATCCTCTAATTGTCGCACCTGGAAATCAGATTCCGAACGTAAACTGACAGTCAACTCTTTCAGTTCTATACTAGCAACAACTCCACGAAAATCAAAACGCGTTGTAACTTCGCGCACTGCATTATCAACAGCATTACGCAATTCCACTTCATTAGTTTCAGAAACAATATCAAAAGAAGGCATGGCATTCTCGTTAAAATTAAAATAGTTAATAATGTACCAAAAAAATCTATATTCCGAAAGATCCTGTTAATTTACTTGAGAGCCCATAGCTATCAAGCTAAGGAAGCTTTCTCTCTGCACGTCATCCTGAGCAAAGCGAAGGATCTTCTCTCAAGCCACATCAGTACTAATTGAAGAGAAGATCCTTCGCTTTGCTCAGGATGACGTACCGTGATGCAAACTGGGCAATCAGTCCTTATTTTACACTATAATTCTCTTAGCCTGACGGCTATTGCTTGAGAGCCCAAGACTCAATTTACTTTCAACTTAATTACTTTTATTGAATCGAACAGCCAACAGCGTTCAAGTTTAAAATCTGCTCTGCATGCCTTTGTAAGGTGGTAATAAAATAAACCACCCAAGATGAAATTGGCTAAATAAGATGCGCACCAAACTTGGAATACAAGCTCATTTACTAGCAAATAGCTCTGTATATGACAGACTGAGCTATTGTGGATAACAAATAATCTTGTTTTTATTCGATTAGCTACAACATTAGGCACAAATAGCGTAACTTATTGATAATAAAAGAAAATATTTTTATATTCAAGAATGGCGCCCAGAATCACTTATCCACAAAATCTGTGTATAAGTTTGTGAATAGCCTGTAAAACTACTTGTATATTCAGTCTTAAAGTTTGATGTTCCATTTATTTCCATAGTGTTATCTGTGTTTTTCACTGGTAATTTTCTTACAAGTGTTTTAAATTAGAAAGGTTCGAAATTTATATAAATATGGATTACTTCATCATGAAAAAAATAACTCTAATCACCATGATTTCTGCTTTGACTTTTTGCCCTTTAGTACATGCCGGTGCTATGGGTGATAGCGACTCCCCTTTTTGTCTTGCTACTTTTATAGGGCTTGAGGGCGGTTATTCAAACAATACAATTGATGGCTACGATCTAACTGCAACAGGTTTAGGTACCATTTTTACTCCTACTAAAACTAATACTGGCTACACTGGTCGTTTGTCTGTTGGTGTTTCTAATAGAATAGATGAATGGGCTGGTAGTGGCGAAATTGGTTGGGGATATTACGGTCGTACTACCTTAAGCGCACTTGATCCTTTTGATTTTGCCGCACTATCAAATGAATACACGCTCACTGGCTTTGATATTTTAGCAGGAGTTGCTTGGGTTCCCTCAAACCTCTCAGTTTATTTGAAAGGTGGAGCCATGATACAAAATATGAGCACCAAGTTTAATGCCAACTTTGATTTAGCAAGTAATTTCCTCACGCTTGAAGAAAATAAAACGGCTGTATTACCAGAAATTAAATTCGGTGGCGCCTACAATTTCTCAGATAATTGGGCTATTACTGCTGCTGTACAATATGTATTTGGTGCAACGGTAAAAACTACCGGGAATATAGATTTTATTGGTGATACTTCTGATCTCACTATAAATAATCGTAATACAAGTATTGGTACAGTTTTGGTAGGTTTGCAGTATTCGATTTAATGTTTTTCCTATAAATAATCGTCGTTGCGAGCGCAGCGAAGCAATCCAGTGACTTTTAAGAACGCATTAAGATCACTGGATTGCTTCGCTGCGCTCGCAACGACATAGATGGGCGTTTAACTGGTTCGAGATAATCCACCCTACTCCCTTATCTGCCCACTACCCAAAACCACCCACTTATAACTCGTCAACGCTTCCAAACCCATAGGGCCGCGTGCATGAATTTTTTGTGTACTAATGCCGATTTCAGCGCCCATTCCGAATTGACCACCATCGGTAAATGCTGTTGATGCATTCACATAGACAGCTGCAGCATCTACATTTTGTACAAAATATTCTATTGCAGTTTTATCTGTAGCAATTATTGCTTCGCTATGACCCGAAGTGTAATGAGTAATATGAGTTACAGCTTCTTCCACTGAGGCAACAGTTTTGATGGACATTTTATAATCTAAAAATTCAATCCCATAATCTTCCTCATCTGCGACCAATAACAGTTCCTGCGGATAAGAAGATTTAAGAACATTAAAACTTGCTTCATCAGCAAGTAAAACCACATTCTTTTCTGCCAATAATGCAACTAAACTCGGCAAATCAGCTAAACGCTCTTGATGTATCAATAAAGTATCCAAAGCATTACAGACACTAACACGTCTGGTTTTGGCATTATTGATAATCAATCGGCCGCTACCCAAATCGCCACTCTTATCAAAATACGTATGAACTATGCCAGCGCCAGTTTCTATCACCGGTATACTGGCGTGTTCTCGTACAAAATTGATTAAAGTTTGACTGCCTCTGGGAATGCAGACATCCACATACTCATGCGCATTAAGGACAACTTGAATTAATTCATGTTGCGGCGGCATTAAATAAATACAATTTCTATTTAATCCATAAGCATGCACTACATCTTGAATAATTTCCGTTAAACATTTATTACTGTGTTGGGCTTCTTTGCCACCTTTAAGAATACACGCATTGGCCGTTTTAAAACACAAACAAAATACATCCACAGTAACATTAGGTCGCGATTCATAGATAACCGCCACTACGCCAATTGGAGTAACTAGCTTTTGAATTTTTAAACCATTGGGTCTGATAATTTCTTGCTCGATGACCCCACTGGGTTGCGGTAAAGCAGCGACCATTGCTACATCATCTGCCATGGCATTAATACGATCTTCGTTCAACAATAGCCGATCGTATTTTGGATCCTTATTATCCATTTGCAGTAAATCTTTTTGATTGGCAGCAATTATTTGATTGCAATTATCCCGCAAGCTTTTGGCAAGACTTTGCAAAATTTGCTTGCGCAAGTCTTCACTAACACCAGCAAGCTGTTTACTCGCCTGCTTCGTTAATTCTAAATGTTCTAACACCTGAGCTTTCATCGCATACTCCTAGAAAATATGTAAATAATCATAATGAATAAATTCAGGCATATCTTTTTTTCCCAAATACAGATTCAATTTCACAGCATCATATTGCGCGATTCCAATTCCTAAGGCTTGACCATCAAGGGATAAAATTTCCACCAAATCACCTTTTTTAAAACTACCACTGCACTGTTCAATTCCAACCGGTAACAAGCTTAATGCTCGCTTACCTTCTAGTAGTAACTCTTGCAAACACAAATTTACAGACACTGTTCCCATTTTCTTATCACTATTATAGGCAATCCAGCGTTTAATACCTGATTTCTTTTTATCAGGCAAAATCTCAGTTCCTACCGCTTCTTTCTGGACAATTCGAGGAATAATATTTAGCTCATCAATACTGGCGATATGAGTACTTATACCTAAGTCCGACATTTTACGGGCGGTATTTAACTTGCTTTGCATTCCTCCGCGACCATGATTACTTTTAGCTGCTGAAACTTGCGGCCAATGTTCCTCTGGACGAATGACAGGGATTAATTCGGACCCGGATTCATCAGGATGACCTGTATAAACGCCTTTCACATGACTGAGAATGATCAATTTATCAGCATTTACCAGCGCCGCTATTAATCCTGCCAATTCATCATTATCGGTAAACATTAATTCTTCAATGGCTACTGAATCATTTTCATTAATAATAGGAATTATGTTTTTATGATTTAAAATTTCGCGGATTAATCTGGAAATATTGAGATAATGATTTCTAGTTTGGAAATCTTGCTTCGTTAATAATAGTTGCGACGCCAAAAAGCCATAAGCCTTAAACATTTTCGAATAATGATGCATTAGCTCGTGTTGCCCTAATGAAGCCAATAATTGCTTCTCTCCCAAGGAGCTACCAAACATACGTCCCAGCTGTTGCTGCGCAACCTTCCTACCAGACCCAACTGCACCAGAACTCACTAAAATAACATGATGGCCAGATTGTTGTGCACTGACTATTTGCTCGACCAAACGCAACATGACAGGCTCATTAGGGGTTCCATCATCCGATAAAATACTTTGAGTACCTACTTTAATTACAATAATCATGATAAAACTCATTATGGATCATTCCCGTACAGACAGGAATCTATTTATGTGCTGCGTCATACTACCATACAAATGATTTTCCGCCTGCACAGGAATGACAAATAAGCGGTGTACGGGTCAAAAAAATGATATTTTATTTACATCTATGGAAAAATACTATATAGATAGTAGTCTGCCTCTGTATTTGGAATACCATGAACTTCAAATCAGAAATTGAACGCATACAACATCCCCAAATAGGTCTCATTCCTAAAAATCAGTGGCGTGACTGGGAACTATTTAATCAAGAATTTACTCCTGAACATTTTACTTTAATGCAAACCCCTTTGGATAGAATAAACGACCATCGACAATTACTCCGTACAATAAATAATAAAAAAACCGCCTGGATCTGTATCGTTTTAGGTCATCCTAACGCCACAACCGAACAAATTTTAGCGCTAAATGAGCTATTAGAAATTCCGCCAGGGGAAGTTTTGATTCTTGCAGCATCTTTAGGAAAGCTTGATGTAGTGAGGGCTATGATAGAAGATCCAGCAAGGGATATTCGTAATAAACTATTATTGATATACACCAGAGAATATCAAGCATTTGTGGAAGCCTCTATCAATGGACATATATCAGTACTGAATTATTTTCTAAGCCTGGATAATCTATTAAGCACAGAACTAATTAAAAATCATAAATACGAAGCCTATTTTTGGGCTGCCAGACGTGGGCACTTGGAAATAATTAAACTACTGGAACGAACAGCACCCGATTTACGCCTGGAAATGTTACAAGAAAACAACTATCAGCCCTATTATTTTGCAGCCAAAAACAATCATTTGCCCCTACTAATACACTTTGAAACCACTTATCCAAAACAAGTTCAGGATATGATACGTGCAGATAATTTTTGCTGTTACCGCTTAGCCTGTTCCTATGGCCACTTAAAAATAGTTGAACATATTGAAAAAGTAGCGCCGAATTTATGCTATGAGATGGTAAGTGCTCAGGATTTTGAAGCTTATGGCTTTGCTGCGGAACATGGGCACCTGCATATAATGACTCACCTTGAAAAGAAATGGCCAAAGCTTATAGAAAAAATGATTCAAGGCAAAAATTATTATGCCTATCATTGGGCAGCACATAATGCGCCCATGGAAGTTATCAATCATATGGAGCAGGTTGCCCCTACACTAGTTTCCCAAATGATAAGCGCTGATAAATATACAGCTTATAGACGTGCTGCATCTACTGGCCGATATAATTTGCTTAAACATTTTGAAAAGAAACTTCCTCATGCAGTTAATGAAATGGTGAGTGCCGATGATTTCGCCGCCTTTCGCTGGGCCGCACAAAAAAACAATTTTGTAGTAACCAGGCATTTGCTGGAATTTCCACCTTGTTTCGCCTATGCAGAACAAAATTATGCCGAATACGGCAAAAACTTTGTCTCTCCTTTTATACAAAGTAGCTTGATTCGCTTACGAAGGGAGCGCCAACAATTTGCTGAATCCGAACCAAATAAACAGTTTAATATTCATAATAAGGACGACATTGATCGTTACTTTTATATTATAAGAAACTTAATTCGTCAAAATAATCCTGAACAGGATGACGATTTACGATTCTTGCTTAATATACCGGCCCTAAAAGCCAAAGCGTGTGTTAGTGCAACAACCAATCAACCCAATGAATTACTGAAATTGGCAGCAAGCACTAACAATAACAGAGCAAAGGCTTTTCTGCTCGCCTTACCCCTAACAAGTCAATTAGAACAACATACAAATAAAGAACAAAGCACATTTGATAACAAAACCTCTTGGTTTAGTTCAGCAGCCTTATATATTGCTAACAGACCTAACTGGCAAAAGGTTCTTGCTGGAATTATTATAACTATTCCTTTAGTTATCACCGGCATTTTCGCACCGCTTGTAGTAAGTTTAACCTTGGGGCTTAGTACTTTAGCTGTAGCTCTGGGTTTTGCTTTTATAGTCTATAAATACTATCACTTGCATAAAACACAAACTGCGGCCATACATGAAAACCCACAGAGCACTATCCAGGCAGCTTTGAACAAATTAAATTTAATCCACAAAAATCATGTAAACGATAATGTAAAAAAATTACGTTCTGAGACAATTGGCTCGGGAATTATTCATACCCCTAGTATTTTCGCACCAAGAACAAGCAATACAGAGGCAGAATTAATTCCCAATAGTTCCCCTTCTATAGTGAGTAGATAAATGCCCACAAAATCTCTTGAAAAAAATTTAGCCTCAATCGAACAAAGACTTGCTGCTATTGAAAATAAACTCCTTAGCTCAGACCAGACGCCAAAAGGCCAAGCCGCATCCAAAAAAAAAATAAAAGCCGAACCTAAACCGGTATCGGGAATTTGGCTTGGAATAGTGGCCACAGTATGTTTTATTATAGCAGCCGGTTTTATTGTTAAACTAACGATTGTTTCAGGATGGTTAACGCATGAAAAGCAACTAACCATTGCTACCTTGCTCGGAATAGCCCTCATCACCGCGGGTTTATTTATATCAAGTACGGATATTTTATACGCAACTTTTTTACCTGCCGCAGGCTCCATTATCTTATACATCACTTGTTTTGCTGCTTATGAGTATTATGTACTCATCGCTTTTCAAAGCGTCATTGTTTTTGTCAGTTTTATCTCAGCCATATCTATTTGGTTTTATGTTCGTTTTAAACACGATATTTATGCCATTATTGCCGCCATTGGCGCCTATATCGCTCCTTTATTTGCGCCGATTGAAAGTAATGCCATATTTTCCTTGTATTATTTTATACTCTGCTCCTTAACGTTCACTACTATTTCTATTTTGGTGCAAGCACGCATTTTAACTGTTGTCGCCTCCTATTTGGCAATTTTAATTACCGCTTTTATTGGGCTTAATTTGCATCATAATGCCTTAATAGCTTTTGTACTCGCTATTAACTTTCTAATTTTCTCCATTGGTACCTATTTTCATACCAAGATTACGCAACAAGGCCTATCTATAATAGAAGCATGGAGTTTGTTGCCAGTATTATTAATTTTTTATGCTATGGAGTTTTATTTTATTTACCAAATTGAACCCGCTTATGCGCCCTGGGTTTCTTTACTGGCCGCTGCATTTTTAGTCATTTTGTATTTATCCGCAAAGAAACAATACCGACTCAACAGCAATTTTGTCTTAATCAGTTTTGTTACAGTGGTTGCATATCACTCAATTTATATAGAATTACTCCCAGAAGTAGTTAAACCCTGGCTGTTCATTTTAATCCTATTGGGTTGGAGCTTTACCTATTCCAAGTTTACAGGATTCAAAATGATGTGGGGCTTCCCCATTATTGCTCTGGCTTCGATTTTAGGTATTGAATATTTAAACATGTTGAGTTCATTAGTTACTACAACCGACTTTTCCTGGGCTTTAGTATCCTGGGCATCTTTTGCCAGTTTATGGTTTGTTTATTTCAAACACCGTAAACAATTGAGTAAAAACAATGAGTATGCCTACGCAATTCTAGGAGCAGCTCATTTACTTTGCATCATGGCCTTATATCAAATAACCAATCAGTATAATTCATTAGCAATTTCATCCTCATGGTTGTTCTATACTTTGATAGTTTTAGCGCTGGCGCATTCCAAAAAGGATGTATTAATGGCAAAATCCGTCCTTTTGGTTTTGGGATTTGCTGCAGGTAAAGCCTTACTCTACGATGCAGCGGCAACTCCGACAATAATACGCGCTTTAAGCCTTATTGTTACAGGAATAGTACTGTATACTTCCGGATTGACAATTCGAAAAATGACGCGTCACACCTAAGAGTGTTTTTTTTTACTTTTTTGAACTTTTAATATTTTAAAATAGTAAGTATGAATATAACATTAGGGTTAAAACTAACAATTTAGGAGTACCAAACAGCCTGTGAATACTACTATTTCAACAGTCGAAAAACCTATTAAAGACAGTGGCTATAAACGCGGCCTCAAAGATAGGCACGTCCAACTTATAGCTTTAGGTGGAATTGTAGGCTCTGGTTATTTTTTAGGTACTGGTGAGGTCATCAAACTGGTTGGCCCGGCAGTGTTTATTGCCTATATGCTTGGTGGCTTAATTATATTTTTAACCATGTTGTGTATGGGTGAATTAGCCGTTGCCATCCCTATTTCAGGTTCCTTTGTAACCTATACTTCCGATTTTATTTCACCAGCAGTTGCTTGTGGGGTTGGTTGGTCTTATTGGATTAGCTGGGTTGCCTATATCCCGGCCGAGTGCGTCGCCGGCGGTATTCTAATGGAGCTTTTTACCGGTATTAATGGCTATGTTTGGGCCGTTTGCTTTGGCTTAATCATTACATATATCAATCTGAGCAAAGTTGATACCTTTGGTGAAATTGAATTTTGGCTTGCTTTGATCAAAGTTATCGCTTTATTAGCATTTATTGTATTGGCAATATTGATCTTTTTTGGCGTCATTCACGGCTCAGAGCCCAAGGGCATTATTGGCCTAAAATACATATTTGGTGAGGGTGGTTTATTACCTAATGGGCTAATGTCTTTATTAACAGCCATGGTTTTATTACTTGTCAATTATCAGGGTTCAGAAATTATTGGGTTGGCTGCAGGAGAATCGGAAAATCCCGCACGCATGATTCCCCATGCTATTCGAAATGTTACCCTGCGGATTTTGTTTATTTACATCATTCCAGTTTTTTGTCTCGTACTTATTTATCCTTGGCAAAAAGCCAGTTTATCCAATTCTGTTTTTGCCGATGCTTTAAATTTCTATGGCATGAATTGGGCAGGAGCGGTCACAAGCTTTGTTACCTTAACTGCCACTTTATCTTGTGCCAATTCTGGATTTTATGGCACTGTTCGCTCTTTAAATGCTTTAGCACGAGACGGAATGGCACCGCATGCTTTTTCAACTTTTAATCATAATGCCATTCCACAAAATGCAGTTATAGCAACACTTGTGGGTATTTGGTCTTTATTAGGAGTGGGCTATTTCTTTGCGCAAACGCAATTGTACATCGCCTTGTTATTAGTTTCTGGTTTTACTGGAACTCTGGCCTGGATTTCTTTATGTTGGTCACAAATAAGTTTTAGAAACAGGTTATACCAAGCTGGTTATACAACTGCTGATTTGCGGTATGTTACCCCCTACTCGCCTTATACAGGGATCTTTGCGATTATTTTAATGGTGATTGCTCTGATATTTTTAGTACTAAATGAAAACCCAGCTTACAAAATAGCCTTTAGTATTGGTGCGGCAAGCTTTATCATCCCCATTATCATTTACTTTTTCTTTAATTTATCTCAGAAAAGAAAGAAAGCTATTCATCTTAAAACCCGAGTTAAGTTTCAGGATCTATTTCCACCTCAATAAGTGCACTTAATGCAAAATCGGGTCTGTATTCAGGGACCAGGCTTTGCATTAAGACCAGTAATTCTTCATCTTGATGATCCAGACAGGCGGTATTTAACATACGCATTGTTTGGCTTAATTCATTCCAATTTATACCGCGAAAGCGTGCTTTAAACAATTTCTCATGTTCGGTAGGCATTAATTCTTCAGACTCATGAAACAATTCTTCAAATAATTTTTCACCTGGACGCAAACCTGTATATTCAATCTTGATATCTTTACCTGGTTCTTTTCCTGCTAATAAAATCATTTGGTGCGCTAAATAACTAATTTTAATGGGCTCACCCATATCTAATACAAAAATCTCACCGCCATAACCATTAGCCATGGCTTGCAGTATTAACTGACAGGCCTCAGGAATAGTCATAAAGTAGCGTTGCATATCCGGATGAGTGACGGTTAAAGGACCGCCCTGCTCCAGTTGTTTTTGAAATAAGGGGATAACAGAACCGGCCGAACCCAAGACATTCCCGAAACGAACCGTGATGAATTGAGTATTAGTTCGGGTATTTAAATTCTGACAATACAGTTCAGCGACTCGTTTAGTGGTACCCATAATATTGGCAGGATTAACCGCTTTATCAGAAGAAATCAAAATAAATTTTTCAACAGCATAAGTAACGCTCGCTTTTGCTATAACCTGAGTACCAATTACATTGTTATACACCGCTGACCGAATTTGCGTTTGCAACAAGGGCACGTGTTTGTAGGCGGCCGCATGAAAGACAATCTCAGGTTGAAATTGCTCAAATAACTGATTAATGGCCGTTTCATCAGTAACGCTAATCAATCGTGGGATAATTAAAATATCCGCAAACTGCTCGGATAACTCCTGCTCAATTTTGTACAAATTGAATTCAGAATTTTCAACTATAGCAATACTGGATGGATTTAAAGACATTATTTGACGACACAATTCGGAACCTATCGATCCCCCACCCCCAGAAACCAGGATTCTTTTGCCTGAAATATTAGTGGCAATCTTATCCCATTGCAGTCGCACCTGATCACGACCTAACAAATCTTCGATATTCACCGGCCTTAAGGCATTCACTTCAATACGACCCGAAGCCAAATCAGCAAAACTTGGGAGAGTACGAAAGCTAACCATACTGGATTCACAATGCGTTACAATGCGCCGCATAGCAGCAGAATTGGCAGAAGGTATAGCTATAAAAATCATATCAACCGCTAATTGTTTCACCAATTCCGGGATTTGAGAGGTTGATCCTAAAACCCGAATCCCATGAACCTCTAAACCACGTTTACTAAAATTATCATCAACCAAACCGACAGGTTGATAAACACTCTCTCGATTCAAATCTCGCACCAATCGTTCACCAGCCTGCCCTGCACCAACTATTAATACTTTTTGTAAATCGGCACTGGAATGGCACTTGTCCTGTACTTGTCTATCCCAATATAAACGAACTAACAAGCGGCCGCCACAAAGGAAAGTAGCCAAAATCATGCAGTACAAAGGAAATAAGGATCGCGGCAAATAATGCAAAATCGAGGCTAGATAAAAAACCGGAATAACAAAGATGGTCGCGCTAACAGAAGCTTTAATGATACGCACCACATCATTCAAAGAAGAAAACCGCCATAAACCTCGGTAGGTTTTGAAGTAGTAATAGCAAACAACTTGTACTACAGTTAATAAAATCAGAGCTACATAGGAATAGGCAGAAGTTAATACTCCTGGAAATGCACCCAAATTATAACGCAACCAGTATGCGGCATACCATGAAATAGGAATCACTGCTATGTCAAAAAAAATAACCGGTGATTTTAAAAACAATTTACGTATAATTTTATTAGTATTTTCCATTATAAGACTGTCAATTTAAATCCGTAGAATTAATATGATAGTACACCAAGTTTAATCGCATAACATTAGATATTTCTCAGGCTCTGCAAAATTTAAAAGCCGTTTAGACAGGTCTGTATTTAAATTAGGAGTATTTGCATAATCAAGTATGCATGATTTTATCTCATCAAAGGTATTGCACTTATTCATATCATCAACCAGACGACTTTCTGGAGTTTTAGTGTTAAAAAAACTAAAATTCAAGAAATAATTCCCATAACTAGTAGCTGATACAACTGGTAGCGCTTTAAGTAATTTCCGTATTTCAATATATCTTGGGATAAAGGAATCTTTAAAAGGCGCCTCATCCAAGGGAAACAATTGTGTCCCTTCAATAAATAATTGCACTATAGATGTACCACTAATGGGGTAATGAAATAATGTTAACCAATTCGTTTCAGGAACTAGTTGAAAGAGTAATTTTATACTATCCCGACTGAAAGCAACCTGATGTAAAACGGTAATGCCTTCCTGATTTGGCAAGATAACAGCGGCTAATCGCTCCGGTTCCGGATAGGCGTTCAAAATAAGGGCTAAAGAACGAATATCATGAGCAGCTCGATGCAAAACCGAACTTTTAAAACCATTGACCCTTTTTACCGCAACTAATTGATCTGGAGCCGGATATAAATCCAAGCTAACTACCAATGAATCATAATCATTGGTCGATTTGTGTAAAACAGTATCTCCAAAATGATTTACCTTATCAAACACTTCCAACAAAATAGGTTCAGGAATAAAGGGTAGCATCATTTTTAAAGCTACCGAATTTGTAGCTGCTCTATGTAAGACTGAATCACCGTTATCATTAACCAACAAAATTAATCGTGTTTTTTCTTCATCAGAGCCAATTAATTTAAAAATAAGCGCTAAAATTTCCGGTTTTTCTGCAGCCCAATGCATTACACTTGGTTCATTACCTATAGGCTGTTGTAATTTATGGCTGAGATCCTGCTCTGGATAAAACGTCAATGCCTCTTGTAAAAAAATAGGATCCTGAGTCTTCATGGCCCAAACCAAAAAAGGATAAACACGCGTAAATCGGCTGAAAGTGGCTGCCATAGCTGCAGCAAGTTTATGTCTTTGCTCTTCATTAAAAAAGCGCAAAGCAACCACGTTGGCGAGTACTAGCAAATTATCATGCACTTCAATTAAAGTCAGATGTTGAAACAAAACAAGATACAAATTTGTTGGGAAATTTAACAAAAGACCAGTTAAAGAATCAATAGTTAGCGGGCCAAGATTTTCAATCGCTACTACAACAAATTTATTGGGTAAATGCTCAATAAACAAACCGTCCTTTTTCGTATCAAAAAGCCTATGTTCTTGTGTATTTGCACTGTATTTATTTTCCAGATCCTTCAAATCAGCCAGACTTAATGCTAAAGGTTGATTTAAAACAGCATTATCTTTGTTTTTTTGAACAATTTGGGCCAAAAATCCAGCAGTTGTTTCAACACAAAGCCCTAGCTCCAATTCCTCATCAATGACAGAGCCTAAAGTTTTGTTATTGGCCTTCAAAGCACGCAATTGCAATTTGCTTTCATTGGACAAAGCATTATAGATGCCAAAGAAACGTTTATAGGCAGCGTCGGCAATTTTGCCTGCATATTCGCTACCTGTTATATGACTGCCGCCTAAAGCGAAGTCTTGTATCAATAAATTCAAAGCGACTTTTGCAGTTAACCCTTTATTCATATAGATAAAAATATCATCGTCCAAGGTCTTTAAACTGGCATTATGCCAATATAATTTTTTGGCTAACTCTGGAAAACGTTTTTTTAAAATTTCCTGCAAGTGGGCATGATTTGGTAGTGAGTAGTATTGTAGTGCTCGCACATCCAAGAGAGTATCTTCATCCAGTACATAATTAGCAAATTGTTCTATGCTAGGTGCTTCGCGTAAATCAAAAAGATTTGGTAGTAAGCGTACATCCGGCCTTATCGCGTGTACCCGCTTACTGTTCGGTAAAAATTGATTATATAGATTAACATCCAGATAATTATGCACACTCTCCAACACAATAGCCAACATGTCACACATTGATTTGGGTTTAAAAACAATATCCGCTATATCCCAATACAATTGATTGGTAATGCTGTTTGGCATATCAAGTAAAGAGATAGCCTTATCCGGATTTTGTAGACGCCAAGCACAGCGTTTCTTAAATTCATCCGCAAAAGAATTGGGATGGTTTAAAATATTTGTTAAAAAATTAAGCTCTTCCACGAGTTCTAAACGTAAAACATACTCTCTAAGCGTTGCAAAATCATTGGGGGCTTGCGGTTTTTTGCCAATCTTGGCGTGTTTTTCAGCTATTAGCGTAGCAATTGTCTTTTGTAGCGCGGAATCTAACATCTGTTTAATTTCTAGTTAAGGCCATGAGTGTGAGTATGATAAAACAATATATATTAAAACGGGACAGCCTATCACTTAAAAAAACACTGACCGGATCATCATTCTCTATATCCTGGTCGGAAAGCCAGGCAAATCTCCATAATGCAAACGCTGCAAAGGGAAGGGTTAGAATAAAATAAAAAGACTGGCTGCGAGCAAATATGGTGTATAAAAGATAAGTAACAAAACAAGCCACACCGGATCCTAAAATAGACCAATATAATAATTCTGGGTGGTATTTTTTTAAAACAGGTCGGGTTACATATTTTAATCCCATACGCAGTTCTAATTGACGTTTATTTAAAGCTATAAATAAGCTGAGTAAGGTGGCCGCAATGGTAAGCCACATGGAGATAGGCAAACCAATACCTATGGTTCCAGCCAGGACACGCAGCATAAAGCCTGTAGCAATACAAATAACATCTAAAATTGGAATTAATTTTAATGCATGGTTATAAGCCAAGTTGATTATTATGTACGCACAAAGAATGAGTGCTAATTGTTTCGAAACCATCCACCCAAGCACCAAACCCGCAATCAATAAAACAAATAACAACACTATCGCATCAGAAACAGCAAACTTATCGCTGGCCAAGGGTCGTTTTGATTTATGGGGATGTAGACTGTCTTCAGAGCGATCTTGAATATCATTATAAATATACACAGCACTAGAAATCAGACAAAAGGCGAGTGCGGCCCATAAGGCAGGAATCAGATACGTTTTACTTTGTGCATAAAAAACGCCCAGCAACACAAAAATCGACTTGGACCAATGCGAGATTCGTAAAAGATGTAATGTATTCTTAATTCGTTCCAAAAAAGCACCTATTTAATCAATAATTTTCTTTACATCTGAGGCCATCAATCAGTACTATAAAATGATACAGGAATAGTTTAACCTAATTTCAGGATGAGGTGAATCATGGGCTACGTACTTCCTTCAGGCGCACTAGATAAATTAGATACCTTACGTGACGATTATGAAAAAATCAAGGATATTGATTTAAGTAAAAAACCAGCAAGTATAGGCCTCCCCACTCTGTTTGGCGGCACCGATGAAGTTGCCAGAAAAGCCCAATTAATGTTTTTAAAAAAAATAAAAATTGCCCTAAAAAATAATTTATATGATATTGGCGATATAGAAAATCCAGCTCAAGCAGAAGCAAATTTAACTGCCTCTAGAGCCATGATAGCATCGTGTTTGTACATTCAATCGCAAATATCAGGTAATTCCACCCTTGATACACTTATAAAACAAAAATTAGGTATCAATTCACGTAATAGTCTGGAAGATCATGACAAAGAATTATGCTTCCTCGCTGCTAATCGTATATTTCATGAAAAATCAGCCCTTGAAGAAGCTAATGCTGCTTTACGCTTAGAAAAACAAATTCCATTTACCGAACAAGAATGGAATATGTTCACCCAATTTTTAAAAGAACATTGTGACAGCAAAAAATCAAGCAATCCGTATTTAAACTATCCGGTCACCTCAATAACTCAACCCTTATTTGGCACTTTAGGTAGATTTACAGGGCAATCAATAGGTGTGGTCACTGGTGATTTTTTAAGCCATTCCTCGACTAGTGCTTCAACCAGTTATCAACTCACAGCCTTTGTTGGCAGCTCTTTATTAGTTTTTGGACCTGCTGGCCCAACTGGGGTTGCGGGTATATTTGGCACTATTGTTGCCGGTAAGTTAGTAAATACTTTTTATAAAATTACCTTAGGCCATATTCTTGGTGTATTAATGGGGTATTTGGGACAAGCAATAGGCATCACTTTAGGCCTGCCTTTAGACTTAGCTTATAAAGGAGTCTGCGCGGTTGGGTCAACCATTTTACCAACACAAAAACCCATCAAAAATCTTTCAGGCTTACGTATTGGTGATGGTTTGTTCTTGATTAATGGTCTTGCTTGCCAACTGAAAACTGAGACGGAAATACAAGCGCATATGGAGAAAAAATGCATTAAGCTTGATGAGCAAGGTTATATTTGCATTAATGGTCAACGCGCTGTTGACCCCAGTACTAAGAAGGAATTGCCACCTTTGGTTATTGATGAGTTTCAGGTTAAATTGAAATTGTATTTGGAAGAAGAACGAGACGATGTTTATTTTGCCTTATCAGTCTAGCGCAGTAGGTTGGGCCTTGGCCTGAGGGATCCTCACCTTTTTGAACTCAATCGAAGCTCCCTTCTCCCCTCGGGGAGAAGGTGCCCGAAGGGCGGATGAGGGTGGTGAAAAGTGGCATTGACAAAAAAACTTCATTACCGTCACCACCCTCATCCGCCCCTTCGGGGCACCTTCTCCCGCCAAGCGGGAGAAGGGAGCTTCGATTGAGTTCAAAAAGGTGAGGATCCCTCAGGCCAAGGCCCAACCTATGCTTCGCCAGGTATGATTTTCATTGCCTTAACTAATACATCATCAAAGCCTGATCTTCACCCAATAAATTAGTCAACAAACCCAATAACTCATCACTGGGAGTCACATGCCACTGTTTGGCTAAACTCAAATTGGCCTTAGCCTGCGCATTCGCATAAGCCAATTGCACCACACATGAACCGGCATGGGCTTTTAATAAAGACTGCACCGCTGGTAACATATTTTGATTCTCTTGATGTACACGCAACTCCAAACAACGAGCAAATTTAGTGCGCGCTGATGCGATTGTGAGTAATTGATTGGCTGTCATTTTTACGCCACCATTATAATCATCACGCGCTACCTCACCTTCCACTACCAACATATCACCCACAGCTAAAGGATGAGGAAAAGCTTCAAAAATTTCACCAAAAACCACTACATCCAAACGCGTAGTTGAATCATCCATGCCAATAATTACTAACTTTTTCCCACGCTTCGTTACAATTTTTCGAATACTATAAACTTGCGCGCAAATGGCTGCTTTTTTATGGGTACTTGGATTTAATTGCGCCAAGGGCACAATAAATTCACCGAATTCGCGTCGGTATTGATCGGCTGGATGACCGGAAAAATAATAACCTAAAACTTCGCGTTCACCTTCGAGCCGCTGACTTTCAGTCCAAGGTTTACACTCTATATAACCAGGCTCACTGGCCCTATCATCCAATAAGGAAAACAAATCAAATTGCCCACTGCTTTGATTTTGGTGTGCTTTTTCTGCCACTTTAAGAGCCTGCTCCACCGAGCCTTGCAGAACCGCTCGCTCAATTCCCCATTCATCAAATGCGCCACTCTTAATCAAGGCTTCAATCACCCGTCGATTCACTTTACGCATATCCAAGCGTTGGCAAAAACCAAACAAATCAGTAAAAGGTCCTTGCGCCTGTCGGTCGGAAATAATACACTCAATAGCCGATTCACCAACCCCTTTAATTGCACCTAAGCCATATACAATTGCATCATCCACTACTGAAAATGCATATAAGGAATTAGAGATTGATGGAGGCAACACTTTTAATTTCATGTGCGCACATTCATCAATAAAAGTAACTACTTTATCAGTATTATCCATATCCGAAGACAATACAGCCGCCATAAAAGCAGCTGGATAATGTGCTTTAAGCCAAGCTGTTTGGTAGGCAACTAAGGCGTAAGCAGCCGAATGGGATTTGTTAAAACCGTAGCCTGCAAATTTTTCCATCAAGTCAAAAATATGGGTTGCCACTTGCTCATCAACACCACGTGTTTTGGCACCTTCAGTAAAAATCGCTCTTTGCTTAGCCATTTCTTCAGGTTTTTTCTTACCCATAGCGCGGCGTAATAAATCCGCGGCACCTAAAGTATAATTTGCCAAAACCTGGGCAATTTGCATTACCTGTTCCTGGTATAGAATAACTCCGTAGGTGGGTTTTAAAATAGGCTCTAAATCAGGATGCGGGTAATCAACTATGGCACGGCCGTGTTTTCTGTCAATAAAATCATCAACCATCCCTGATTGTAAGGGACCAGGTCGGAACAAGGCAACCAAAGCAATAATTTCTTCAAAACAATCCGGTTGCAGACGATTAATCAATTCTTTCATGCCGCGTGACTCTAGCTGGAACACGGCCGTTGTTTTGCATACTTTTAATAAGGTAAAAGTAGCAGGATCATCGGTTGGAATATGATTAATATCAATTGGAGCTTCACCTTGCTCACTAAGCTTTTTATTTACTATAGCTAAGGCCCAATCGATAATGGTTAAAGTTCTTAATCCTAAAAAGTCAAACTTTACCAATCCTGCAGCTTCCACATCGTCTTTATCAAACTGACTAACAATTTGCGTGGAACCTTCTTCACAATAAATAGCAGTAAAATCGGTCAATTTGGAAGGCGCTATTACTACTCCTCCCGCATGTTTGCCTGCATTACGCGTAATCCCTTCTAATTTTAAAGCCAAATCAATTAATTCTTTGACTTCTTCTTCCTCGTCGTAACGTCTTTTTAATTCAGGTTCTAACTCTAAAGCTTTGCTAAGAGTGATGCCCAATTCAAATGGAATTAATTTGGCTAATTTATCAACAAAAGGATAAGGCAGGCCAAACACACGCCCCACATCACGTACCACAGCTTTTGCAGCCATAGTACCAAAAGTAATGATTTGCGAAACGCTCTGACGACCGTACTTTTCAGCCACATACTCAATAACTCGATCGCGCCCTTCCATACAAAAATCAATATCAAAGTCAGGCATGGATACGCGTTCTGGATTTAAAAAGCGTTCGAAGAGTAATTCATATTCCAATGGATCCAAATCAGTAATTTTTAAGGCATAAGCTACCAATGATCCAGCACCTGAGCCTCGACCCGGTCCAACTGGGACGCCGTTATTTTTTGACCAATGAATAAAATCGGCAACAATTAAAAAATAGCCAGCAAATCCCATATTATTGATTACTTCGAGTTCAATTTGCAGCCTTTGTTCGTATTCCGGTCGTGCAGCTTGTAATTCTTCTGCAGTTTTATTTCTAAATAAGTGTTCTAAGCGTTCTTCTAAACCCTGTTGGGATAGCTGGCATAAATATTCTGCAACAGAAGTACCTTCAGGGGTGGGGAAATTCGGTAAATAATTATTACCTAAATCAATTTGTACGGTGCAACGTTTGCTAATTTCCACCGTATTTTCTAGTGCGCTGGGCAAATCAGCAAATAAAGCAAGCATTTCCTCGGCTGAGCGTAAATACTGTTGCGGGCTGTACTGATTGCTTCTTCTAGGATCTGATAAGGTATATCCGTCGTGAATGCACACACGTGCTTCATGGGCATCGAAATCTTCTTTGTCCAGAAAACGCACATCATTTGTTGCCACCAAAGGCAGAAGTAATTCATCAGCTAATTGTACTAACTGTTCATTATGTACAGATTCTTCATGCCGTCCAATTCTTTGAATTTCCAAATAGAAACGATTAGGAAAAATAGTTTGCCAATACAGAGCATGCTTCTTGGCTAAATGGTAATCTTGAGCAACTAAAGCACTACCTATATCACCTGACATTGCCCCCGATAAGGCAATTAAACCTTCAGCATATTCTTCTATCCACTGTTTTTTTACTCTGGGTTTACCCAGATGCTGACCTTCTTGATAAGCTTTTGAAACCAAACAGGTCAGGTTTTTATACCCTTGGTTATTCAAACATAAGAGCACGATAGAATGGGTTATCTCAGGATTTTGTTCATCATGCCAAGGTATGTCACAACCAATAATGGGTTTTATCTTTTTTCCCACAGCGCCTGTAAAATGTTTCACCGCAGCAAATAAATTACAAAAATCAGTAACAGCAATGGCTGACATGCCCCGATCTGACAAGGCTTTCATCAAGGGATCAATCCTGAGCATACCGTCAACTAGAGAATATTCTGTGTGTACATGTAAGTGGACAAAACTTTGCTGCATGGGGCTTATTGTTCTTTGTGAATTATGGCTAACTATATCAGAATAAGTGCTCGTTTTCGAGTGAGATGTAATTGACTATTTGGTGTATGGGTGGAGGAGGTTGGGCCTTGGCCTGAGGTATCCTCACCTTTTTGATCCCCATCGAAGCTCCCTTCTCCCGTTTTACGGGAGAAGGTGCCCCGAAGGGGCGGATGAGGGTGGTGACGGTAATGATATTTTTTTGTCAATGCCACTTTGCTAAGCCCTCATCCGCCCTACGGGCACCTTCTCCCCGATGGGAGAAGGGAGCTTCGATGGGGATCAAAAAGGTGAGGATACCTCAGGCCAAGGCCCAACCTACTAGCCCCTCATTACCAATCCAGCAACAGAGCCGGAGAAAAAACCACCGCTTTGGAAATCCACTGGTAAGATTGGGCTTGTACCGGTAACAGCTAGACTCCAAGTTACACCAGCATCATGACTTTCATACACTAAAGGAGCTTGTACTGATGGATTAATGTTATAAGCACCCGTCGCAATACAATCAGAACCACTACATTGAACGCTGGTCAAAAAACCACCTGGTGACATCATATCGAAATCAGCAGGTAAATCTATAGAGATATAATTCCAAGTTACTGCCCCATTAATACTGGTTAGAATCATTGGGTATCCAATTACTCCTTGTTGATAACCACCTACAGCTACACAAGTTGCATTACTACAACTAGTACCTGAAAGACTACCAGCATCTATAGGAGGTAAATTATGAATAGTAGGATAATTCCAACCAGAACCAGAAGTAGTTCTTACTGCTAATAAAGGAACTATTTGCGTATCATTATAGTCTCCTACAGCAACACCAATGTTTTGGTAACAAGCGGTTCCAAGAAATCTTCCAGAAGACATACTTATCGATGGTACATTAGTATTGCTATCTATCAGGTAGTTCCAAGTCACGGCAGAGTTGATACTTTCCGCCAAAATAGGGAAAGAATTAAAGAAACTGGAAGGAGTATAATATAAACCTGCACCGACACAGAAAGAATCCGTACAACAAGCCGAACGAAAACCTTGGGGATTGGAATTACTATCATCAATATCATCAGGTTGCTGACCGTCGGACGGCGTCGTTTGATTGTATTCAATGGGGTAGATCCATGAAGTAGAAGTAAATGCTAAAGGACTTTTAGCCATTAAAAGCACATGATGTTGTTCTGGTGGGTCGAATCTTCTGCTGGTTGTATCAAGCGCTGTATAGCCTCCAGCTGCGACACAGAACGTTGAATTACAACTTGCTCCTAATAAAAGTCCCATTCCTGTAGGATCATAATTATCTGGATAATGTGCAGGCTGCAAATAGCTCCAATTGACACCAGCATTAGTACTCATTGCTAATAGAATAGAAATCGCATCATTGGTATTTATATAACCACCAACTGCAAGTACATCCGTACCACTATATGCACCTGCATCAAAACCCAATATCATGTTAAAACCTACAATACCTATGGCACTGTTATAATCCGAGGGGAGCTTACTTATATCAATAATATCAGCAGGATAAGTCCAGGTAGCTCCACCATCAATACTCCTACTTAATAATGGATATGCTTTATTGGTATTATTTTCATACATACCCAAACCAAAACAATTTTGTCCATTACATAAAGACGAATTAAAGAAACCTTGTTGCAGACCTACTGGTTCTTGTAATGCAGTTTCAATTACATAAGCCCAAGGATCATCACCCCCAGCAGAATGAGCCATTAGCGGAATGAAATCACCCCCTAAGCTTTCGTAGAAACCGGCTGATATACCGGGTACGTGATTTACTAGTGTATCAATATTAAATACTATGCCTGAAGTAGTGCACCCAACCCCATTACACAAAGCAAAGCTGCTGTTTATTAGATCCGTAAATTTTAAAATCAAAATACAACTTTTATGCGAACCTAAATTAATTGGGTCAGAACAAGTTGGAATTATATTTGGGAGAGGCAATATAGAAACAGTATCTTGCATAACTGATGATGGTAGTCCTGCTACCCTATAATCAGTCAATCTATTGCGACTTTCATTAGTTACCTCAATATGTGCTACTCCAGGTACAGAGGTAGGCAAATTACCAATGACAGAAAATTTAAAATTAGCACTGGCCAAAGCAGGCACAGAAGCTATGGCCAGCATAAACAATAGGCCAAATTTAGTATAAGAAAGCTGTGGTTTTTTCATAATCAACAAATCCTTTTTTAAAATAATGATTAAGCCAAATACGTAATTTGCGCAAGAAACTGATTCGCATAAGCATTAGATGTTGAAAAATTAAACGGCGTGATTGCAACATAATTGTTATAGCGTACCGTTCCATTACCAAAACCAACGGTGCCGAAATTACTGTAGCGATAACCTATTCCCCATCGGAAATGGTCAGTAATATCTCCCTCAACTCCTAATCCCAGGGTATAACTAAATGAAGTGGAATTAGTATCAAAATAAACAGGTGCAATATTTAAGGGATCAGGTTGCGGTGTGAACACTCTAAAATCACTAGCATTATTAAAAGCCGCACCTAAGCCAACTGCTGCATAAGGATGAAACCGATCATACATAGTTGCTAATAATTTAGCTGCGCCTAATAATTGCTGTGTTTGAAAAGTATAACGATATTCGTAGGGTGTATAGGTAAGATCATCAGCACCAACAAAATGCTGACCTTGTACTGAGATGGTACCGAAAGCATCGTACTCAATGCCTAATTGAACTATCATTCCTGGATGAAAAAATCCAGTTTCTGCACCAAAAAATCCACCAACAAAGCCATTATCACCACCATTATCATTAGCGGTATAAATAAAGTTATTTTCGTTGGCAGTCCAGGTTTGGGCGCTACCAGCACTCATACCAGCATAACCACCTAAAAGGCCAAGAACAATACGATAATTATTTGCCTCAACCGGGCCCATACCTCCTGCCGATACTGATGAAGCTACGATACATCCAAGAACTATTCCTTTAATTCGCATTATGCATACCTCATTTTATTTGATTAATATACAATACCCTAACTAAAATTAAATTCAAGTAAGCCTAGGGCGTATTTACAATTCAATTTTCTACGTCCCGCGGCTTGTCCGCGGGATCCAGTTGGTTCTGGATTTATGCAACAAGACTTTGCTTTATTCAAAATCTCTGGATCCCGCGGACAAGCCGCGGGACGTAGACCTGAGGGATCTTCAGGACGTAGACCTGAGGGATCTTCAGGACGTAGACCTGAGGGATCTTCAGGACGTAGACCTGAGGGATCTTCAGGACGTAGGCCTGAGGGATCTTCAGGACGTAGGCCCTGAAAAAATGAATTGTAAACACGCCCTAAGGTAAACAGGTTAACTCTTTGGTAATTTCGGAGATTACTTGATTTAAACACGAACCTCTTGAATGCCAAAATGCCCAATAACCGCCGGTTTGTACGTAGGAAAAAAGATTTTTCAAACCCAAACTCAAGGTAGAAATTACTACATTTAAAAAACGTACGCCCATAGAATCTCTATGCCCTGCTATGGTTTTTTGTCTTTCTTTTTGATTAAATAAATGAGCAAATTTATTCAAACACTCTTCATCGTTTACACCTGGGGTATTCACCATTAAAGTCTCATAAAGCTCATGTACCGCGTGGTATTTTTCTAATAAAATAGTATTGTCATGCTGTAATAATTTAAAAAATGGATAAATTCCCTGTTTTTGTATTTTCAAGGTATCTAAAATATGGTCCAGGTATTCAACGCATTTCTGCTTTAATTTTGCTATTCGTTTATCAATAAACAGGGCTTGTACCTGTGCATAACTATCACGACCACGAACTATATTTAATGACCCTGGCGATACTTTTTTTTGTATGTGCGAACTAAGTTTTTGTTGCAAATCATCTAAATCAGCACTTACAGATATCTTATAAGGAATATTTCTACCAATATGGTATTCCAATAGTAAATGCAATACCTCCATACCCCAGGTATGCATACAAGCATTTTCTGGGTCGGCAATTATATCACGCATCAAAACATTTCTATGGGGAAAATCAGTGTGTATTTTTTGCAATTTAGATTTATTGTACGCAGATAATTCGAGGTAATCAGTTACCGGCTTCTCCCACTTTGCGGGCAAAATCCAGGATCGCAATTGCGGAAGATACATTGCAGAGCGATTAGTAATAAATAAAGAAAAAAAATCACGCCGTTCTTCATCAGTGAAATTGGTTATATTTTCGTAAAATAAATTTAATTCAGCGCTTTTGTTGGCCTTTATTAAGTTCCTATTTAAACCCACATCTGCAATTAAGTCTTTAGTATTTAATACCTCTTGTACATAGATATTAAGTAAAGAAATAAAATTAGGATGTTTATTTAAAATATAGGCATTATAATGCGCGGCATTGCGTTCTAGATCCAAAACCACTTGGAAATCAGGGATTTGATTAAGTATGTCTTCTCGAGTAAAGGGATCTTCCAAACGACAATAATGATTGGCTTTAAGAATGTTTTTTAAATCTTCGTATAAATAGAGTTTAGACCCATTAACTGGGCTTTTAATTAAAACCATATTTTTACTAATTTCATCCTTGGTATATTCCACTAAAGGTTTGGATTCGATTAAGCCTATATCATTATAATTCTTAATCTCTTTGCTAACAAAAACTCTTCCGTAACGATCTTTCATCATTTAAATCTATCATAAGTGCGCTTGATGCGGATCAAATGCATCCCTTACAGCATCCGCAAACAAATTAATCGCTAAAACCAAAAAAAACATAAGAATAAAAGCAGCAAACATCGGCCACCAGACTACTGGGTCGCGCGCTAATTCAAGCCTCGCCCCATTAATCATATTCCCCCAACTAATAGTCATTGGCGAAACGCCAACACCAACATAAGATAAAACTGCTTCGGCCATAACCAAAAAACTAAAGTCTAAGACCAAAGTAATGACAATTATGTGCATTACATTAGGCAATAAATGTTTTCGAATAATCTTAAACCAGCTACTACCTAAAGCGCGTGCTGCAAGCACATAATCAACTTCGCGCAATTTTAATGCCTCTGCTCGTAAAAGTCTACATAAACTAGTCCAGCTTGTTACACCTAATATCATACATAAAGCTAATAAACGTGCATCAGCAGCTTGGGCCAAAGTTGTAAACTGTTCTGGATGACTTGAGATATACGTTTGCAAAGATAAAACAGACGCAGTTATTAATAAAACACCCGGAATAGAACTTAAAGTAGTGTAAATATATTGAATCACATCATCAACGACACCACCAAAATAACCTGCAACAATTCCTAAAAACAAAGCCAAAGGCAGCATAAATAAAGTGGTTAAGGTGCCAATAACCAAACCTGTTCGAATACTTTTTATTGAAAAATAAAAGACATCTTGCCCTATTTGTCCGGTTCCAAATACATGCAAATTACGCGAGATCCAAAAGCTTGACAACATCAAAAAGAGTAAAATCCAACTGGTAAAAAGTGCACTGTACAAACTAGGAGAAAATTGCCGACGAAGCACCAACAACAGAGCAAAAATACCAGCTATAATCAATGTTGCAAAACCAAAGGCACTCCATAAAGAATTGCGAATAAATCTATTTTTATCTGCTTTTGTTTTCATCCATTCTGGCGGATAAATCAAACGCGGATATACCTGTTGCGCCACTCCATTTATCAATTCAGTTTCACTGACAAACAAATGTAAGGCTAAAGGTGCAGAATACGTTTTTTCATAAGAATCGCTTAGAGGAGAAAGTATTTTATCCAATAAAGACACCGCGTTTTCAGAGCCTGAATCCTTAGATTTAAAATGAATGGAATCAAGAATACCGATACACAAAAACACCACTAAAACTATCGCTGCGGACACCGCTATTGGTCGCTGCAAAATCATAAGAAAGGAATGACGGACGGGGCGTTTTCTTAAGCTAAAAACAATGGTGATAAAGCCTAATAATAAGAGGATCAAAAAGCACTTGTCCGTCCATAGAAACTCGAAGCTCATAACTTATTCCAACCGTACGCGTGGATCTACCAAAACATAAGAAAAATCCGTCAATAGTAAGCCGACTATATACAAAATCGATCCCAAAAATACCATAGCACGTACTATAGCAAAATCCTGTTGCGCAATCGCATCAATAATATAACTACCTAATCCAGGAACACCAAAAAAAGATTCTAAAACCAAACTGCCCATAAATAAAGAAGGTATAATAACTACTATACCGGTTAAAATTGGCAACATAGCATTTTTTAACACATGTAAAAACATCACTCTGCGTTCGGTTAAACCTTTAGCCCTGGCAGTTTTTACATAATCCTTATGCAACTCTTCTAAAAATAAAGTACGATACCAACGTGCACCAGAACCCAACTCACCAATTACTGCCACTAATACAGGTAAGATCACGAATTTAATCGCATCCCAACCGCCATCATAACCAGAGATAGGCACGAGCCGTAATAATTTACCAAAAATATACTGACCACCAATGATATAAAATAAACTGGAAATAGACATCAAGATAATACACATTACCACGCCAATTAAATCCAAATAAGTAGCTCTAAAAAAGGCCATGGCCATAGCTAACACAATATTGGTGAGAATATCTAAAAATAAAACCGGTACGGCAATCGCTAAACTCGGCCACATTCTATAGCGAATATCTTCACTAATATCACGTCCTTCATCTGATTCACCAAAATTAAAAGTAAACAACATCAAGGATTTTTGAAAAAACAAGGTATCCTCAATACGCCGCAAGCCTGATTTTTGATCGTTATAAAATAAAGGCAAATTATAACCATGCACTAATTTCCAATCATCAATCGCTTTTTGTTCCACATGTTTATGCCCTAAATGCATGCGCGCAATATCATCGGGCGTATTGACCATAAAAAACAAGACAAAAGTTATTAAATTAATTCCAAATAATATTGGAATTGCATACAAAAAACGACGCAAAACATAATAGATCATTAGAGTAATACCCTCTTCGCTGCTTGCCGTTCCTTCTTCATATAAGCACCAACTAAAGGAATAGTTAAAGCAAGTAATAATAAAACCAACACTATTAACGGCCAAAAGATAGGCTGATTCCAAAGCACTCTTAAACGATTGCGCTGTGCAACATCAACAGCAATATATTTTAAATTGGTAGGTGTTATAGTATTGGGTTTAACTTTAGATACCCAAGTATGCGACAAGGAAAAATCTTCTGGATGCATCCCCCATACCCAAGGTGCATCAGAACGAACGAGGGCCAACATCTTGTCAATCAATTCTTGTCGTGTCGCATCATTGGGACGATTTTTCATTAAATTAAATAAAGCATCAAATTGCGAATTTTGATAATTAGCTGCATTCTCACCGCCAAAAGCAACTTTGCCATTAGGCCCGTATAATTGAAATAAAAAATTCTCAGGGTCAGGATAATCCGCTTGCCAACCCCAACTAAAAATTTGCATATTCCCTGTGCGCATTTTTTCTTGAAAACGATTATACAAGGTAGCTCGTACGTTTAAATCGATACCAATAGTATTAAATTGTTTGCGTACCCAATCCATTAATGACTTATCCTCAGGACTACCCGTTGTTGTGACATCATAATGCAAAATTAAATTTTTACCAGTTGCAGGATCAATACCTCCAGGATAACCTGCTTCCTTCATTAATTGTTTGGCGTCTTCTATTGAGCGTCTTTTAAGTGCATTATTTTGCCATTGATACACATATGGATTAATGCCAGCCTGCTTTTCTTTATAACCAAAAATACCTGGTGGTATAGGCCCTTGAGCAGAAATGCCCCGTCCATTATAGAAAATAGCAATTTCTTCATCCGTATTCACAGCAATTGAAATTGCCTGACGCAAAGCACGCGCCTTATCCGTATAGCCACCAACTAAAGGATCCAGCATATTAAAACCCATATAATATATTGCGGGCTCAGCTGTTTGAGTTAAGTACACTTGCTTGTCCTTCATCTCCTGACTTAAAGTGGCAACTCCTGCACGATTAATACGTATTGCCTGATCAAAACTATCAGCACTAATACCAGAAATATCGTAATATCCTTGCAAAAATTTATTCCACCGCGGAATGGATTCCTTTTCCAAGGTGTAAATTGCCTTATCAATTAATGGAATTTTTTGGCCAGCAAAATCTAAATAGCCGCTTTTTTTATCTTTTAAAGAACCGGTATTTGGCACAAACTCATCATGAAAATTGGGATTTTTTTCCATGACCATGGAATGATTGGGATTATTTTGGGTAAGCATAAAAGGACCTGTACCAATAGGATACCAACCAAAAGTTAGATTTTTATCATCCATTCCAGATTGAGAATAGAATACATCGGATTCCCAAGGAATAGGCGCAAAAAAAGGCATCGCCAACCAAAATAAAAATTGTTCGTACTGACGTTTTAAAGTTATTTCAAAAGTATAATTATCAATTTTTGTCACTCCAGCTAAAGGATATTTTCGTAAATCCACATATTGATTTGTGCCTGCTGGATGCTGCGGTAAGGAATTCCCATATTCTTTAAAACCTAAAATATAGTCACTCATCAAACCATAAATGGGCGAACTAACCGTAGGATTAGCTAAACGCTTAATTTCATAAATATAATCATCAGCAATTAACTCTCTAGTGCCGGTGTATTTAAAATCCGATAATTGGTGGATCTCGTTTTCATACAAATAATCTTCGGACAAATTAAGATAACGGTATTTGCCTTTGTAGTTTTTTGCTAAAGCGGGATGCGGTTGGTATTTGATACCTGGTTGAATATGAAGGGTATATACGGTGTAGGCAATTGCTTTGGTATCAGTAACCGGTTTTTTATTTGCATCAAGATAGCGAATCTTTGGGAATTCACTGGCTGCCAGTGGAACTAATTGATAAGGACGCTTTAGATAATCATAGGCTAGTAAGGGTTCATAGATTTGACCAATGAAAATGTATTCATTGGATGAGTAAGAACGTGCTGGATCCAGGGTTTTTGGTTGTTCGCTAAAGGTGGAGTAATAGATTTTTTGTTGGGATTCGTTTTCTGGATAGGGATTGTTGAGAACCAGGGCGTAGACGGTGGAGTTTATGAGGAGTACGAGTAGTGTTAGTGCGGTTTTTTGCATTATTGAAATCCCTATTTTTAAATAAAACAAAAAAGTTCCCTTCTCCCTGAAGGGAACTTTTGGTTTTCATCATTCTTACCAAATCAGCTAACTCTCTTCCCTTCCATACACTCCATAAACTCTTCCTCATCCAAAACTCTAACCCCCAACTCCCCTGCCTTAGTCAATTTCGATCCCGCTTCAACTCCTGCAACCACAAAATCAGTCTTGGCAGAAACACTTCCACTCACCTTCGCACCCATAGCCAATAATTTTGCCTTGGCTTCCTCACGCCCCATAGAACTCAAAGTCCCAGTCAAAACCACGGTTTTACCAAAAAATGGATTTTCTGTATCAATTTGTTTTTTAACTGCCTTGGGCCAATGAATTCCTAATTGCATTAACTGCTCTATCACCTCGATATTATGCGGCTGTCCGAAAAAATGTACAACATAAGATGCACCAACAGGGCCGATATCATTTAAAGACATTAACTCTTCTAAACTTGCAGATTTCAAGGCGTCAATATCGATAAAATGTTCTGCCAAAACCCTAGCACTGGCTTCACCAATCTCTCTAATTCCCAAGGCATATAAAAATCGATTAAAGGTAGTTTTTTTGCTTTCCTCTAAGGCTGCTAATAAATTTTGGGCTGATTTTTCACCCATTCTTGGTAAACTTGCCAAAGTCTGTTCATTTAATCGATACAAATCCGGTAAATGACGCACTAAACCTTCATCTACTAATTGCTCTATTAGAACTGATCCTAAGCCTTCAATATACATCGCTTTACGCGAAGCAAAATGCCACATCATTCTCTTTAATTGCGCTTTACAAAACAAACCACCAACGCAGCGCGCAATAGCCTCACCCTCCTCGCGCATTACATCTGATCCGCACACCGGACACTGTTTGGGTAAAACAATAGCTTTAGTATGTTCAGGCCGCTTGGCTAATACCACAGATACTACTTCTGGAATTACATCGCCTGCCCTACGGATAACTACCGTATCGCCAATGCGAATGTCTTTTCGGCTAATTTCATCCATATTATGTAAAGTAGCATTACTTACCGTGACACCCCCGACACTCACGGGTTCTAAGCGTGCAACGGGTGTTAAGGCACCGGTTCTACCGACTTGAAAATCAACTGCCTCTAAACGCGTCATTTCCTCAGAGGCAGGAAATTTATGCGCACAAGCAAAGCGTGGAGCACGCGAAACAAAACCTAATTGTTGTTGTAAGTTAATGCTATCAATCTTATACACCACACCATCAATTTCAAAAGGTAATTGGTCGCGTTTGGCCAGCATTTTGCTGTAATAATCCAAACAACCTTCTATTCCCTCTTCTTGTTTGGCTTCAGAAGATACTCTAAAGCCAAAATCCTGCAGTAATTTTAATTGTTGCCAATGACTGTCAGGTAGTCTATAGCCTTCACAAGCGCCAATAGCGTAACAATAAATTGCCAAAGGTCGATTAGC
>JBAZRP010000019.1:0-39260 GCA_041662885.1 Legionella sp.
TGGGAAACCCAACGCTTTAACGAAAATATCCGAAGAAATGAAAATGACGAATTTGTCGATCTGACTGAGAACACTGTAGATTTCGATGATACGCGACGTTTTAGCGAAATCTCACGGGATCAGGTCCTGGATTTATTAAGGCAGATAAAATTGATATCCGTTCAAATGGGAATAAGGACTATTAATAATCCGGATCCAGTAGTTTTAGAACGAGTTGCCAATGATTTAGAAGCAGATTACATCAGAACGATGGCTCCTGATGATATTACTCAAACTAATGTTGAACGATTTAGAGGTTTTACCAATTATTGTTTAAATTTAATTCAACTTGAGACCGTGCCTCAATCCAGAAAGCGCGTGATTTTGTATTTATTAAACTTACGATTGGAAGCAGGCTTGATTTGAATAAACACAAATAAAAATCTTAGTCTATACTCAAAAAACCAAAAGCAAAAAAAACCAGGGAACTTAGATATGGATATCCAAGGACCGGCTTTCAATGCACGTCATCGTCTCGAACAAACAGAACGTATGCATGCAGCTTTTAAATTCTTATTACATCATAACCTGTTTTTTTATTTAAAAGCAACAGGTCAAATTCATGTTATTCAATGTCTTTTTTATGGCAAGAAAAAGTACCTGGCAGCGGCTTTTATGTTGTCAAAGAAAAAAAGGGTGCGCGCCAAGGAGGCAGTGCATCGATTTAAAGAAATTTTGCGCAGTGAAAAGGAGTTTGCTGCAAAACGAGCGGTTCATGTCGGAGAAAATAAATACGGATTTTTTAGAGTTGGGCATCCCGAGGTTGACGCGAGGTTGGACATTGAAAGACCGAGCCCGTGAACGTGCCCATCTTATCTTACTGCAAAAACAGTTCAAATTTCTATCACATTGTGGTATAATACGTCTCAAGGCACACTTAAAGCATAATTTATAGGATAGATACTTTGACTAAACTTATTGATACTATTGATAAATTCACTTGCTACCTAAATCAAAAAGCATCAAGAAACGATTTAGAACAACACATGGTTTATTATGGTAAAAATATCGCGTTAAATACGCAAGACTTGTATTTAACTGACCTTGCTAAAGACTCATCCGGTCCCGACTTGCGAGCTGCCGTAGAGCGTTTTCTGGATGCTTTAAATATTCCCCAAGATCGTAGAAACACCTATTTTTCCAAAAATATCTCCTTGCATGATCTTTTAATAGAACTTAAAAAGGACAATAGATACCAGCCATCCGAGCTTGAGATTGATTTATTTTTAGGCTTGGTAGAACAAAATGATGGCTTTCTTAACTACAGGAATCCAATAGGACTAGCAAATTTAATTGTTGTTGGCCTGCTTTTTGTCGTCTCATTGATTATCCCTTTTACTGTTCCTGCTACAGTTCCATTAATCAAATTCTTCTTAAATCCTGCTACTGGCATGCCTTTTATGGGATTAAGTTACAGTATTACTGTATTTTTTAATGACTTATACCAAACGTATCTAACTGGAAAGAAAACACTTTATGAAAAATCCGTTCATTTGGCTTTCTTATTTAGCAATGCATCGTTTAAATTCACGGCCTATTCATTATGGATCCTTGCTAGTTCAACTATGCCTCCTTTGGTGGGTTCATTATTTGTAATAGGCCCCATCATCTATTTTAGTAAAGAAGTCTATTATGCCTATCGAATCCATAAGGAATACCAACTACAACGACAGGCTGAAGATGCAAATCCTGGAACGACCGACCTTAAACGTTCTATGCGATTGGAACATTGTTATCAACGCCATCAAAATGCCGCTATGGTTAATCTTGCGGTTGCCTTCATTACTATTGGTCTTATGGGTGTTTGGTGTTTCTTCCCAGGTGGCATAGTTATGGTCGGCGGTATCATCGCTTCACTTATTGTTATTCTTACTGTCAGATGGGTTTTAGAAAAATGGAATGACAAGCGCATGCAAAATAAATTAGACCATGCCTTACAGGAATTGTCTCAGGAATCTGATCTGAATAACTGCTCGTCGGCACAACTAGCATTAGTTTCAGAAAAATCAAAATCACTTGACACTAAATCCAATGATTTTCCCCTGGATTATACCAGTACACAGTCTCGTTCGAGTACTGCAAGCCCCAGTAAGAGCCATCGCTTTTTCCAAACACAAGAAGATAATTCTAGCACTGGTAGTACCGAGCCTAGTCTTCAATCTACGGAATTTTCCAGCGTTTAAAGCCTTTCTAAAAAATACAGCTTCCTGTATCCTAAATAGAAAATTCTCAAAGTAGTTTTATGATAAATAACAATAAAATAAACTGCCCTTGCGGCTCGGGAATGAGTGACGCACTTTGCTGTGGACAGTATCATAAAAATTTCCAAGCACCCACTGCCGAAGCTTTAATGCGTTCACGCTACACTGCTTTTTGTTTCGGTGATTTTGCATACATAGATAAAACCATGCGCGAGGCAGCACGAGTTGGTTTTAATCTGAAAGAATCGCAAGCTTGGGCTAAGTCAGTCTATTGGTTAGGATTAACAATTATCGAAGCTTCTGATCCAAAAGAGGATCAAACTAGTGCCTATGTTGAATTTATTGCACGTTACATGATTAATAATTCCATCCAAGCCATTCACGAAAAAAGTGAATTCAAACGTATTGATGGGCATTGGTATTATGTTTCAGGTATCAAACCAAAAAATAAGCATTCACCCAAAACGATAAAAATAAGCAACAATGAACCTTGTCCTTGTAACAGTTTAAAAAAATTTAAAAATTGCCATGGAAAAAGTGCACCATAAATCAAAGGAGAATGAAGAATGAAAATCGGAGTTTTGGTAGGCAGCTTACGTAAAGAATCATACAACCGAAAAATAGCCAATTTCTTAATCACAAATGCTCCAGCATCGGTTCACATGAAAATAATTGACATTGGTCAACTGCCTTTATTTAACGAAGATTTAGAAGCCAATCCACCTAAAGAGTGGTTGGAATTTCGAAAACACGTTCAAGAAGTAGATGGCTGTCTTTTTGTAACTCCTGAATACAATCGCTCAGTTCCGGGTGTCTTAAAAAATGCCATTGATGTTGGCTCAAGACCCTATGGGCAAAGTGCTTGGAATGGTAAACCCTGCGCTGTTATTAGTGCCTCAATGGGAAGCTTGGGTGGTTTTGGTGCTAACCATCATTTACGTCAATCCTTTGTGTTTTTAAATGCTCCTTGCATGCCGCAACCTGAAGCCTATTTAAGTTCAGTGCAGAATCTATTTAATGACAAGGGGAATTTAACTAATGAAGGCACTAATAAATTCTTAAGCACATTTTTAGATGCTTTCATAAAATGGATTGAAAAAAATAAATAAGGATGAACATGGTATCCATTTCGCAAACAGTGAAACAATATATGCCTACGCTTGGTCTAAGACAAAAGCAAATTAATAATATTATTTTAATTACTTTTTGGAGCCAATTCTCTGTTTATGCATTGTATGCCATTTTAATTCTGTTCCTCACGCGACCCTTGCTTGCTCATGGTTTAGGCTATTCCCAAGCTAAAGCCTATGCTTTTATTGGAGTTGCTCAAGCTATGGGTTATTTAATGCCGATTTTAGGCGGACATATGGCCGATAGTGTTATCGGTGTACGTCGCTCTATTTTACTTGGTAGTATTCTCGTAGCATCTAGCTACTTATTGGTAATGTTAAGCGCCTATACAGTAGGATCCGTAGGCGATACCTTATTTATCATGGCTTATGCGTTAATTCCCGGAGCAAATTCTTTGCTTATGGGCACCTCTTCCAGCATGGTTTCGCATATTTATGCAGATGATGCTATTAAAGCAAAATCTGCTATGACTTTTTATTATATGGCTATTAATGTTGGGGGTTTGTTAGCAACGCTTGTAGCACCGGCATTATTTGATAGCCGTTTCGGCCCATTGTCAGTACTCACCCTAACCTTTATCGGTAAATCCATTGCTGCATTAAATTTTGCGCAACGCTATTCAATTTATGATTCTGTGATTTGGGGCAAAGATACTTGTGTATTTTCTAAAATTGGAAAAATAAAACTGGCTACCTATTTAGTTGGAATTTACCTGCTAACCTTATTGGCTTTTTCTTATGTGTATCTTGCAAGTATATTAATAGGCATTGGTTGTGGGGTCGGTATCTTATGGTTTTTAATAAGGACCTTACGTTTACAAGGAGCAGTTCGTAGCAAACAACTGTTAGCAATTATATTAATTCTTGAGGCTGTAGTATTTTTTATTATCTACAATCAAATGAACAGCACTTTAGTGATATTTGCTAGCACCAATTCCGATTGTAATTTTTTTGGCATAAGTATCGCCCCGGCCCAATATCAAATGCTTAATCCTTTATTAATTTTATTGATAGGAAGCCAATTACCGCGTTTTTATCGTTTTTTTCCAAAATTTACTATCCCCTATCAATTTGCTGCTGGCACTATACTTGCGGGTCTGGCCTTGTTGGTATTAACCTTTGCAACGTTCCAGGCTAGTAATGGTTTGGTAAATGGTAACTACCTGGCTTTAACTTATATTCTCATCTCCATAGCTGAACTGTGGGTAAGTGCCATTGGTATGAGCATGATAGGTTTATATTGCGACAACCAAGGACTTGCTTTTGCTATGGGAGTTTGGTTTTTAGCTAGTTCTTTATCCAATGCCATTTCAGGAAGACTGGCATCCTGGGTTGCCATTCCTAATACGGTAACTTCAGCTATCGACAGTCTTGCTTATTATCAAAGCTATTATGCGCTCATGGGTGTTACTGCATTAACGATTGGATTGGTGCTGTTTGTAGTGGCTTATTGGATGCAAAAAATTATGCGTAGGCGTGGAATCATCCTTGCCTAAGCATTTAAACCTAAATTATCACGTTTAAAGACCCTATCAGCTCGATAACTGGAACGCACTAAAGGACCAGAGGCGACTTCAAAAAAGCCTTTTTGTAAGCCAATTTCGCGTAACTTGGCAAAAGTTTCAGGACTGACATAACGTTGAATGGGTAAGTGATTTTTAGTGGGTTGTAAATACTGGCCCAGAGTTAAAATATCTACTTGATGAGCACGTAAATCATCCATGGTCTGTACAATTTCTTCATCGGTTTCGCCTAAACCTAACATAAGACTGGTCTTGGTTAAAACATCAGGCCGGTATTTTTTGGCAAACTGTAAAACATTTAAAGTCTGTTGATAACCTGCCCGGTTATCACGTACTGGATGCGTTAGTCGTTCTACCGTTTCCACGTTTTGTGCAAAAACATCAAGACCACTATCTAATAACAAGGCTACATCGCGTTCAATACCTTGAAAATCAGGGGTCAATGCTTCAATTTTAGTATTGGGACAACGTTGTTTTATTGCCTTAATAGTTTGAGCATAGTGGGCAGCACCGCCATCTAGAAGATCATCGCGATTGACTGAGGTTAATACTACATAGTCTAAATTCATTAAGGCTACGGTATTGGCGGTATTTTCTGGCTCTTCCTTATCCAACCAACCCTGTGGATTGCCGGTATCAACAGCACAAAAACGGCAAGCTCTAGTGCAAACGGCCCCCATTAGCATAATCGTTGCCGTACCATGAGACCAACATTCTGCGATATTTGGGCATTTGGCTTCTTCACAAACCGTGGCTAAACGATGCTTTTGTACTTGTTCTTTTACCTTAGAATATTCAGGTGTAATCTGATTTGTGATACGTAACCACTTAGGCTTTGGCAAACGTTCGTGCAAGGAATCCTTTGATTTAATGCCGTCTTTAATCGCTGTAACACCATGGACAGTTTTATATTTTTGTCCACTTTCAACGACT
Source organism: Legionella sp. (assembly GCA_041662885.1). GTDB lineage: Bacteria > Pseudomonadota > Gammaproteobacteria > Legionellales > Legionellaceae > Legionella. The sequence continues at coordinate 5,827 of JBAZRP010000019.1, forward strand.
ACTGGTATATCAATCAATTTACTCATAACAGCACCCCAAAAACCAAGAGCCAACATGATCCCAAATCACAAGCATAAGATCAAGTCTGTTGGCGTTTCTTTACTCTTTCTAATAAAACCGCGGCATGCGATCCATCACACCAAGGTGGATTTTTGGTTAATTTACAATTGCAAAAATACACTTCTTCAGTCAAATCAGCTACAAAAGCCAGCGCTTTTACGCCACAAGTACTTTTATCGCATAAGGGCTGAGTCTTGCTGTGACCGCAGCTGCACCAATAATAAGTATGCCCTTTTTCCACACTAAGGACTGCCGGCATATCTAATTCAGTATCATCCGCCTTATCCACCATAGCCTTTCGCACCCTTTTTATTCCATAGACCTAAAATAAAAATACTAATAAATAATACCATTATTAATACTATAGATAGCGTTTGTGATGCGAATACCCAAGGATAAACAATCAAGGCGATACCTAACAAGAGCAGCATCAGTTGTCCCATTTTATTTAATCCAGGTTCATACGATTTTAGTCGCTTCATTTTAATAAAATATGCGTAACCTATTGTTACTATTAATAAAATACAAACATAACAGAACTGATAAACTAATTCATAAGCAAGCAATTGAGTACCCACTATTTTTTGATCTTTCAGCCATTGATCGAACATATAAGTTAAATTCATCACACAGGTTTGTTGATAAAAGGGAATAATAAAGGCAAATAAACTGCTCACTAATAACAATAAATTAAAGGTATTTTGCCTTTTATACATTCTAAAAGCTAAGAAACAGGATAAAATCCCGGTAGCAATTGCGGGGAGCCTAATCCAGGGAACCAGTTCGAAAAATGCATTGGTATAAACTTGTTGGAAATAATGCATTACTCCCAAAATCACCAGGAATAATAAGCCCGCGTATATCTGTTCTTTCGTTTTTTCTTGAGCAAACAAAACGGCTAAAAAAGCTAATAAACAAAACAAGGTACAGGGGGTTATTGCATCAATGAGCGCCAAAGAAACAACAAAGTAGCCTGATTGGGGTGCTTCTACCAGTCCATTATTAAATCTATTGCCATTAGCCCAACTGCGTAATACCTCTACTGTATTATCAGTCAAACTTCCTTTAGCTTCTATTTTTTGTTTGCAATAAGTTAGCACACGCAGCAATTCTTTACCTGAAGTTTCTGCCTCAGCAAAACCTACCCAACGCGAATTACAAAAGAAAGCGGAAGGAACCGAAAAATCGGTGGTATCCCCCTGTTCATTAAGAAATTTACTAAATAAAACTAAAGAATTTTTGTCATCATTAATGAAGTAACGTTGCACTTTAAGCCAGGGATACTGTGCCGCTAATCCCTGAAGAAAAGCATCTTCCTTTTTGCAGTGAGGGCAGGTTGAAGACATAAAAACGCTCACATTAATAGTGGCGTTTTTATTGGCATCAAGCGAGTACCAAGGTGATGGTGGTGTGGTATCAGCCCAGAGCTTGGTGCAGAAAAGCAAGCTTATTAAAATGATATGAATTAATTTTGGCATGATGTTGGGGCTTGTGGTTAAAATAATACTATAGCATTAGGTCACCATATTAGCGATATCTGTCTTTGTGAGGGCAGGATGGACTCGCAAAGACGGAAAAAAGGTGTGTTCACATACTAATATATTGTTCCAAATGCTCAATAACCCTGGCCTTATCTTCCAATAAATGAAACAACAAGTCACCTATCGATAATAGTGCTATCAGTTCTTTTTTATCGTAAATTAAAACATGGCGTCTTTTGGTATCGGTGATTGCCTGCATGGCTTTTTCCACCTGGTCATGGGGACTTAATATAGTCACGTCTTTAAATACGATTTCGGAGGCTTTGGTCGTTTCCAAACTAAAACCTTTATCCAAACAGGCCCGAACTATATCACGCTCTGTAACCATACCTAATAAACATTTATGAGCATCAAGGACTACCAAAGCACCAATATTGCGCTTTGTCATCTCTTCTACACACTTCTTTACCGACTCATCGGGACTAATAAAAGCTATAGGCCTGGGCGGTACAGGAAGCACGCTGTGAATTAAATGTGCCATATTACTCTCCATGAGAACTAAAAAAAAATGCTACTCACTGTTTAAATATAGCACATATAGATATTTTTGCTAATTAACCACGCGCCAGGAACCATCGGCTTGACGGCAGGCTTTACCCCATATTTGCTGGCTCTTGCCACCAATTATCGCTTGAGTTGAATACTCGCGGCAAGGTTGTTGTTGGACATAATACGTTCTGGTTGGTTTCACCACGTAACGATAGCCCGTATCTGGATTATTCCAAACAACTACTTTTCCTGTTGGAGCTGTTTCTAAAGCACGTTGCATTTCCAGTCGGTCTTGTCGGTCCATATATCTACCAATTTGTCCGCCTAAATAGGCACCAACCATTGCGCCACCTACAGCGGAAAAAACCTTACCTGAGCCGCCACCAAACTGACTACCCAATAGACCACCAACCACACCCCCGGTAAGTGCACCTGCACCTTCATTATTTATTGGCGCACAGCCAACTAATAGTGCTGATAAAGATAATGCTGCAATACTAATTTTTTTCATACAAATTACCTCATAAGACTTACAATTCGCCTGGCATTCTAGCATCGCGGACAGTATTTATCCATACTTTCATTGCCTTTTGCTCTCTTCGCTTTTTGTGATGTTTGCTAGATCTTTACTCACGCCTATTTAGAATACGTCCTGTGCCTTTTGACGCATCTTGGGCTTTGTGCCAACGGGTATTCATACGTGGGGATAATTTTTTTAAAAGACAATGTTAGACCCAACACTTTTCAAATCCGGTATAGATTGCTCTTTTAAAAAAAATCCCCACATACGAATACCCTTTTAATGTGCATTTTAGGTTTGTGATAACAATAATGTCCTACCCGCGTGGGGATGACAAATTTGTTACACCTATCCAAAGATGATCAAACAAAGGGGATTCGTATGTGGGGATTTTTTTTAAAAGAGCAATCAACACAGGGAGCAAAAAGAATAGTTTCTAGCATTGTCTTTTAAAAAAACTATCCCCACGTATGAATACCCGTTGGCACAGGGCCCAAGATATGTCAGAAGGCACAGGACGTATTCTAAATAGGCGTGAGTAAAAATCTAAACCGCCAAGAACAGGACATAAACAAAGCGATCAATCATGCCGAACCCGTTCAGAAATCTGACACAACAACTCATAACTAATAGTACGAGCAGATTGCGCAACCCGTTCAACCAAAATATGCACACCCCACAACTCAACCGGATCGCCAATATGCACATCAGGATGATCACTTAAATCCACTGCCATCATATCCATAGAAACACGACCCACTATTGGAACTTCCTTGCCACGAACCCATACTGGCGTATTATCAGCGATATGTCTTGGATAACCATCACCGTATCCAGCTGCTACTATCCCTATTATGGACGGTTTACTGCTTTTCCAAGTGCCACCATAACCAATCTGGGCAAAGGGAGGATTATGATGTATGGCGCTGATAGCCGACATAAAGCGCATGACAGGTACTAAGCCAAAATCAACGGCAGTTTGGTTGGCAAAAGGAGAAACGCCATACAACATGATTCCTGGTCTCACCACGTCTTCATGTGTTTGCGGAAAAGCAATAATTGCAGCTGAATTGGCGAAGCTACGCTGGCTAAAACCTTCTATTTTGATGCTTTGGAACAGTTGAATTTGTTTGCAATTCTCTTCACGTCCAGGTTCATCAGCACAAGCCAGATGACTCATTAAGCCAATATCTTTATCAACCCAGGGGCAGGTAAATAACGCATCATATACCCATGCCAAATCATCTTGCTGAAACCCCAAACGATGCATGCCGGTATCAAATTTTACCCAAACATGAATGCTTTTTGATAAAGGAGTTTGTAACAACCATTCTACTTGTTGTTTATGATGAAGTACTATACTGAACTGCTTTTGCGCGGCTGTTTCTAATTCATCAGGACTAAAAATACCTTGGAATAAAATACAAGGTGTTTGCACCCCCATAGTATGAATAGCCAAGGCCTCTTCGATACAAGCGACACCAAAGGCATCGACAAAGCCATCAAGTACTGGCGCTACCACATGGACACCGCAACCATAAGCATTAGCCTTAACCATGGCGATAATTTTCTTATCAGGGGCGAATGTTTTTATTTGTCGCACATTATGCAATAAGGCACTGGGCTCTATCACCAGTTTTGTGGGTCTTGACACCTTAATCTACCCCTTGATATCCATTAAAAGCTAAATCTTCAAATCGCGTATACTTACCAATAAAGGCTACTCGCACCCTGCCTATTGGACCATTACGTTGTTTTGCTATGATAATTTCTGCCGTACCTTTATCTGGACTGTCTTCGTTATAGACTTCATCACGATAAATAAAGCAAATCAAATCCGCGTCCTGCTCAATCGCTCCTGATTCACGTAAATCCGACATCACCGGGCGTTTATCTGCGCGTTGCTCCAAACTTCGGTTTAACTGAGATAATGCAATGACAGGAACTTTTAATTCTTTTGCCAAAGATTTTAAGCTTCGTGAAATCTCCGAAATTTCCGCCGTTCGATTATCGGCACTAAATCCTGGAGCTTTCATTAATTGCAAATAATCCACCACGATTAGACCTAAATCACCATGTTCTTTTGCCAGGCGTCTGGCTCGCGCCCGCATCTCGCCAGGACTTAAGGCTGGAGTATCATCAATAAATAAAGGAGCCTCTGATAACATATGCACGGCTGAAGTTACTCGCGGCCAATCATCATCATCTAATTTACCGGTTCTAATTTTGTGTTGATCAATACGCCCCAAGGAGGACATCATCCTCATGGCCAAGGAATCAGCGGGCATTTCCATTGAAAAAACTAAAACCGGTTTATTGGCTTTTATTGCGGCATGCTCGGCCATGTTCATTACTAAAGTAGTTTTACCCATAGAAGGACGACCAGCAACAATTACTAAATCTGAAGGCTGTAGACCAGAAGTCATTTCATCTAAATCAGATAAACCGGTAGCAAGTCCGGTAATGGCATCTCCGCTGTGGTATAAAACATCAATTTTTTCAACCGCTCGGACCAAAATGGATTTAATATTTTCCGGACCACCGTCACCTCCTGTTTGTTCACCAATGGCAAATACTTTAGACTCTGCAATATCTAATAGTTCATTTACCTGTCTTCCAGAAGGATTATATGCTGAATCAGCAATTTCAGTGGCAACACCAATTAATTGTCTTTGTACTGATTTTTCACGGACTATATCGGCGTAGGCGGTAACGTTGGCCACGCTCGGTGTATTATTTGCTAATTCGAATAAATAAGCTTCGCCACCAGCATCATCCAGATCGTGACTGGATTTTAAAGCATCCAACAAAGTCACAACATCAAAGGGTTGATCTCTGCGCGATAGTTCAGCAATAGCTTTAAATAAAATTTTATGTTCGGTGCGATAAAAATCGGCTTCACAAAGTTTTGTATTAACTTTGTCCCATGCCTGATTATCCAGCAATAAACCACCAATAATAGATTGCTCTGCCTCGACCGAATGCGGTGGGCGTTTTAATGAATCGACTGTTTTTTTAGAACTTTGGAGATCTAACATGATGGAACACACACTTCTAAAACGATATTTAGTCCCTGCTTTGACCACTCTAAGTAATCAATGTAGATTGGGTCTTGACCCAACCTACTTGCTTAGCAGGGACCACTCTTATATATTATCTAACCCAAGTTTGAGTACGACCTAAGATAGAAATACCAACATAACCTCTAACTAGAAGTTTATTACCTTCTAAGTTCATTTTACACTTATAAACTTTACCAGTTTTAGGATCAAGAATAGAACCACCGCCCCATTCTCCATTACCTTGGTCTTTTAATCCCCAAACAAACTGTAAACCTTGAATCTTTTTACCCTTAAATCCACCTGGGCATTTAGTACAAATTCCAGTATCACCTGCTTGTGGGTATACTTTCACAATAGTACCATTTAAAGTGCCGCCAGAAACGCTCAAGCTAACTACAGCCCTTTTAGCACCTGTTTTATCATCAATTGTAGTCCAAGTTCCAGCAACACTTCCGCCACCAGCCATAGCTACTGGTATAAAGCATGCAGCCACAACAAAAGCACAAATTGATTTCCATAATTTCATGATATTCTCCGTAGATGATTCCTTAAAAGGATATGCCATGAATCGCATTTTTACCAGTTATTTTATTATAAAGGCATAAAGAATTGTTCTAAATCCGATTCGCTTAAGCTCATGGTTTTCGATGCATCGGCTGATAATATACCATCAACCAGCTGACGTTTACGTTCTTGCATGCTTAGAATAGCTTCTTCAACAGAACCCGAAGTGATCAATTTGTATACAAATACCGGGTTTTCTTGACCAATACGATGCGTTCTATCTGTAGCCTGATCTTCTACGGCCGGATTCCACCAGGGATCATAATGTATCACTGTATCTGCTCGGGTTAAATTTAAACCGGTGCCACCTGCTTTTAAACTAATTAAGAAAATGGGCGTATTACCTTCTTGAAAGGTTTCAACTAAAGCTTGTCGATTTTTAGTCTGACCGGTTAATTTTAGATAAGGGTAATTTTTCTCCTGCAATTGGTCTTCAATCAATTGCAACATAGAAGTAAATTGTGAAAACACCAGCACCCGTCTGCCTTCTTCAACCAGATTATCTATCAATTCCATTAAGGCTTCTAATTTACTGGAACTACCGTGAGCCATTTTTGCTTCTGGTAAGGATAATAAACGGGGATCACAACAGACCTGTCGTAATTTAAGCAAGGCATCTAATAAAACAATATGGCTCTTACCCAAACCTTGCTTGGCAATCGCATCGCGCACTTTTTTCTCCATGCTCATACGAATTGCTTCATAAAGATCGCGTTGCGGCCCTAAAATTTCAATAGTGCGGGTAATTTCTGTTTTAGGTGGCAATTCACGGGCAACCTGATTTTTTGTACGCCGTAACATGAAGGGTCGTACTCTTCGCGTCAATAATTCACGTCTGTCCTGATCAGCATGTTTTTCAATCGGGGTTCTAAACCATGTTCTAAATTGTTTCGCATCACCTAACAAGCCTGGCATTAAAAAATGAAATAAGGACCATAATTCACCTAAATGGTTTTCCAAAGGCGTACCGGTCAAACATAAACGATGGCTTGCTTGTAATTGCTGAATAACTTGAGTGGTTTTCGTGCGGGCATTTTTAATAAATTGCGCCTCATCAATAATTAAATAATAAAAATGGTAGGTAACAAATTTTTCTTTGTCTCTGTGAATTAATCCATAAGTAGAAACCACCACATCATAATCGTCAAAACTACCCTGATGCCTATCACTGCCATGATAAATTAATATCTTTAAATCAGGAGTAAAACGTTGTACCTCAGCCATCCAATTGCCAACCAAACTTGTAGGGGCAACAATTAAACTGGCAGTTTTCAAACGACCTTGTTCCTTTTCATACAACAAATGCGTCAAAGTTTGTACTGTTTTACCCAAACCCATATCATCGGCCAAAATACCACCAAATTTGCAGGTGCGTAAAAATTGCAGCCAATTTAAACCCTCAGCTTGATAATCGCGTAGTTGCGCGTTTAAACCTTTTGGAACGGTGACTACTGGCAATTCGGTTAACTTAGTTAATTTTCTTAATTCAGAACGGATGTTTTCAGCACCCTGCCAACGCGCTTTTGATGCCGCTAAAGCTAACTCTGCCTCTTGCATCAAAATTAATTGGAATTTATTGATCTGCAATTGATGATTTTCATCAATATGACGCGAGCCAAATTGCATTAATAAACGCACTAAAGGCTTAATTCGTTTCATCGCCAATTGCAAACAACGACCATCCGCCAAAGGAAGCTGCACCATGCGCTCATCGGGTATATTATCTAAATCATTACCTTTGTAACGCTGAATTAAATCAGCTACTAAAGGTACAATACTGACTTGCCGACCTTCTACTAAAATTCCTAATTGATAAGAAAAGAAATCATTAGTTGATTCCTCAACTTCAGAAAACCATTCCAGCTCGTCTGCATGCACCACTTCTTGATATAAACTACTGGCAAATTTTATAATCCATTCTTTAGCTTTCAGATTTGGCAGGTATTTAGCGTATAAAATATCCATGTTGTCGCTATTAATAATATCTTCTAAGACTAAAATACTGTCATGTTCTAAATTCCAACGATAATTTTCCAAATGACTGCTGTGACGTACAGGCATCAGCTGACTTAGTTCAACTAATTTTTCCTTTTCTAGATCATGATCACGCTTGTACTCAATTAAAACATCTTCTTGCAAACGCACCACTGTTTCACAAGGATCATCACTTGCTATGGATATGCCATTATAATCAAAGGCAACTTTAGCAACGTAGAGTACGTATTCATCATCCACCAAGGTATCCAAAATTAAAATTGGCTTAGGAGTCAACTCAAGTATTTCACGTTGGGTAAATACTTTAGGGGTAGGAAATTCAGCACAAGTCTTTGACATTTTTTCTGCTAACAAATGCGCTTGATCCAGTGGAATGGGTGGAGCCTCTAATAAATGCCGCAATTGCACCACAGGGTAAGAAGTCGTTAATTGCCCCATAATTGGCTTAGCGTAATCAAAGTACCAACTCTCATCTAATAGAACAGGCTCAATGGGTAGATTCTCATGCATCAATAACAAACGCTGATCGCCATTGGCAGCTAAAACCCAATCGCAGACTGCAGAAAAATCCTCACCTATTTGAATAGGTTCTGATTCATTTTCAATAAAAAAGGCGCGATTGGTTGCAAGTATTCTTTTTAATAACTCGCTGTTGCGCAAATACAAACGATCGAACCAACCGGTAACGCCGCATTTATAAAATAATTGCGCAACAATATCATTGTCGTCTTCAATAAAATGCTGTTTTTTAGAATCAGAAAGGGTGTTAAAGGTGAGCTTTTTACCATAACCACCTTTTTTCAAGATCTTGGCCAAAGCCAATTCTATGGCAACTTTATGTTCCCTTCGCCCAAGTTTTAAATCAATCAAGTAGACTAAATGGTGTGTCGGTTCAAATTGCTTTTTGCTGGTAGCTTCTTCCTGGGCTCGTAGATTTTTCAACCAAGTATCAAGTTTGCGGTCCAATCTGTCCATTGATTGATTGCCAGCACTTACTTTTTCCCTATCACGCAAAGCAAATAAACAAGCCGCTGCATGTTTACAATTCAACTCATACGGACACGTACAACGCGAAGCTTTGCCTGGCCAAGTTTTCAAATCCATATGCACATCATAGATTTGACTGGAACTACCCTTAACCCGCCCGCGCAATAATCCCTCGCTCAAACGCACATTTAAAACATGACCATGATGGAAATATTCTTCACCCCTAAGCAAAATCTTAGGCTCAAAGGCCTGAGTCATTTTCGATATGGCTTCATTTAGCATAAGTAAAGGCTTTTCCAAAAAAAAGGAGCTATTGTAGTCAATTTATGGTCTAAATGACAATTGCCCTGATCAAGCAACTCCGTTACAATTTACAATAAATGGCAAAGCAAACCACTATGACCAAAATCCCATGTACTGTTCTTATGGCTCAAATCAACCCCACTGTCGGGGCTATAAAAGCCAATGCCGAAAAAATAATGCACATTATCGCAGAAAATCAGGAAAAACACGACCTTATAATTTTCCCTGAATTAGCTCTGTCAGGTTATCCGCCTGAAGACTTATTATTTCGAAAAGAATTTCAGCAGCAACTAGCTGAATATTTAAACAAAATTACAACGAGCGTAGGCAATTGCCATGTCATTTTGGGACACCCCAGTCTTGAAAATGATCGCGTGTTTAACAGTGCCAGCGTTTTATATCAAGGTCATAGCCTTGCAAAATACCATAAACAAAAACTTCCTAACTATGGTGTTTTTGACGAATGCCGGTATTTTATCCCTGGAACAGCTGATCCGTGTATTATTGAAATTAAACAGCAAAAAATTGGTCTTTGTATCTGCGAAGATTTATGGCAAGAAGGACCGATGCAGGATTTAATCAAGCACGGAGCGACCACAATTATTGTTATCAATGCCTCACCTTTTGCTAGTGAAAAATATCAGTTACGCGAAGATTTAGTGCAGCCCTACAGCCAACAAGGGGTAAACATTATTTATGTGAACCAAACTGGTGGCCAGGATGAATTAGTTTTTGATGGCCAATCTTTTGCTATGGATGCATCCAATACGGTGCGCGCAAGAGCACCAGCCTTTGAAGAAAGTTTAATAAGTCTTAGTCTTCAAGGAATGACTATAACTGGTCCTATAACACCTTTATTAAGCAAAGAGGCTTTAATCTACAAAGCTTTAGTCTGTGGTACTCATGATTATGTTAAGAAAAATAATTTTCCAGGAGTGCTCGTGGGACTTTCAGGTGGCATTGACTCCGCTTTAACTTTGACTATCGCAGTTGATGCTCTAGGTGCAGAACACGTACATGCCGTCATGATGCCTTCACGTTATTCCGCTGCGATTAGCGAAGAAGATGCTTTAGAACAAGTACAAAAACTTAAAGTTGCTTATTCCATTTTATCAATTGAACCCGCTTTTCAAGCATTTTTAGCCACTTTACAACCTGAATTCGCAGGTTTAGCAACAGACAGTACCGAAGAAAACATTCAAGCACGTAGTCGTGCTGTGTTATTAATGGCTTTATCGAATAAAAAAGGCAGTTTAGTTCTCACTACCAGTAATAAAAGTGAAACTGCTGTTGGTTATACTACTTTGTACGGAGATATGGCTGGTGGTTTTGCCGTATTAAAAGATGTATTAAAAACACAAGTGTATGCTTTAGCAAAATACAGAAACGCAATAGCACCCGTAATTCCTGAGCGCGTCATTCACAGAGCACCTTCTGCTGAACTTAAAGAAAATCAAACCGATCAAGATACTCTGCCTGATTATAAAGTCCTGGATGCAATTATTGATGGCTATATGCTGGATACCTTAAGTCCTGAAGAATTAAAAAATGAACTGGTTCAAAAAACGATTCGACTTATAAAACGCAATGAATACAAACGTCGTCAAGCTGCTCCAGGAATTAAAATCAGCCTTATTTCTTTTGATAAAGATTGGCGCTATCCAATAACTAATGGCTAAAAAAACATTTGCAAATTTAATGCAAAACGATAACATGGGATAATAAAAATAATAATATAGGGATGTTATGAATATTAAACTCTTTTCTGCTGCTTTGTTAGCCACAAGCATTGCTTCAGCAGCAACTCCAATTGATGGTTGGTATGCCAGTGTGTTTGGCGGTTATAGCTACCTGCCAGACAATGTTTCTGCTGTATGGAACGGACTTTTTTTTAATGGAACCACCTATGATAATGGCTATAACGTTGGGGGTCGCGTCGGTTACCAAAGCAACCCTATTCGTTATGAACTTGAATACACGTATCTAACTGCTACTAACAGCGGATTTGCTATCGATTTCGTACCCCAAACCGATAATATCTATGGTAATAGCTCTGGCAATGTGATCATGGCTAATATTTATTATGATTTCCCTGATATGCTTCCTGCCATCTCTCCCTTTTTAGGTGTTGGTATCGGTTATGCCTCTTTGCAAGCGTCTCTATCCAGCACTGCACCCTTTGGTGGTGGTTTTGTATCCATTAGCGAAAATATGTTTTCCTATCAAGCAACGGTTGGTATGACTTACAACTTTGCAGAAAATTATGCAATGAACTTATCCTACCGTTTCCTTGCAACCAGTCAAGGTGGTGATTTTGGTAGAGTATTCCAAGCAGACATGGCTAATATAGGTGGTGTATTTCGTTTTGACAAAGGTTCCTACAAGTAAGGATACGTTATGAAGCAGTGGATACGTTTTAGTCTGATTTCTGGTTTCGCTTTTAGTTGCAGTGCTTATGCCTTAGAGCCAATTCAAGGTTGGTATATAGGAATGTTAGCTGGGGTATCTATCGGGCCTTCTGAGTATTCTCGTAATTTCTCAGTCACTCTGCCAGAGCAAGCTCTTCCTTTCGAAGGCACTGCTACCATAAACAATAACGTTGCTGGTGGAGGCATTGGCGCCGTTGTCGGTTATCGATTTCAACCAATTCGTGCAGAAGCCGAGGTATATTACAACTATACCAGTACCAGAAACTTGATTATTGATAGATGTACTTATGAAAGCCCGACTGTAGGCACTCCAACTGGCATCTGCCCCCCGCCTAATGCACCTGTGGGTTCAGGAGTAGGTTTTAATGGTAGTACCGGGGTAACTTATGCTTTAGTTAACTTTTACTATGATTGGTTTAATATTAGTGAAGATCCAGACAATCCCGTAATTCCTTATCTTGGACTGGGCATTGGTGGCGCTAGAGTAAAAAATGGCGTTAATTTTGTGAATGACTTAACTATCCGATCAATTGGTGGAACAACTACTTCCAATGTCGCAGCAGGACAATTTATTGTTGGAATCAGTTATTTTATGGACGATTATGCCTGGTTTGGTGTTGATTACCGCTATTTATCTACTGGCACAATTACCATAGGCAGACAAAAAAATGAAAGCACTTCTGATATTTTCGATAACCAAACCTCAGGTCGTTATGGACTGAATATCATTATGTTCAACGTCAATTTTTCGTTCGACAATGCAAGTCTTAATGGGGCGAACTAATTCTATGATGTGGCACACCTTGTGGCTCTTGCCACAAGGTTACAAATAAAACCATAATGATTGGCCCTACGAACAAACCTAATAATCCCAATGTTTCCACACCACCTAAAATTCCAAACAAAACTGCTAAAAAGGGCAGTTGAATGGCGCCACCGATTAAACCTGGTTTAATAAAATGATCGGCCACAAACATCACCAAAGTTCCCCAAATTAATACCACTATGCCGCTCACCAAACTTCCAACTGAAAATAAGATAAGTGCCACGGTGATAAATACTATAGGGACAACAAAAGGTATCATTGCCGCCAAGGCAGTTATAAAGCCTGTTAGAGTAGGTGCTGGAAAATCAACTAAGGCATAGCAAATTCCCATAAGAATACCCACTCCAATACCAACAACTATGGTCCCATTCACTGTGGAACGCAAAGCACCTGGAAGTCTGTCTGCATAACGAAACCAACGCTCACCAAGACAATATTCACCAACTTGATGTACCTGTTTCAATAATAAATCACCATCACGGTAGAAAAAAAACAAACTTAAAATAGTAAAGCCTACCTGGATACTTCTATGTGCCAGATTCAGGCCTATAGCTTTAATATAATAACTACTGGTAGGTGTTAATGTTACGTGTAAATTAGATAAAAAGGTTCTTAAACTTCCGGGTTGACCAATATTTGTGTCCCAATACGTTACCAAATCGGCACCGAAAATAGGAAAGTTTTTCAATAAATCAGGAGCCACACCCCCTTCTTTATTTACTTGTTGCAAAAAATTAATAAATAATTGTAATTCTTTAATTAATATTCCCACTAACCAACTGAGCGGTAATAAAAATAATAGACTTAATAATGTAGTAAATAACAGTGCGGATAAATTTTGGCGTTCGCCAAACAGATAGCTCCATTTTTTATATAAAGGATAAGTCGCGACAACTATTACTGCAGCCCAAACTAATGAGGGTATAAATTTATGAATAATAAATGCGGTAAGGCAAATAATACCAACCGTCAGTGCCATACTAATTAATTCTTTATGATTTGCATTCATTTGATGAGGCTCCAAGCTAATAACTGCAGTATCACCCAAGCAGGTATAGCGGCTAAAACATCGTCTATCATAATTCCAAAACCGCCTTTCACTTGTTTATCAATTAAACGAATTGGTTGCGGTTTCCAAATATCAAAAATTCGAAATAGAAAAAAGCCAAGTATTATCCATAAAATTCCTTTGGGTGCCATAAACATAGTTAATAAATAACCTACTACTTCATCCCAAACGATTCCTTTATAATCATGAATACCTAAATCTTCTGCAACTCGGTCACAAACCCACGTACCTATTATAAAAGCGAGCAAGGTAAGAGTAAGATAAATACTCCAATGAGTATTTTCTATTAAAAGATAAATAGGAATGGCAGCGAGTGTTCCCCATGTACCTGGTGCAATCGGCATTAATCCGCTACCAAAACCAAAAGCGAGGAAATAACTGGGATCTTGAAAAACACGATTATTTAAGTTATCTAAATTCATTAGTGATCCTTTATTTAAAATGGAACCGTAATTCCGACCATACTACTCCCTTCTCCCCTCGGGGGAGAAGGGTCGGGGATGAGGGGTTTTGAGTTAGCACAGTGCCACTTCTTGCCCCTCATCCCCAGCCCTTCTCCCCCGAGGGGAGAAGGGAGCAGTAGGGTCGGAATTACGTAAAATGCTGATACCCCTTTGCCACCAATTCCTCACAACTACCATCTGCCAGTTTAATTCGCATACCTGGCTGTTTTTCAATCTGACCTACAGCATAACACAGTAAGCCATCTCGCTGGAGTTCTTGCATGAATGCATCAAGCTTTAGCACCGGAACTGTAAAACATAATTCATAATCATCCCCGCCACTCAAGGCTAAGTCAACTGCTTGCTCACCTAAATACTTTTGCACCAATGGGTGAACAGGAAGTGCATCTTTTGTAATGCATGCTCCCAACTCACTGGCAGAGCATATGTGATTTAAATCCGCACTCAAGCCATCTGAAATATCTATTGCTGAACTGGCATATTTTCTCATATGGTCGATTAAATCAACACGTGGTTTAGGTCGGAGTAATTTCTGCATTAATTCTGCTTTTTCAGCGCTTGGCAAATCGGCTTTATCTAAAAACTTCAAGGCTAAAGCCGCAGCTCCAAGTTCGCCAGAAACAAAAATGATATCGCCCTCCTTGGCACCACTACGTCGTATTGAAGTTCCTTCAGGAGCCATCCCCATAATAGTTATAGTTAAAGCTAATGGACCGTGCGTAGTATCCCCACCTATTAAATCAATAGAATACTGATCGAGAGCATCGCCCAAACCTTGGGCAAAAGCACTCAACCAAGTCTCATCTATTTGACTTAAGGTTAATGCCAGTGTGATAGAAAAAGCTTGTGCACCCATGGCGGCGATATCGCTGATATTTACCATTAAGGCGCGATAGGCAATTGAATAAGCATCCCAGTCTGGTAAAAAATGTACTCCAGAAACTAAAGTATCCGTGCTGACTAAAAGATCCATGCCAGCAGGAAGTCGCAGACAAGCAGCATCATCGCCTATCCCAAATTGCACTTCTTTGTGCTTAATGGGTAGCGATTGAAAATACTGCTTAATCAGAGAGAATTCATTCATTGCCTAGATTAATTTCAACTAAGCGAACTTGTTGTGCCAAATTATTGAGTACGCCATTGACATAACGATGTCCGTCTTGGGATCCAAATTCTTTAGTCAGTGAAATAGCTTCATCCAACACAACTTTATAGGGAATTTCAGGGCAATGCACTAATTCAAACGCACCCATACGTAAGGTCGTAAGCTCAATGGGATTAAGACCACTGATTTCTCTATCAACATAGGGAGCTAAACGTGCTTCTAAATCCTGCACCTGCTCGGGTACACCGTATAATAAACGACAAAAATAATCGCAATCTACTTTATCCATATTATTAATGGTACGAAATTGCGCTTCAATTTCATGTAAATCTGAACCTGCCATATGCCATTGATACAATGCTTGCAAGGCCAATTTTCTAGCTTTTCTTTTACCGCTAATCGATTGCTTATCCACTCAAACCTCAATATTTTGACTTATCATTTTTCATTTGATCGATAGTTTCTCTAAAATCACTAACATCCTGAAAACGTTTGTATACTGAGGCAAAACGTACATAGGCAACATGATCCAAAAGTAATAGTTCCTTCATTACTAGTTCACCAATAAGCTGAGAGTCCACTTCACGATCGCCTCTGCTCCGCAGTTCCTGAGTAATTGAAATAATTGCCTGTTCTAATTTATCGACGCTCACGGGTCTTTTTTCCAAAGCTCGGAGCATTCCTGATCGTAAATTATCCAAACTAAAAGGCTCGCGTCTGCCATCACGCTTAATAATTAAAGGCATAATTAATTCGGCCGTCTCAAAAGTTGTAAACCGCTCATGGCAATGAAGACATTGTCTTCTTCGGCGCACCTGTGCGCCATCAGCGACTAAACGAGAGTCAACAACTTTTGTTTCTTCTGCATGACAAAATGGACAAAACATAATTAACCATAGACCGGAAATTCGCGACACAAAAGCAAAACTTGTGCTTTTACTCTTGCTATAGTCACATCATCAGTAATGTTGTCCAGTATATCTGCTACCCAATTCGACATCAAGGCTGTTTCTTTATCTTTAAAGCCTCTAGTTGTAATCGCCGGAGTTCCCAAACGTAAACCACTCGTCACAAAAGGTGAACGCGGATCATTAGGCACCGAATTTTTATTCACGGTAATATTAGCTGCTCCTAATGCTGCATCAGCATCCTTACCAGTAATATCTTTATCAATTAAATCAACTAATAACAGATGATTATCCGTCCCACCAGAAACTATTTTATAACCTCTATCACTAAGAACCTTGCACATAGTCTTAGCATTATCTAATACTTGTTGTTGGTACACTTTAAATTCAGGTTGCAAGGCTTCAGCAAAGGCTACTGCTTTTGCAGCAATCACATGCATTAAAGGACCACCTTGCATGCCAGGGAATAAGGCGGAATTTAATTTTTTCTCGATTTCTTCATTAGCACGACAGAGAATTAAACCACCTCTTGGACCTCTTAAAGTCTTATGTGTTGTGGTAGTGACTACATCTGCATAAGCAATAGGCGAAGGATACAAACCAACGGCTATCAATCCTGCCACATGTGCTACATCCGCCATCAAATATGCACCGACTTTATCGGCTATAGATCTAAAACGTGGCCAATCAAGTACTCGGGAATAGGCTGAAAAACCTGCAATTATCATTTTTGGCTTATGTTCCAAAGCCAAACGCTCTAAAGCATCGTAATCAATCAAACCCGTTTTGGTATCAACACCATACTCAACAGAATGATACAATTTGCCAGAAAAATTAACTTTAGATCCATGAGTCAAATGGCCACCATGCGGTAGCGCCATACCCATTATCACATCCCCCGGCGATAATAATGCCATCATTACCGCAGCATTTGCCTGAGAACCAGAATGAGGTTGCACATTGGCGTAATCTGCTCCAAATAGTTTTTTCGCACGTGCTATTGCTAGTTGTTCAGCAATATCGACGTATTCGCAACCACCATAATAACGCTTGCCAGGATAACCTTCTGCGTACTTATTGGTAAGTATGGAGCCTTGCGCTTCTAAAACGCGTGGAGAAACATAATTCTCAGAAGCAATCAGTTCAATGTGTTCTTCTTGACGACGCTGTTCACCGGCTATTGCTTGAAACAGCTCATTGTCGTAAGTTTCTATAGTATAAGTTCCGTCAAACATAAATTATCCTTAAATTAAAAATAGTTTTATGATTTCACAATCAGGTTATTACGTACTTTTCGCACGCCGCCAACGTTCATACTTAATTGCGCAGCACGTTTTTTTACCCATGGGCTATCAACAAAACCACTTAATTGTACTTCATCTTTATACGTTTTTACTTGAATAGCAAAACCGCTGGTACCTAAATCATCCAACAAGATTGCTTTAACTTTAGTTGTAATAGCCGCACTATCAATGTATTCGCCAGTGCTTTCATATTTGGTTGAAGTATAACAGGATACTAGAAGAGTGGATATTAATCCTATCAATAAGATTTTCATTAAGTTACGCATCATAACTCCCTCGACACTCATTATTATTCTTAAACAAAAATGGGGCATTCGAAGATGCCCCATTCTATTTTATCAACAAATTATTTAGTTGATAATTCAGCTTTAACTTCACCTTTGTTAGCGCCTTTAGCTGCTTCGCTAGCAAGTGAATTAATTCTAATTGTAGAAGATGTTGGAGTCCAACGATCGTATATTATGGAAGACCAAGTACTAAGAGTCAAATACATACCGCTGTGGCAATAACCGTAGTAGTACAAGTTAATATAGTGAGGAGCTTCAAAAGCATAAACCATAAAATCTACGTATGCGCCATCATCAAAAGTACCAGTTACGCGAACATCAGACCAGCTGTTGTTAACAATTTCAATTTCACAGTAGCCAGGAGATTTTTCACCAGCAGCTGCTTTAGGGGCATTTTGCGCATTCGGATTTGTATGCATATTAGCAGCAAATACGTTTGCAAATAAGCTGAAACACAGAACAAATAGCATAGACTTTAACTTCATGATACTACCTCTTAGTTTATAATAAAGTCGCAATTATACCATAGTACCCAAATTGGTCAAAGGGTTTTTTTAGTCTCCACTAAATATTTTTAATAAACTGCCCCACAAAAGAAAGGATGAAATTCATAAGCGTTATGGTATATTTATTCCACTTAAAATCTTAGCGTTGGGGAAAATCAATGAAAAAACGTATGACTATCATGGGGATAGCTCTTTTAGTCGTTTTTGGTGGGATTATCGCTTTTAACACTATAAAGTCTTTTCTAATGCATCGTTTTTTTGCAAGTTATACCCCTCCTGCCGTGACTGTTTCCTCTGCCACCGCAGAAGCCGTAAATTGGCGACCATCTGTTAGTTCAGTGGGCAATTTCCTGGCTATAAACGGAGTTGATGTCGGTTCACAAGCCTCTGGCAATGTGGTCTCAATTAATTTCGAATCAGGCCAATACGTTGCGAAAAATGATCCGCTAGTGACTATAGATGACAGCGTTGACCAAGCTCTTTTGAAATTCAACCAGGCTGAATTAACCCTAAAACAGCTTAATTACAAACGGCAAACTGACCTATTTAAACGTGGTGCCACCCCTAGTTCTAATGTGGATGAGGCAAAAGCCAACCTGGATCAAGCTCAGGCGCACGTGGAGCAAGTTCAAGCTCAAATTACCCAAAAACATATTACGGCTCCTTTTGATGGTCGTCTAGGAATTCGCCAGGTGAATTTAGGTGAGTTTATCAGTCCAGGGCAAACAACTATTGTTACCTTGCAGTCACTTGATCCCTTATATTTGGAATTTTATTTGCCAGAACAATATTACAAAACCATTAAGATCAATCAAAAAATTACTTTTAGAGTGGAGGAATTTCCAAATGCTTTGTTTGAAGCGACGATTACCGCTCTAAATTCAAAAGTTGATCTCACTACTCATAATGTGCAAATTCAAGCAACTTTACCGAATTGCCCTGCTTTGGCAGTAAAAGATCCAGTCAATTCATCATTAATAACTACGCGCAAAGAAGAACGAGGAGATAAACTCATTGTCACCTGCAATACGGAAACAAATCAAAAAAATAAGATTCGTGACTTTGTTTTCGTTCCTGGAATGTTTGCCTCAATTGATATTGAACAAGGCGAGGTTCCCAATACCGTAATTATTCCTTCAACTGCAGTTTCCTACAGCCTGTATGGCAACGCGGTTTATGTAATTAATCAGGATAAAGACCCCAAAAACCCCTTAACGGTCAGTCGCGTCTTTGTCACCACTGGTGAACAACAAGGAAATTACACGGTAATTAAAAAAGGACTGAAAGCGGGACAATTGATAGTCAGCACTGGTGATTTAAAATTACAAAATGGTACTGCAGTAGTTATTAATAACGAGGTCAATTTGAATAAAGATGCAAATCCTAATGCATTGAAACCCTAAACTGCCAGTTTTGCACTACTGTCATCCCCGCATGGGCGAGGCACTGCCATTAAGTTAAGCACTAGAGGCCGTCATCCCGAGTGCAGCGAGGGATCTCCGAAAGTGGCACTGGGCCAGTTTCAGTAGATCCTTCACTGCGTTCAGGATGAAGTAAAGTCTTAACGTAATAGCGGTGCGTAGGCAGAGATTCATCTCTCAAGTAAAGTGAGATGACAATTTAAGAACTAGATCCCCGCCTTAGCGAGGACGACAAATTATACAAATCAGGACACATTATGAAATTCACAGATTTATTTATTAAGCGGCCTGTCCTCTCTATGGTAGTTAGTTTGCTCATATTTTTATTCGGCATTAATTCCATATACAAAATGCAAATTCGTCAGTATCCACGTATGGATAACACAGTAATTACTATTATGACTGCTTATCCCGGTGCCGATGCCGAACTAATAGCAGGGTTTATTACCTCACCTTTAGAAAGTGCCGTTGCCAGCGCTGAGGGGATAGATTATATGACCTCCTCAAGCGTACAAGGCTTAAGTACCATTACCTTAAATATTAAATTAAATTTTGATCCGCAAATAGCCTTTACTGATGTTATGAGTAAAGTGCAACAAACGATTAACCAATTACCTAAAGAGTCACAATTACCGGTTATTTTGAAAAAATCGGATTCGTCTACCGCCCTAATGTACATTAGTTTAGACAGTACCGAAATGACACCGCAAATGATTACTGACTACGCGATTCGTGTAGTGCAACCGCAATTACAAACCGTGGATGGCGTTTCCAAAGCAGAAATTCTAGGTGGCGCTACTTATTCTATGCGTATTTTCATGAATCCTATTAAAATGGCCGCATTGAATATCACCCCCGAAGACGTATCGCGCGTGTTGGCCAATAACAACTTTTTAACTGCTGCTGGTAAAACAAAAAGCGAATACGTTGCTCTGAGTATGACCGCTAATACCGATTTGAATGATGCGGAGCAGTTTAAAAAATTGATTATTAACAATAAAAAAGGCTCCATAGTTCGTCTACGCGATATTGCTAAAATTACTCTAGGCTCACAAGACTACGATTCTTCGGTAACATTTAACGGTAAAAAGGCCGTATTTATCGGTATTACCCCTACCCCTACTGCAAATCCATTAACAGTAATCCATGATGTCCGAGCCTTAATGCCCTCGATCATCAAAGAATTTCCACCCTCACTTTCAGGAACTATCGTTTATGATGCCACGGCATTTATTAGAGCATCGATTAATGAGGTGATACACACTATAGTTGAAGCGGGAATCATCGTTATCATTGTAATATTTTTATTCCTGGGGTCTGTGCGTTCAGTATTAATACCCGTAGTTACTATACCCCTTTCTTTAGTAGGTGTTTGCAGCTTCATGTTGTTTTTAGGTTATTCTATTAATTTGCTAACCCTGCTTGCCTTTGTATTGGCTATTGGCTTGGTAGTGGATGATGCCATCGTAGTTGTAGAAAACGTGCATCGCCATATTGAAGAAGGTAATAGCCCTTTTGACGCGGCACTTATTGGTGCCAGAGAAATTGCAACTCCAATTATTGCCATGACATTAACTCTTGCAGCGGTGTATGCACCTATAGGATTTATGGGGGGATTAACAGGTGCCTTATTCAAAGAATTTGCCTTTACTCTTGCAAGTGCGGTAATTATCTCGGGAATCATCGCATTAACGCTGTCACCTATGATGTGTTCTCGAATTTTAACCAGTGAGGTTAACAACCAAGGCTTCGTACAATTTCTAGATAATTTATTTAATAAACTCAAGGTAATTTATAAAAATGCACTTCACAGTTTATTAGAAACAAGGGCTATTATGCTGTTGTTGGCGGCCGTTGTTATCCTCATGCTGCCCTATTTATACACCCACACTGCAGCCGAAACAGCACCAGATGAAGATCAGGGTTTCTTTTTTGTTATGGCAACGGTACCGCAATATGCGACTCTAAATTACATTGAAGCCTTTACTAAACCCTTTGACAACATTTACAAAAGTTTCCCAGAGTCTGAGAATTATTTTACAGTCAACGCATCACAACCATTTTCGGGTGTGGTTTTAAAACCTTGGGATCAGCGCACTACTAGCCAATTTTCAATGAAACAACCTTTGCAAACTAAATTATCACAAATTGCAGGGATTAATGCATTTGCTATCATTCCGCCCCCATTACCCGGTGGCGGCGGTGGACCACCAATACAATTTGTTATTAAAACCACTAATGACTTTCAAAGCTTATATGATATTGCCACTAAATTAACGGAAAAGGCCAAAAACAGCGGTTTATTTATTTATGTGGATAATTCACTGAAATTTAACCAACCACAGGTTGAATTTAAAATTAATCGCGCCAAAGCTGCTGAGATGGGTTTGGATATGCGAGCTGTAGGTAGTAGTTTAACCAGCGCTTTATCTGGAAACTATATCAACTATTTTAATTTACAAGGACGCAGCTATCAGGTAATACCCCAATTAGATAGAAAATTTCGTCTTACTGTAGAACAGCTAGGACAAATCTATGTGAAAACTGCCAATAATGCGATGGTGCCTTTATCCACAGTAGTTACCCCTGTGGAACAAACCAAACCCAATGCGGCAACCCATTTCCAACAATTAAATTCTGCTACGATTCAGGCAGTAATGATGCCGGGTAAAACTTTAGGTGAGGGTTTGGAGTTTTTAAAAAATGCGTCCGAAGATACCTTACCCAAAGGATTTACTTATGACTACGGTGGCGAATCAAGACAGTTTATTCAAGAAGGTAGTGCCTTAGTATTTGCCTTTATTTTTGCGATTATCATTATCTTTTTGGTGCTTTCGGCTCAATACGAGAGTTTCCGCGATCCCTTAATCGTATTAATATCGGTACCTATGTCTATTTGTGGCGCCTTGATTCCTTTAAATTTAGGACTGGCCAGTATTAATATTTATACTCAAGTAGGCTTAATTACGTTAATAGGACTCATTAGTAAACATGGTATTTTGATTGTGGATTTTGCCAATCATCTGCAACGTGAAAAAAATATGGATAAGCGTGCTGCGGTGGAAGAAGCAGCCTCTATCCGCTTAAGACCAATCCTGATGACCACTGCCGCCATGGTCTTTGGCGTGGTTCCGCTGTTAATAGCCAGCGGCGCCGGTGCGGTCAGTCGTTTCGATATTGGTTTAGTAATTGCCTCGGGTCTTTTGGTAGGAACTTGCTTTACTTTATTCGTTGTTCCGACCATGTATACCTACATCGCAGAAGATCACCGACCTGGATAAAACCTCCATGTCTGTGATACTATTCGTGCTTTGTATTGGTATGGGCTAAACATGGATAAAATCTATTCACCAGAGGCTATAGAGCAAAGCTGCTATAAAAAATGGGAAAATCATCATTACTTTGAACCACGTGGTGAAGGTAAACGATTTTGCATTATGCTTCCTCCTCCTAATGTAACCGGCAGTTTACATATGGGGCATGGATTTCAGCACACTATTATGGATGCTCTAACCCGTTACCACCGCATGCTTGGCGATAAAACCCTATGGCAACCCGGCACCGACCACGCTGGTATTTCTACCCAAATGGTAGTAGAGCGTCAATTGGAAGCTCAGGGCATATTTAGAAAAGATCTCAGCCGCGAAGAGTTTTTAGAACGCGTTTGGCGCTGGAAAGAAGAGTCTGGATCAACCATTACCCAACAAATGCGCCGTATCGGCGATTCAGTAGATTGGACTCGCGAACGCTTTACAATGGATAAAGGTTTATCTGCCGCTGTTCATAAAGTATTTGTCCAATTATACGACGAAGGTTTAATTTACCGTGGCACCCGTTTAGTTAACTGGGATCCAAAACTCGGTACTGCAGTCTCTGATCTTGAAGTGATCTCAGAAGAAGAAGACGGTTTTCTTTGGCATATTTCTTATCCTGTTGTCGATTCCCAAGAATCGATAATCATAGCCACTACCCGACCTGAAACCATGCTTGGTGATTCGGCTGTGGCGGTTCATCCAGATGATGCGCGTTTCAAACACTTAATTGGCAAACATGTGCAATTACCATTATGTAATCGAACTATTCCCATCATCGCTGATGAATACGTAGATATGGAATTTGGTACCGGTGGAGTAAAAATCACTCCAGCACATGATTTTAATGATCATGAAATAGGTCGCAGACATAAGCTGCCCGTACTTAATATTTTAAATAAAAAAGCGGCTATTAATAAAAATGCGCCTGTAAAATACCAGGGTATGGACAGATTCGTAGCCAGAGAACAAATCATTGCAGACTTGCAAGATGCAGGTCTTTTAATTAAAACAGAACCGCATAAATTAAAAGTACCACGTGGTGAAAAATCCAATGTTATTATTGAACCACTACTTACCGATCAATGGTATGTGAAAACCAAACCGCTAGCAGAGCCTGCAATTGCAGCAGTTAAAAATGGAGATATCCGCTTAATTCCAGATACTTGGGACAAAACCTATTTTCAATGGATGGACAATATTGAAGACTGGTGCATTAGCCGTCAACTTTGGTGGGGTCACAGAATCCCTGCCTGGTATGATAATCAAGGCGGTATTTATGTTGGTTATAGCGAAAATGATGTCCGTTTCAAATATAAAATAGATGAAAACGTTCCTTTAAAACAAGACGAAGACGTATTAGATACTTGGTTCTCATCTGCTCTATGGCCTTTTTCTACTCTAGGCTGGCCTGAGCGTACTACCGAGTTAGAACAATTTTATCCTACTTCGGTTTTGGTTACTGGCTTTGATATTTTATTTTTCTGGGTAGCTCGCATGATTATGATGGGCTTAAAATTCACCGGAAAAATTCCTTTTAAAGAAGTATTTATTACCGGCTTAATTCGCGATAGTGAAGGACACAAGATGTCCAAATCTAAAGGCAATGTGCTTGATCCATTGGATATTATTGATGGTATTGATATTGAATCTTTAGTGGCAAAGCGAACATCAAACATGATGCAGCCATCATTAAAAAACAAAATTATTAAAGCAACACGTAAAGAATTCCCTGAAGGTATTAGCGCCTATGGTACCGACGCCTTGCGTTTTACATATTGCTCTTTGGCATCAATCGGTCGCAATGTGCGATTTGATATGGGTCGTGTTGAAGGCTATCGTAATTTTTGCAATAAATTATGGAATGCCGCGCGCTATGTAATGCTCAATACCGATGAAGAACAAAGTGATTTTGAAGACGGTGCCTTTCAGTATAGTTTTGCGGATCAGTGGATTTTATCACGTCTGCAAAAAACCATTGAAAAAGTACATCATTATTTTGAAACCTATCGTTTCGATTTATTGTCGCACACCTTATATGAATTTGTCTGGTATGAATATTGCGATTGGTATTTAGAATTATCAAAACCAGTCTTACAAGACGAACATGCACTTAGTGCCATGAAAAGAGGGACACGCAAAACGTTAATTCATGTACTGGATCAAATCCTTAAACTCTTACATCCATTAATGCCCTTTATTACCGAAGAAATTTGGCAAAGAGCCACTAAATTCACTCCGGAAAATGGTGAAAGCATCATGTTAAGCACCTATCCACAGGTCAATAAAGCGTTTATTAATGATACCGTTGAAGAAGAGTTAGAGTGGATTAAAGCACTCATTCAAGCAGTACGTACTATTCGAAGTGAAATGTCTATTTCACCGGGTAAATTAATTCCGCTAAAAATTCGCAATTGTTCCAAGGAATTAAAAGAACGAGCGGAAAAATACCGCCAAACGCTTCTATCTTTGGGTAAAATAATACACATTGAATACCTGGAAAAAGAGGATACTGCCCCTGTTTCTGCCTCTGCAGTCTTAGGTGATATAGAACTTTTAATTCCTATTGCCGATTTAATCGATAAAGAAGCGGAACTAACGCGTCTTGCTAAGGAAGTTGCGAAATTAGATAAAGATATTATGCTGGCAGAGGGTAAGTTGAATAACCCTGCTTTTACGGATAAAGCTCCGGCGGATATTATTGCCAAGGAACAGGAAAAATTAGCCCAGGCAAAGCTGGCGAAAGAGAAATTATTGGAGAATAAGGCAAGGATTGAGAGTTTGTAGAATGTCGATCGTCTTTGCGAGCGTAGCAGTCTACGTCTTGCAAAGACAAGAGGCAAAGACTGCTCAATTACCCCTTCACTACCCGCCGATAAATCCAAACCCCCAAACAAATCAACGTGATCACACCCAAATAATCACCAGTATTTTTCCAATTCGGCCCCACCAATTGCAAGGCATCCGGGCTATGAAAGATTGAAAAAGGTATTGCCAAAACTACATCCATTAAAGCAGAGCCTGCCACTAAACCACAGGCTATCAACGTTCCCTTTTGCAAACGAGTACCAGAGGCTCGCAATTGAACAAACAAAGCAATCATGCCACCAATAAATAAAGGGAACGAAGAGGCTATAGGTAAATACATACCTATCGCAATTCCTAAAATAGATAAATTAATAATACGTTTTAATTGCAAAATATTATTCAAAACTATAATCAATAAAATAATTCCGCAACCAATTAACATCATCATCCAAGGCAAAGAATGACTAAATACTGCTTCTGTAATCGCGGCCATTAACGCTGCTGTTGGTGCAGGCAAAGATTGACCAATATCCATACCAGGATGCGGCATAATCCCTGCTATTCCATAAACATTAAACATGAGCTGCATTACAGGCGGAATCACCAAAGCGGAAATGACAACACCAATTAACAACATTAATTGCTGCTTCCAAGGGGTTGCACCTACTAATTGGCCCACTTTCAAATCTTGAGTATTATCATTGGCAATAGCTGCAATACTTGTTACTACAGAACCGATAATAATAGTAATTGATTCAGCTGCTTGAATTTGATCCGCACTTAAAGGCAGGGGTAAAACAGTATTAATCAGTTTTAGTAATAACCAGGCAGCAAACAACATTCCTGCAATTACGACTGAACTTCCAGGACTTGCCGTAACACCAACCATCCCTGAAAAATAAGCAGTGATTACTGAAAACAAAAAACCAATCACCAGCACGTATAAGACACAAAAAAATATGATGGATGGTGCAAAATCATTGTCCAATCCAACCTGATTTAAAGGTAAAATAAACTGAAACAGTAAAAATAATACCGCAGCAATGAATGTTATTCCCACAATAATATAGGGTAGAGGAATATCTTTATCGGTACGAGGAATTTTCTGCACTTCACTGCTACTTTTCATATAGGTACGAAAAGAAGTAAAAATATTCTTACTTAAAGGTTTCACAAGCTTGATAAAAGTCCACAATCCAGCACACAACATTGCGCCAATTCCCAAATAGCGCATTTGACTATTCCATAACAAAGTAGCTGCCTCTTGAGCTGGATACTGAGCTATAAACTCTGGAAAAAAATGACTAACTATAGGCAATGCAACTAACCAGGAAATGATGGCGCCTAGAAAAATACTTATAGCCATATCATGCCCAACCAGATACCCTGCGCCTATCATAGTTGCTGAAAACCCCGCACCCAAACCGAAAAGAGATCGCTTAAAAACAAACCAGTAACCCCAGCTATTAGCAATTACTTTAAATCCAACTTGAAATAATTCAATAACAGCCCCTATCAAACCACCAATAAAAATATCTTTAATACCGGCATTTTCCGCTGAAGATTTCAAAACTTCCGCAATTGCACGCCCCTCTGGAAAACGTAAGTCCTTATCGTGGACTAAGATTTTGCGCAAAGGAATAGAAAACAAAACCCCTAAAATACCGCCGCAAACTGCAATAAAAAAATTGGTAAAATAGCTGAAATGATTCCAATACCCAATAATAACTAAAGCCGGAAGCGTATAAACAATACCACCAGCAACAGCTTCACCTGCAGAAGCTGCGGTTTGCACGGCATTATTTTCCAAAATACTGGAGTCTTTAAAAAAACGTAAAATACCCATAGAAATAATTGCTGCAGGAATAGAGGCAGAAGTTAAAATACCTAATTTAAGCGCAAGATAAGCATTAGAGGTTGCTAATAGTATCGTTAAAATAATTGCCAAAACAAAAACACGCACTGACAATTCTGCAACTTGTTCATTAGCAGCGATAAAGGGCACATCTTTCATTATTTACCCAACTCCTTAATTACCACGATAGACCCATTCTCCAGCAAGCATTGTTCTATGCCCAAGAGGATAAGAAAAATAATAGCAAAGTTCTGCGCTATCTTGAATTGACCATAATACCAAATCTGCGACCATACCGGGAGCTAAACTGCCAATTGAATGCTGCAAACCTAAAGCTCTTGCTGCTTGATAGGTCACAGCAGATAAAGCTTCAGCGACTGATAGACCGAAAAAAGTACAAGCCATGCTCATCATTAATAATAATGACGTAGTTGGCGAAGAGCCCGGGTTGCAATCAGTGGCAATAGCCATCCCAACACCCGCTGTACGTAATAAATCCACTGGTGGAATTTTCTTTTCTCGTAAAAAATAAAAAGCCCCAGGCAGTAAAACAGCTACGGTTTTTGACTTAGCCATGGTGTCAATGGCTTTAGCATCAGCATATTCAAGATGATCACAGGATAAAGCACCCATTTTGGCCGCTAAAACACTGGCACCAAGATTGGATAATTGTTCTGCATGACATTTAATAGGCAGGTTTAGCTTTTTGGCAGCATCAAATATTTGTTCTGTTTGCGCCAAAGAAAAAGCTATGGACTCACAAAATACATCTACCGCGTCAACCAAATCTTCTTCCTTAGCTGCAACTAACATTTCTTCGCATAAATAATCAACATATGCCTGGCTATTGCCAGCAAACTCAGGACCAATTGTATGCGCGCCAAGAAAAGTAGTCTGTACCCGTAACTGCGTCATTTCACCCAAGCGTTTGGCTACTCGCAACATTTTTAATTCAGTCGCCAAATCCAGGCCATAACCGGATTTAATTTCAACAGTAGTTACGCCCTCATTTGCCAAAGCTAACAAACGCGGTAGGGATTGTATCACTAGTTCTTCTTCACTAGCAGCTCGAGTTTGTCTCACGGTAGATAAAATACCACCGCCAGCACGAGCAATTTCAGCATAACTAACACCCTGCTGTTTTAATTTGAATTCTTCAGCCCTGGAACCCGCATAAACCAAATGCGTATGACAATCTATCAAACCAGGAGTCACTAGTTGACCGTAGCCCTCTATCTGCTCTCGCGCTCCCTCTTTATAAAGCAAGGGAATATCAGCTACTGCGCCAGCCCATGCAATCAAACCTTTGTTAATAGCAAGCGCCTGCCGCTCAACAGGCAAGCCTTGAGTATTAATAACAGTAATATTAGTTAATAATTTATCACATGAGTACATTAAGCATCCCAATGGACCACTTGATGCGGTGGCTTAAGCCACTCGTGGTGATGTGCTGTTTCATAGATATCCCATTCTTGAGCAACATAACGTTCCTTGCTCACATCCAATAATAACCAAGTTAAAAATTCTGCGACAGTGGCAGTGCTAAGTAAACGATTGCTATCTTTTAGTTCTTTATAAAATTGCGCTCGTTGCTTATCTAGATTTTTATCACCACGAGCAATCGCCTGCATATTTGTATCAATTATTCCAGGCATCACACTTGCGAAAGCTACTGAATCGGATTCAAGCTGCCAACAACGAGTTAACATTGATAAAGCAGCCTTAGTAACGCAATATGAAGCACAGCTTTTACTCGGAAAATGAGCTAAACCAGAACTAATATTTAACACGCGCCCCGCCTGCATTTTTGCATACAGTCCTTGTGTTAAAAACAAGGCTGGATTCAGATTGGTATTCAAAGCCTGCATCCAATCGGCGCGTTGAATATCATTTAAAGCAGCCATGGGCTCGATAGTCCCGGCATTATTAACTAAGCCTGTTATCTGTTTAATAGATTGGCAGTATTCTGTAATTTTGTCCAATCCTGCAGCAGTCGCAACGTCCGCGCATAAATAAGTAATTAATGAAGAAGCAGCGGCTGTCTCCTGCAAAGACTGCTCAGTACGTCCTATCACTAAAACGCTATGTCCCCGCTCGGTTAAGGCCAAGGCCAAAGCCCGCCCAATTCCACTACCACCCCCAGTAACTATAAACACTGCATCCCCCGCCATTAAATTGGAACAGATAATACCAGACATTCAAACAATTTAGCATATAAAATAGGGCTAATCGTAATAGCCTCGTTTTGGACTATAATTTTACTATGTAAACCAATAATTGGCTAATTAATTATGCATCCATTTCAGACTATCCTAAGCGCAGAGAAGGATGACGTAGTGCACTAAACATGTTAGATTAAAATACCTCTGTTCACCTAAAAAATTTATGTTTAAACACCTTCCTAATTATAAACCGGCAAACCCTTCGCTTTGGCAAGGCAGAACGGATACGCATAATCCTGAGCGCTTTTTTCAACTTATAGATTTTGTTACTAATGAAAACCAATTAATAAATATACCTAAGCAAACTGTATTTTTAGGTTTTGCCAGCGATGTTGGCATTAAACGTAATCTAGGTAGACCAGGTGCTTATTTCGGTCCTGATGAAATTAAAATGCAATTAGCAAAATTACCTTCTGCAAGCAAAAACAGGTATCTTGATTTAGGAGTAATTGATTGCACGGAAGATCTTGAAAGTTGTCAGTCTCAATTTGCCCAAATTATTAATTTTTGCCACCAACACGGTCACCGTACTATCGCCTTTGGTGGCGGTCATGAAATTGCCTGGGGTCATTATCAGGGTTTAGCAGGCCAGTATAAAAAAATTGGCATAATTAATTTCGATGCGCACTTTGATTTACGTCCCTTTCACATTGGCGACCCAGGAACTTCAGGAACTCCTTTTTCGCAAATTGCTGAATTTTGTAAACTGAATAATCAAGCCTTTAATTATTGCTGCCTTGGTATTCAACATTGTGGTAATACACAATCATTGTTTAAACGCGCTGCTGAATTAAACGTAGAGTTTTTAAGTGCAGAACAAATGCACTTATACGATTTAGCACAACAAATTAGTTTTCTAAATAACTTTATTCAAAAAGTAGATCATATTTATTTAAGTATTTGCTTGGATGTATTTGCTGAATGTTTTGCTCCTGGAGTGAGCGCACCCCAAGCATTAGGCATTAATCCTTGGCAAGCAGTGCCATTATTAAAATATATAATGCAAACTGGTAAAGTCGTAAGCATTGATCTGGCAGAACTCTCTCCTCCTTTGGATCAAAATCAAAAAACTGCTAGACTAGCTGCTCTAATTACCGCAGAATTATTGGATATTAAATAAGGAGTATATTTCATGAAGAAGACAATGCTTTGCAGTGCACTGTGTTTACTCGTTAGTTACCAACTACATGCTGAAGCCGATCAGCAATTCACACAGCAACAACTTGCAGTGAATAACCCAACAGCTGTCAACCCAACTACGACTGCACCAGCTGCACCTGTTCTACCAAACGTATCCACCCAGGCGCCGGCAGCAATTCCTGTCATTATCAATTGCGACTACAAAATACCCGCAGAAACCAAACAAGTAGAACAAGGTGTCGTGATAGCTTGGACCGAAAAAGCAATTATCCAGGCCTTCGATTTTGATAGCGCTACTATAGATGGTCAAATGCAAAAACTACAAAGTTGCTTTACTGATCAAGGATGGCAAGGATTTAATAATGCCTTACAAAAATCAGGCAATATTGAAGCTATCAAAACTCAGAAACTTACCGTTAGCAGTCAGCTGGATGGAAGAGTTGATGTTTTAGAAGTAAAAGACAATCAATGGAAAATTGCTGTACCTTTACAAGTTGTCTATCAAAACGATAAAGAAAAAGTAACTCAGTTATTGCATTTAAAAGTAACTATAGGTCGTAAAGTTTCTGGTGATTTAGGTATTATGCAAATGGTTGCCACCCCACGAACCGATGCTTCCAATACTAGTTCCGAACCAAGTCTTGCACCAAATAATCAACCCAATACTGCAAGTATACCGGTGCAAAACAATACTGGCACGTCACCATCTCAACCCAATGAACCAAACACCTCAAATCCAAATACGAACACAAATCAGGACAACCCGGGTCAGCACGATACTATTAAACAAGAGGTACAACCTGCACTACCTAATAATCCAAACTCAGCACCGACTCCTGCAGAACAAAAACCAGCTACTGATGGTACTAATCCAAATAATCCAGGAATAGTTCATTAAAAATCCGGTATGACACAAGGAAAATCATGCGATTATTAGCTGTAGGAGTATTGGGTATAATTTGCGTAAATGCACAGGCAAACGTAATTCAGTATTTTGCTGGTTTGAGTTACAACAATCCTTCCGAATTATTTAAAATCAAAGAAAATGAATTAATCTTCGGCGGTACCTTATCGTTTGCCGATTTACAATTTAGAGGCACAGTTTTTGATTTCAACACCTTTAATTACAATTCAGGTGTGAATCATTCCAGTACTGTTACCATTATGCCTTATGGACGTATTGCTAAACGTATTAATAAAAAAGCGGTGTTTGCAGTAGATGTCACGCAACCATTTAACTCAAATTTAAATTGGGGCAATGATGCTTTTACCCGTTATGCTAATACGCAAAACTTACTAATTGATACCGATGTCAGTCCAAAAATGTCTTTAGCTGTAACGGATAAATTACAAATTGGTGCTGGGGTTAATCTTAATTTTTTATCCAATAACGAAGTAAATTGGGCATTCCCTACTGGCCCAGGCCCATTGGATTATGCCAATTTAATCAATAAAACTATGGGTTTTGGAATTGGCTATAACATGGGTCTTACGTATATTATCAACCAAACTAATTTTTTTGGACTGACATACTATTCCAAAATCAGACAAAATACCCATGGTTATAGTTTACTTGGGGATACCGTTAATCCAAACTTGAGTTTAAATTTCTATTTACCTGCCACAACAATTATTAATTACGTCCATATTTTCAATCCTAAATGGCTTATGAGTCTCACCGGATTTGAAAGTCAATGGAATGCAAACCAATACGTTCGTTTGTATAACACCGCAGCTCCTCCAGTAAATTTTGTTTTTCCTATGTTGTTTAAAGCATCTTATGCGGGAATTGCGGCGGTACGACATCAATGTACGGAAAAAATGGGTATTACTCTTGCTGGTATGGTGGATTTGGGACCGGAGCGTGACAATTTAAGAACGATTACTTTTCCTTCCTATACGCAATATTTTGCTGGGGTTGTCAGTGATTATCATTTCACCCAACATACATCTATTGAATTGCTTTATGGCTATGTCTATTCTCATCCAACTATTGATAATACGGTACCAACACCAATGGGTGTCGTGCCGTTTACCACTGGTCAAGTTAATATTAATGTGAATGTGTTTGATGTGAAGTTAAAGATTGAGGGTTGAGATCACTCGAACCATAATGCTCCCTTCTCCCCCTGCACTGCCATTATTTAGGAACTATAACCCGTCATCCCGAGTGCAACGAGGGATCTCCGAAACTGGCACTGGGTCAGTTTCAGGAGATCCTTCACTACGTTCAGGATGACGTAATGCGTTCAGGATGA
>JBAZRP010000020.1:0-36062 GCA_041662885.1 Legionella sp.
ATAAATAAAAGGAAGCAGCTAAAAAAAAGATTAAATAAGCTGTTTTTAAACTGTTACCTTCTGAAGAGTCAACTGTACTCGAATAATGTGCATTCAAATCTATTCACCATGTTAATTATTGTTATTTTTTAGAATCTTATCATTTTTTAAAAAGCTTCTCAAATTAAACTGTTTTTTGATAAATCGCCCCTAAAATTTGTGGCGACTTTGATCCCGTTATCGAAGATAGTGCAATTGGTTTTTGGTTAATAGTTTGTGAGGCTAACCAAGCAAACATCATGGCTTCCAAATAAT
This sequence comes from Legionella sp., assembly GCA_041662885.1. Lineage (GTDB taxonomy): Bacteria > Pseudomonadota > Gammaproteobacteria > Legionellales > Legionellaceae > Legionella. The sequence goes on from JBAZRP010000020.1 coordinate 295, forward strand.
CAGGATTAATGTCTATCGACTCTGTGGACAGCACTGTAACCTCTGGCAACAAATGCGACAGGGTAGTTATTAAATGCCGATTATGGCTACCCCCTCCACATAAATATAACTGCTTCATAGTACTCAATTGTAAACTTAGGATACTATTCGCAATGCAATGAGCAGTAAAAGCAAGCAAAGTAGCTTGCACATCAACTGCTTGGTAGTCTGGTATTAAATAATTAGCTAACCAAGCTAGTGAATAATATTCTTTGCCAATACTTTTTGGTGGTTCTAAGCAAACAAAAGGATCACTCAGCAAATCGCGTAATAAAGGCTCGATCACTTTACCTTTTTTAGCCCACTCACCTGCTTCATCATAAGATTTTCCTAATTGCTTTTTTATCCAGGCATCCATAAGACAGTTGCCTGGGCCAAGATCCCAGCCCAATATTTTTGCATTAGGATCTAATACAGTAATATTGGCTATACCACCAATGTTTACAACAGCTACTTGCTGATCTGGTTTAGCAAATAGCTGCTGGTGATAAATTGGAGCAAAAGGAGCGCCTTGACCTCCGTTAACTAAATCTCTGGTTCTAAAGTCGGCAACCACGGTAATATTGGTTAATGTAGCAATCGTATGGCCACATCCTAGTTGTAAAGTATAAGGTATTGTTGCATATGCGTCATGACATACTGTCTGGCCGTGACTGCCGATAGCTTGAATTTGTTCAGCAGGGATTTTAGCTTCTTCTAATAATTGGAATACAGCTCCGGCAAATTCTCTGCCGATTAGGGTGTTGAGTTGGCATATTTCGGCTAAACTAAAATCTTTGCCTTCGCTGACTTGCTGAATTTTTTGTTGCACTTCTGCGCTGTATTTTTTGATGATGCCGGATACTAGTTTGTTGCTTGGTAGATCGACAAGTGCAACATCTATACCGTCCATGCTGGTGCCTGACATAAGACCAATGTATAAGGTCATCGTTTATTCCTTTTTGTATTGATGCCATCTGCCAAATCACATTCACTTATCCACTCGAGGATAAGGGAGCATGGTGTTAAGGCGTCATCATTAATCTATTGAAATTTGCAGTCGTTTGTTCTGCAACTTCTTCATAACTAATACCCCGTAAATCAGCCAATGCTTGAGCTACATACTTTACCAACGCAGGATGATTTTGTTTTCCTCTAAACGGGACTGGTGCTAAATAAGGGGAATCCGTTTCAATTAAAATCCTGTTTAAAGGTATTTTTTGTGCAACTTCCTGCAAGATAGTTGCATTTTTGAATGTCAGTATCCCAGAAAAAGATATATAAAAATTCATGTCTATTGCTCTTAAAGCGATATCCAAATTTTCAGAAAAACAATGCATAACGCCACCGATTTGCTGAGCATTTTCTTCAGCCATTACTTTTAAAGTATCTTCTGCTGCTTGACGTGTATGAATAATTAGCGGTTTTGAGGTCGCAATAGCTGCTTGTATGTGCTGACGAAATTGTTCTCTTTGACGCTCTAAAGCATCTTCAGTGGTAGTTCGGTAATAATCGAGTCCAGTTTCTCCAATAGCGACGCAGGCAGGATTGGCTGCTAGTTCGATTAACTGAGCTGCTGTTACGGGAGGATCCATTTCATTATTAGGATGTATGCCTACCGATATCGATACATTAGAATATTTAGTTGCCAATTGTTCCAAAACTGGATAGTCAGATAACTCAACACAAACTGACAAAAAATGTCCTACATCATGGTTTTTTGCCTGCAACATCACCTCATCCAAATTATTATTAAATTCAGCTAAATCTATAAAATTTAAATGACAGTGCGAATCAACTAACATAATTACCTCTTCAAATCGTATCGGTGTGCGTAGAGGACTTTAACATTCCTGCTAGATAATTTTCAATTTTAGAACTTAAATATTTACCATTTTCATGTGAAAATTGAATGCCTATGCCAGGTGGCTTATTGTCCTGCGCACCTTTTGGCGTTATCCAAACAACCTTACCTTCTACCAGATAAGGCTCAAGTTCATCCATCAGAGTAACCGACACACGTACATTTGTTTCTAAAGGCAGAATATTATCCGTACGTATAAATAAGCCACCACCTTTAACAAAAGGCATATATGCAGCATGCAAGGCGGATTGACTTTTAAAAGCACAGGTTATTTGTGGTTCTTGATCGTTCATGGCTGCTCCATTAGGTTTCCCCGCGCCTGCGCAGGGACGATATTACCTTTTCCTCCTTAGGGAGGCTGACAAAGAAATAAAAAATGTTCCAAAACTAAAGTTTGATTACTATTAATATTTAAACTCAATTTTTTTAATATCCCATTAATCACATCCAGTTGTGAAAAAATCAAGACTGGATCTAAACTAACGGCTAATTGCTGCAATTGTCTGGAGGCAATTCCGCTAGCTTTGGACTTAGTAAACTGTAGATAATTGCATTGTGCGAAAACCAAATACAAAAACCAAAACAAAGTATTAAATTCAAACTTGGCCCACTGGGCTGCGACCGCACAAGGATGTTCCTTTCCCTGAATTAGTGCAATTAAGGTATCAAGAAGTCCTTCAGCCTGTTGGATTATTAAAGCACGTTCAGAATCAGGAGGATAATAAGTTCCCAACTGCAATAAATTCTCTTCCGTCAGCTTGGTTGCTGATGCAAACCGAATAATCTGGCAACGACTCAAGATAGTAGGCAATACGGTACCTAATTGCTGTGCTAATAAAATAAACACCGAATGAGCTGCCGGTTCTTCCAAAATTTTTAATAAGGCATTAGCTGAAGCGGTATTCATTCGATCAGCACCTTCTAATACGACCAAACGGCATTTTGCTCTTTGAGGTGTCAAATAGGCATTAATTTGCAATTCACGGATTTGATCAATTTTAATTGATCCGAAGGTATTTTCAGCTTTAATCCATTGTAAATCCGGATGTTGGTTATTCGCCAACATCAAACAATCATTGCAAGTACAGTCAGCTTGATTGTTTTGTTTGGAACATAAAAGTAATTGCGCTACCTTCTGTGTAAAAGCTCCTAAATCACAATGGAGTGGTCCTACAAATAATAGAGCATGCGCTAAACGCTGAACCTTCCATGCTTTTTCAATGATATCCCATTGTTGCTGAAAGGTATTTATCATGTTTGTTGCTCTATATAATTGCGCAGTGTCTTTTGAATACTGGCTTGAACTTTTTCTAATGTTTGACTCGCATCTATTACTGCTACTTGTCTGTCTGATCTTATTTTTTGCATATAGGCTGCATGGACTTTATGAAAAAAATCCATTGATTGCTGCTCAATACGATCAAATTGTCCTCTAGCACCCGCCCTTTTCATACCTGATTCGGGACTAATATCAAGAAATAAAGTCAAATCGGGTTTAAATCCATGCAGACTAAAAGCAGATAATTGCTGTAAAAAATTTTGGTCAAGACCACGACCGCCACCTTGATAGGCAAAACTGGATAATTCAAATCTATCTGCCAGTACCCAAATACCTCGTGCTAAAGCTGGTTTTATCACTTCTTCAACCAGTTGAATGCGGGCACTGTACATAAGTAATAATTCTGTTTTATCATCCAAAACGTTTTTATAGTCGGGATTTTTGAGGATGGAACGCAGCATCTCACCAATAGGCGTTCCGCCTGGTTCGCGAGTGGTCATTGTAGTAATATTGTATTGTGCTAATAAATCTAATACCGTGCTTATGGCAGTTGATTTACCAGCACCCTCTAATCCTTCAACAACTAAAAACTTCCCAGTCTCTTCTGCCATCACGAATCCTTGTGTTTGTACTGACTAATGGCCTGCCTTTGCTGCAAATATGTTTCAGAAAATTGATGTCTGCCATCGCCTTTAGCAACAAAATACAAATACTTCGATACAGTTGGATGTGCTGCAGCATCTATAGCTTCTTTACCCACTGTTGCGATTGGTGTTGGCGGTAATCCGCGATAACGATATGTATTATAAGGCGAGTCTACCAATAAATCATTATGACTCAGTTTTCCGGTATACGCTTCTTTTAAACCGTAAATTACGGTTGGATCCATTTGCAATGGCATGCCCATTTTTATTCGATTAACTAAAACGCCGGCTATTAATTTTCGTTCATCGGCATGGGCAGATTCTTTTTCGATAATTGAGGCGGCAATAAGTAATTCATAAGCGGATTTAAAAGGTAAATCGGCTGCTCTATTATTCCAAGCATTGGTAAGATAGGTTTGCAAATTTTGATGTGCATTTTCTAATAATGTTTTACCACTACTGCCACCGCGATACTGATATGTGTCGGCTAAAACTTGACCTTCAGCATTGAGATGACCGTCTTGCAACATGTTCCAATCATCTGCTTGGTACTGTAAATAATTTGCTGCTTGTAAATCTTTATCGATTTTAGCCTGAGTGGTGCCGGCTATAATTGTGAAATTTTTAACTAAGACATCACCAGCTACCACGCGTTGCAATATTTGCAGTGCTGTTTCACCCGGTTTAACTTCATAAACGCCCGCTTTTAATTTATGGGACAAGCCCTTAAAACGGATCACGCTCAAAAATAGTTTTGGCGAAGATATGAGATTATTTTCTTTTAAAATATGAGCAAACTGACTGGCAGAGGCTGATTTATCAAAGTTGATAATAATTGCTTGCACTGCTGGTGTTTTTAAATTGGAATGTACAGACCAAGAAAAAAACACCGTGGGTAATAAAATGATGGCAAGTATCAGCGCAATTATCTTATTGTTCATTAAATTTTCTTGAATATAAGACTGCCGTTAGTTCCACCAAAACCTAAAGAGTTTTTCAGGGTATAATTAATCGTTCTTTTTTGTGGTGTATTAGGCACAAAATTCAAATCACAACCCTCATCTGGATTATCCAAATTAGTTGTTGGTGGTGCAATCTGATCTCTAATCGCTAAAACAGAGAAAATTGCTTCTACTGACCCTGCCGCACCAAGCAAATGTCCAGTCATGGATTTGGTAGAGCTAACTGCTAATTTATAGGCATGCTCTTTAAATACATTTTTAATTGCTTTTGCTTCAGTAATATCATTTAGATGCGTCGAAGTGCCGTGAGCATTTATATAGTCAATTTGATTTGGTTCAATACCAGCATCATTAAGGGCTGCTTCAATGGAGCGTGCCGCACCATCACCTTCTTCATCAGGTGAAGTGATATGATAAGCATCGCCTGACATACCAAAGCCTACTAATTCAGCATAAATTTTTGCACCGCGCGCTTTTGCATGTTCGTATTCTTCAAGAACCATAATACCTGCGCCCTCACCCATGACAAAACCATCTCGGTCTTTGTCCCATGGACGAGATGCTTTGGTTGGGTCATCATTGCGTTTAGATAAAGAACGAACGGCTGAAAAACCAGCTAAGCACAAAGGAGTGGTAGTCATTTCTGCACCACCGCAAACCATAACATCAGCATCACCATAAGCAATTAAGCGTGCCGATAGACCAATATTATGTGTACCTGTAGTACAAGCCGTGACTACAGAAATATTAGGGCCTTTCAAATTATGTTTAATAGAAATTTGTCCAGCCACCATATTGATGATGCCGGCTGGAATGAAAAAAGGCGACACTTTGCGTGGGCCTCCTGTCATCAATTTTTCTTGATTATTAGTAATTGTTTGAATACCGCCTATACCGGCGCCTACAGCTACGCCAGTACGACGCGATAAGGCTTCATCAATTACTAAACCCGAATCCAGCATTGCTTCATTAGCTGCAACAAAACCAAATTGAGTAAATACATCCATTTTACGTGCGTCTTTAAGTGGCACGTGATCCTCTATGTTAAAATTCTTGACTTTTGCCCAAATTTTAGTCGAGTACTCGCTGGTATCAAAATCCTCAACGAGGCCAACACCACTTACACCAGCCAAAATATTTTGCCAAGTATCTTTTACATTAAGACCGACTGGAGTAACCATCCCCAAGCCAGTAACAACCACACGCCGCTTATTCAATCAAAGACCCTCGTAAAAATTAAGCTTCTTCTTTATTTAAATTAGATTCAATGTAGTCAATAGCTTCTTGAATCGTAGTAATCTTTTCAGCTTTTTCATCTGGAATTTCTGTTTCAAATTCTTCTTCAAGAGCCATTACCAATTCCACAGTATCCAGGGAATCAGCACCCAAATCGTCGACAAATGAGGCATCATTTTTTAATTCTTCTTCTTTAACACCTAGTTGTTCAACAACAATTTTTCGGACACGTTCTTCAATTGTACTCATAAAAAATTTCCTCTTTCGATTGGTAAATATAATTTAATACAGTCAGGTAGTTTATTCAATTATACAGATAACGCAAGTGCAATTAACTCATATACATACCGCCATTAACATGAATTGTTGCACCAGTAATATATTTCGCACTATCTGACGCCAAAAAAGCCACAGCATCAGCTACATCTTCTGGTTGTCCCAGCTTACGCATGGGAATTCTTTTCATCATTTCTTCTTTAACTAAATCAGGTAAATTAGCAGTCATTTCTGTGTCAATAAAGCCAGGGGCAACCACATTTACAGTGATGCCTCTACTTCCTATTTCTATTGCCAAAGATTTAGAAAAACCCTCTACTCCCGCTTTAGCAGCAGTATAGTTTACCTGTCCTGCATTACCACTATGGCCTACTACAGAACCCACCGATATTATACGTCCATATCGTGCTCTAAACATAGGTTTTAAACAGGCTTTTGTCAGTCTGTAAATTGAATTTAGATTGGTTTCTATAACTTTATACCATTCTTCATCATCCATACGCAAAAGCAAATTATCCGCCGTAATCCCAGCATTATTTACTAAGATAGATGGACTTTGTTCGCTATCAGACATTTGGTTTATCACATCCTGCACTTGATCATTATTAGTAACATCAAGCACTATCCCTTTACCAGACAATTTCTCAGCCTCGAAAAAAGATTGGATCGATTGAGCACCTTGTTCTGTTGTGGCGGTACCAAAAACGAACGCACCTTGTTCAGCAAGTTTTTTAGCAATAGCATGCCCTATGCCTCTACTCGCTCCTGTGACCAATGCTGTCTTTCCTGCCAAAATTTTCATTAAATCCCCTTAATCTGCTTGCTCTAGAATCTGATCCAGATTTATTGTGTCATAAACACTAATTGAATTTAAACTTTTATCAATACGCTTGGTCAATCCGCCAAGAACTTTGCCAGGACCACATTCAACAATTAATTCTATTCCACGTTGTTTAAACAATTGTATCGTTTCGACCCAACGAACGGGGCTATATAGTTGCTGTTCTAATTTTTCTCTAATTTGGACTGGCGATTTATAAATACTCAAATCAACATTACTTACTACGTCAACCGTTGGCGTTTTAAAATCAACTTCAGCTAAATAACTGGCAAATTGTTTCGACGCTTCGGTAAGTAAAGGACAATGACACGGCACACTCACGGGAATAACCATTGCCAAACGTGCACCTGCTGCATCAGCTAAAGCAATTAGTCGTTCCACTGCAGGTTTATGACCTGCAACTACAACCTGACCGATTGCATTGTAATTAGCAGGGGTAACCTGTTCATTAGCTACACTGGCTTCATGGCAAAGAGTTTCAATTTGTTCGTTTGTTAATCCAACAACTGCCGCCATTGCTCCTTGACCTAAGGGTACTGCTGCTTGCATAGTTAGTGCTCTTTGGGCAACTAAACGAACAGCCTCGGTTAAAGTAAGCGCCTTAGCTGCAACTAATGCCGAGTACTCACCCAAACTATGGCCGGCCATAATTTTAGGCATTTTGACACCTTGTTGCATTAAAAGTTCGAATACGGCTACATCAGCAGTTAACATAACTACTTGGGTATGTTCTGTTTTGTTTAAGGCTTCTGCTGGTCCATTTTGCACTAAATGCCAAATATCATAACCAATGGCAGCTGAAGCTTCAGCGAATATTTGATACACAAGCGGATATTGTGGCAGAAAATCTGACAACATACCTACTGTTTGAGACCCCTGTCCAGGAAATACAAATGCTGTATTTGACATTAATTAAATAACCTCTATTTTATCAAAAGAATTAGTACCGGATAACCATAGCACCCCAAGTCATACCACCACCAAATGATTCGATTAATAGTAACTCGTCGCGTTTGATTTTATTATTTTTAATGGAATAATCGAGCGCCAAAGGAATGGATGCGGCGGAAGTATTGCCCTGGTTGGCAATAGTCACAATCACACGTGACATAGGTAAATCCAGCTTTTTAGCGATAGCATTAATAATGCGAATATTTGCTTGATGTGGTACCAGCCAATCAATATCTGATTTTTGTAATTTACAGACATCGAGAACTTCATCAACAACACTACCCATATGATTTACAGCGAGTTTAAATACTTCATGGCCACGCATACTCACAGTTCCACGTTGATCTTCAAACGTTGCATTTGGATAGAATAATAAATGATCTTCATCATAACTAGAATGAAGCACGCCGCCTATTATACCCTCGCGTTCACTCGCACTTAATACTACAGCTCCAGCGCCATCGCCGAATAAAATACACACGGATCTATCAGTCCAATCTACAGATTTGGACATGGTTTCGCTGCCTATTACTAAAATATGTTTGGCAGCACCAGAAGATAGATACTGTTTTGCTATATCCATAGCATAGACAAATCCACTGCATGCAGCAGATACATCAAAGGCAGGTATGGGTTTTTTAATTTTTAATTCGTGTTGCACTTTGCACGCTACACTTGGGAAAAAATTATCCGGAGTACAGGTCGCTACAATAATTAAGTCAATGTCATCTGCATTAAGGTCTGCAGCTTTAAGTGCACTTTCAGCTGCGCGTGCTGCCATAAATGAAGTGGTTTCATCAGCATCAGCTACACTTCTGCTACTTATGCCAGTGCGTGACACTATCCATTCATCATTAGTATCAAGAGTTTCTTCTAAATCAACATTACTGACCTGGCGGGCTGGAATATAACTTCCAGTACCACTAATTACAGCGTTTTTCATAACAATAATCCCTCATTAATAAAGTTATTGATTTGATTACGCACGAGATCGACGACATTTTTTCTGACTTCAAGCATTGCCTCTTCTATCGCATACTGAAATGCTTCTTCGTTGGCACCGCCATGACTTTTAACCACTATACCATTCAAACCAATAAAACTAGCACCGTTATAACGGGCGGGATCAAAACGCGTTTTTAAATGCCTTAATACGGGTATCGAAATGAGTCCAATAAATTTGAAAAACACATTACGGGTAAACGATTCTTTAAGGACCGTTAAAAATAATTTAGCAAGACCTTCACTGGCTTTTAAAGCTACATTACCCACAAAGCCGTCACAGACGACTAAATCAACATCACCAGTATAGAAATGATTACCTTCAACATAACCAACATAATTCAACATCGGACATTCAGCCAACATATGTGCTGTACGTTTGACTTGGTCATTACCTTTGATTTCCTCAACACCTATATTCAATAAGGCAATTTTAGGTTCTGGTTTATTTTCTAAAGCTTGTATTAAGGCAGAGCCCATAACAGCAAATTGGAATAAATGCTCAGCACAAGAATCAACGTTGGCTCCCAGGTCTATGACCCAAGTTTTACCTTTCATAGTTGGAACTTCAGAAACTATAGCCGGTCTATCAATGCCAGGTAAAGTTTTAAGCACAAAGCGAGCAGTAGCCATCAAGGCGCCAGTATTGCCTGCACTGACGCAAGCTTGGGCTTTACCTTCTTTGACTAAATTAATCGCCACACGTATGGAAGAGTCTTTCTTATTACGCAAAGCCTGAGAGGGCAATTCATCCATTCCAATAACTTCGGATGCATGAACTATCGAAAATTGCTTGGAATTGATAACCCCATGCTTTTTCAAGGATGCGTTAATCGAGTCCCTTACTCCTACGAGTATGAGCTTCAAATTCGGATTATTTTTAGCTGCGCGAATGCAGGCAGGGATCACAACACTTAAACCATGATCCCCACCCATTGCATCAACAGCAATAGTTATTTGCTTCAAGAATATTACTCTTGTTCGTAAGCCGTGCCAGTATCGATAACTTTTCTACCGCGGTAGTACCCGTCTTCAGTCATATGATGACGACGATGGGTTTCACCAGTAGTTGCATCAACTGATAAAGTCGGTGTTGAAAGCGCATCGTGCGAGCGGCGCATGTCACGTCGTGAGCGTGATTTCTTATTTTGTTGTACAGCCATTGTATTACTCCTAAACAAATTGCATTCATAAATGCGTGAATAGTACCTATATTTTAACACCAATCCAAGCATTAATTACATAATTTATCAAAAACTTTTAAATTATTTAGCTAAGAACTGCTTTACTTCACTATCACAGTCCTCTAAATCAGGGTGAAATTGAGGTGCATATAGGTACAGTTCATCAACTATCAGTGTTTCTAAATCAACTTTTTTATCCGGAGCAATGATAGATTCATACATCTCTAGCACTGCTTCTGCCTTATCATCGTCCAAACAAACAGCAATTTCTGTTGAATTATCATAAGGATAAGAAAATTCGTTTAAACAACGCTGACAAATGATAGTTATTATACCCTGTACTTGCAACCGAATTAAATAAAAATCTTCACGTTCTTCTACTTTGTACTGTGCAGTTACAGTACATGGAGGCACAATATAATTGGGCAAACGTTCATTAATAGTTAAGGTCTGCTTTTGAAGTTCTTGTTTCGCCAAATCCTGCAAGTAAAGCATTTAATACATCCCCAAAAGGGATATTATCGTATATTAATCGCAAAGTATCCAGAGTTAATGTATAATATGCCCTTTTGGTAACACTTTATTTATGAACGCTAAAGTTATAGTTGGTATGTCTGGCGGTGTTGATTCCTCCGTTGCAGCCTGGCTTTTAAAAGAACAAGGTTATGTCGTTGAAGGCTTGTTCATGAAAAACTGGGAACAGGATGATAATGATGGTTTCTGCCCTGCAGCCCTGGATCTTGCAGACGCTCAAGCCGTTTGCAATCAATTACAGATTCCCTTACATACAGTCAATTTTGCAAAAGAATACTGGGATAGAGTATTTGAGCATTTTTTGAGCGAATACCAGCTTGGTAGAACACCCAATCCTGATGTGCTTTGCAATAAAGAAATCAAATTTAATGCCTTTTTAAATCATGCATTAAAGCTCGGGGCCGACTATATTGCTACCGGCCATTATGCTAAAAACAAAGTAGAAGGCACTTTAGGCTATTTATACAAGGCAAAAGACAGAGAAAAGGATCAAACTTATTTCTTACATGCTGTAGCACCAGAAGCCTTGGCCAAGACCTTATTCCCTATTGGCGACTATACCAAACCTGAGATTAGACAATTTGCTAAAGACTTGGGCTTGGTTACTCAGGCCAAAAAAGATTCAACTGGCATTTGTTTCATTGGTGAAAAAAGGTTTAAGAGCTTTTTACAAGAATTTATGCTCAGTAAACCGGGTGACATTAAAAATATGAACAATGAAATTCTTGGGCGGCATGACGGCTTGATGTTCTATACATTAGGGCAAAGACAGGGGCTTGGTATTGGCGGAATGCAAAATTCTACAGATGATCCATGGTATGTTGTGGATAAAGATATTCAAACCAATACCTTATACATTGCCCAAGGGAATCAACATCCTATGCTGTTTGCAAAAGGACTGATTTGCAGCCCTATTCATTGGCTGTCTGAGTTAAAAGATAATTTGCCTCTAAGCTGTTATGCAAAAACCCGCTACCGACAAACGGATCAGGCCTGTTTAATTTCACCTTTGGACGCGAATCACCATAATGTTATTTTCTCTGAACCCCAAAGAGCAGTAACTCCCGGTCAATACATTGTCTTTTACGATAAAAACCAATGTCTAGGTGGTGCAACTATTGAACAAATTATCCGCTAAGTAGTATAATTATAATATAAGTGTAACTGGAGTAGATCATGGCAGCTGTCAATATTGCACCATCAAGCAGCGATATAGTATTCACCGTCAATGCTGCTGATAAGGTAGCTGAATTAATAAAAGAAGAGAATAATGCAAAGCTTAATTTGCGCGTTTCCATAACCGGAGGTGGTTGCTCAGGTTTTCAATATGGGTTTAGTTTTGACGAACAAATTCATGACGATGACACCATAGTTGAGCAAAAATGCTCCGATGGTTCGGGATCAGTGAAATTACTCGTTGATTCAGCAAGTTACCCTTACTTGCATGATGCTGAAATTGATTATATGCAAGGGATTCAGGGTGAGCAGTTTGTCATTCGCAATCCTAATGCTAAAACTACTTGTGGTTGCGGTTCATCCTTTAGTATTGCTGAAGATGAAGAAGAGGAAGAAGATAACTTGGAGTAAGCCGCTCATTACTCATCTTTGCGAGCGCCGCGAAACAATCCTAGCGACATTAATGATTGTAAGGCCTCTGGATTGCTTCATCGCTTCGCAACGACACTATGTATCGACCGTGTCACTCTATTAATAGGGTTTAACAATTACCTTAGTTCCTATCCGTACAAAATTATGGCTCAACCAATTGGCATCACTAGGTGGAACCCTGATGCAACCATGACTGGCGTTGTAGTTTGGTACTTCATAAGAACCATGGATAGCATAATAGCGGCTAAAAAACATACACCAAGGCATTGGTGCACCACCTCTACCTACTGGAAAACGACTGGAAGCACAACCTGCCCCTCCTTTACTAACCACACGAAACTCCCCGGTTGGAGTCTTACATCCTCTATGAATATCCGGACAATAATGGCGCCCACCTGAGGCTCTACCGGTTCTAACTACCTGCCCATTGTCATTAATTGCCTTCCAGGACAAACTTTTGGGATTAAATACAAAGGTATTGGCAGATGCACTGCTGGTATATAGAAATGCGCCCAGGGTTAAGGTAATGCATAAAGAAAGGAATATTAGCGGGGTGAGTGTTTTTTCCATGATTATTTCCTTTTTATTGTCCTTGTTATGTATAATATTAGATTATATTTTTTACATTTCAAATATTATTTAATCATCAGTAGATTGTATCTCAGACGCTAATTCATGATGATCTTCAATTAATTATGCAAAATTATAATTTTGTCCTATTATTAATTAAGACCATTAAATAAGGATATTGATCATGTCTAGAATAATGTTGGTAGCAACTATAGTTTTAAGCTCTGCTTGTATACCATCAATCGCTTTAGCTGAGGATGCTGTAGTTGCTCCTGCTGAATCGCAAACAAAGACAGAAATCTCTAAAGATGCATGGTTAGGTCAAATGGGCCCTATTCTCCCTGATCTTATTTGCAAAGGATTTATGCAAGACGCTAACTTGAAAAAACGCTTCGATGAATTAAAAATGACCTATGAACAATGTATTGGCTATATTCCTGAAATATCAAAGAAATGCCAAGCTCAATATTACGATAAAATTCCTAGTAAGATAGATAATGAAAGTGCTAGCACTTGGGGTCGTACTATTGGGGAATGTATTGGTAAAAATTATGCTGAGGCTTATTTGATTCCTAGGTAAATTGTACTCATTCACCCTTTGGACACCTTCTCCCGCTTGCGGGAGAAGTTTTTATAATCCTGTGATAAATGCCTCATGTTTTTGCAGCTCGTCTTCATTGGCTCTTATAATTACAGGATTATTCAAGTTTAAGCGTACAATTTCCTGAACTTTTTGTTTTCTTAAATTAACAGCAGATTCTGTCTCCGAGAAAAAAGAAGCTTGGCCGCCGGTCATTGCCAAATAGACAAAAGCTAAAATTTCAGCGTCAAGTAAAGCTCCGTGCAATTGACGATTTGAATTATCAATACTGTAACGTTTGCATAAGGCATCGAGGCTATTTCGTTGCCCTGGGTGTTTTTCTCTTGCCATTTCTAAGGTATCAGTAATAGGACAATAATCTTGGATGGTTTGTTTCCATTTAATCAGCTTTAATTCCAGATTCAAAAAACCTAAGTCAAAGGGCGCGTTATGAATAATTAATTCTGCCCCGGCTATAAAATCTAAAAATTCAGTGACTATGTCTTTAAATAAGGGCTTATCTTGTAAAAATTCAGAACTTATACCGTGAACTCGAAAAGCACCATCATCTACTGCTCTTTGTGGATTAAGATAGAAATGAAAATGCTTATTTGTTAACTTTCGATCGAACAGTTCCACGCAGCCAATTTCAATAATGCGGTGATCCGGTCCAATACCAGTAGTTTCAGTATCTAAAATAATTTGGCGCATTAACTTAATTCCTCAATACCTTGATTAGCCAAAGCGTCTACTAATTCATTTTCCAAATGTCCGGAATGGCCTTTTACCCAATGCCATTTTATAGTATGAATTGCAGCTAGTTCATCCAATAATTTCCATAAATCCATGTTTTTAACAGGTTCTTTTTTTGAATTTACCCAACCTTTAATTTTCCAACCACTCAACCATTCCATCATGCCTTTTTTCAAATACTGGGAATCCGTATAAAGATCCACTTCACAGGGCTTTTTCAAAGACTGTAAGGCTTTTATAGCCGCCATTAATTCCATACGATTATTAGTAGTATGAGCCTCTCCTCCATGCATGGTTTTTTCTTGATCTTTGTAGCGCAATAAAGCGCCCCAACCGCCAGGACCAGGATTTCCCTTGCAGGCACCATCTGTGTATATTGAAACCATCATACTATTTATACTCATTAATTTTTTCGCTAGTTTAACAAAATCCACCAACTAGAACCATTTGTTTTATAATATTAATATCCGGTGAAAAATACCTATCACAATCATATGGATCAACTACACTGCGTACTTTATTATAAATTTTTTGTAACTGTGTTGAAGTATGTAAAGGTTTATGGAATTCCAAACCCTGGCAGGCTGCTAAAAGTTCTATAGCAATAATCGTTGCTGTATTATCCAACATTTCATGTAAACGTCTGGCAGCATTTGTGGCCATTGAAACATGATCTTCTTGATTTGCCGATGTGGGCAAACTATCTACTGAATGTGGATGAGCTAAAGCCTTATTATCACTAGCACAAGAAGCAGCTGTGACATGAGCAATCATAAAGCCTGAATTTAAACCGGATTCTTTAACTAAAAAAGCAGGTAAGCCACTAAAGTTTTTATCAATTAATAAAGCAATACGACGTTCTGCATTCGCTCCCATTTCTGCAATAGCTAACGCAAGATTATCTGCGGCAATTGCGATTATTTCACCATGAAAATTACCGCCTGAAAGCACTTCATTTTCTTCTGCAAAAACCAGAGGATTATCAGACACTGCATTTGCTTCCACCGCTAAAGTTGCATATACAAATTCAATTTGATGCAAAACAGCACCCATTATTTGTGGTTGACACCTTAAAGAATAAGGATCTTGTACCCGATTACACTCGCGGTGCGATTCACGAATTTGACTGTCAGCAAGTAAATCTTTTAATATTTTAGCCACATGAATTTGGGCCTTATGTCCACGTACCGCATTGATTCTTTCATCAAAAGGCACATCGCTGCCTAGAGCAGCATCGACCGATAAAGCACCTGTAATTAATGCTGTTTCAAATAAAATTTCCGTGGTAAATAATGCTGTTAACATCAGCGCAGTCGAAGCTTGCAAGCCATTTAATAACGCCAATCCTTCTTTAGCTTGTAATTGCATAGGTTGCAAACCGGCACACTTTAATCCTTCTGTGGCAGGAATTATTTTTCCCTGATATCGTACTTCACCCATACCAAGTAGCGCCAAGGCCATATGTGCTAGAGGCACTAAATCTCCTGATGCTCCCACAGAACCTTTTGCAGGAATACAAGGATAAACTTTCGCATTGAATAAAGTAATTAATGCTTGAATAAGTTCCAAACGTACTCCGGAATAACCTTGAGCCAAGTTATTGATTTTTAATAGCAACATTACAGAAACCACAGTATCAGATAATAAATTTCCAGTTCCGCAAGCATGGGATAAAACTATGTTGTGTTGTAATTCCTGTAAGTTTTGCTCAGAAATCCTTTGGTTGGCCAGGGAGCCAAAACCAGTATTAATTCCATAAACTGTTTTTTTATCTTTAATAACACGCACAACCGTCGCATGAGAGGCTTCAATTGCTGGAATGGCATTTTTTGCCAGCTGTATTTTCTGCTTGGTTTTAAGTAGTTCTTGTATGGATTTAAGACTTAATTGCCCTGGTTCCAGGGTAAAATACTCTGACATAACAAACTCCTTATTAAGGCAACATAGGCAACCAAAGATGATTTTCTTTAGCACAATTTTGTGCTAACTCATAACCAGCATCAGCATGGCGCATTACACCGGTTGCAGGGTCATTATGTAAGACTCGAGCTATTCTTTGCGCAGCTTTATCACTGCCGTCAGCAACTATTACTACTCCTGCATGCTGGGAAAAGCCCATGCCAACGCCGCCGCCATGATGAATGCTTACCCAAGTTGCACCACTGGCACAATTTAATAAGGCATTCAGTAAGGGCCAATCAGAAACGGCATCACTGCCATCTAACATGCCTTCTGTTTCACGATTAGGGCTTGCTACTGAACCTGAATCCAAATGGTCTCTACCAATAACAATCGGGGCTTTAACTAATTTATTTTTAACTAAGTCATTAAAACCAAGAGCCAGGCGCGCCCTATCTTTTAAACCCACCCAACAAATCCGCGCAGGTAGACCTTGAAAAACGATTTTTTCTTTTGCCATATCCAACCAATGATGCAAATGTTGATCATCAGGTATGAGTTGTTTTACTAATCGATCGGTTACATAAATATCTTCTGGATCACCCGATAAGGCAACCCAACGAAAAGGACCTATGCCTTCACAAAATAGTGGCCTGATATAAGCTGGAACGAAACCTTCAAATTCAAAGGCATTGCGTTCCCCTGCTTCTAAGGCCATTTGACGGATGTTATTGCCATAGTCAAATACTGGAATTCCCTGATGCAAGAAATCAAGCATGGCGTGTACTTGAACTGCCATAGATTTTTTAGCAGCATCTACCACTTGCTCGGGAGCAGACAGCCTTAATTGTGCCGCTTGTTCTAATGACCACCCCATAGGTAAATAGCCATTTAATGGGTCATGAGCGCTGGTTTGGTCGGTGACTAAGGAAGGTTTAGCGCCTAGTTGTACTAGTTGTGGATATACTTCAGCAGCATTACCCAATAAACCCACTGAGATAGGTTTTTTTTCCTGACATGATTCATTTATCCAGTCTAAAGCTTGTTGAATATTATTGGTGTATTTATCTAGGTAACGCGTTTTGAGGCGTTTTTCTATACGCGTACTATCACATTCAACAGCTAAAATACTGGCTCCGGCCATCACTGCTGCCAAGGGTTGTGCACCACCCATACCACCTAAACCTGCAGTTAATATCCATCGACCCGATAAATCACCGGAATAATGTTTTTTGGCGGCGGCAATGAACGTTTCATAAGTGCCTTGGACTATTCCCTGTGAACCAATATAAATCCAACTACCCGCAGTCATTTGGCCGTACATCATCAAGCCTTTTTTATCCAATTCGTTAAAATGTTCCCAATTCGCCCATCGGGGAACTAAATTTGAATTTGCAATTAATACTCGAGGTGCGTCTTCATGAGTAGTAAAAACCCCTACAGGTTTTCCAGATTGAATTAAAAGGGTTTGGCTGTCATCCATAGTTTTTAAAACTTCAACAATTTTGTCAAAACACTGCCAATTACGGGCAGCCTTGCCCATACCACCATAGACGATTAAAGAATCGGGATCTTCAGCTACCTCAGGATCCAAGTTGTTGCATAACATTCTCAGCGCTGCTTCAGTCAACCATGATTTTGCTTGCTTTTCCGTGCCTCTATTGGCCCTGATTGCTCTTTTTTGCACTCCTGTGCTCCTTTGAGGTAAAATAGGATAAATAACCATATCATTTTACAGGTCCAACATGCCCCATACAATAGAAAAACATCCTAAATCCTTGCGTATATTTTTCGGCACCGAAATGTGGGAACGTTACGGTTTTTATGTGGTTCAATCTTTATTAGCTCTTTATTTAGCCACTTATTTTAAATGGCCTGACAAAACAGTCTATGCCTTAGTTGGTTCGTTCACAGCACTTACCTACTTATCCCCTTTGATTGGTGGCTGGGTTGCTGACAAGTTAATTGGACAAAAACGAGCTGTATTATTGGGTTTAGGAGTGCTGTTTACCAGCTATTGCTTTTTAGCCTTAATCGAGAGTCACCTGGCTTTGACTGCCAGTTTAGCGGGTATTGCTGTTGGTACTGGTTTATTAAAACCCAATATCTCATCCTTACTCGGTAATGAATATTCTAGAGGCTCCAAAAGAAGGCTCAGTGGTTTCACTATTTTTTATATGGGTATCACGACCGGTATTATTCTTGGGACTACCTTGCCAAGCCTATTAAGTATTCACTTAGGTTGGGCAGCTTCATTCACGAGTGCTGCAATAGGCATGATATTAGCCTCAATCATTTTTATTTTCGGTGTGTATCACTATGAAATTAAAGATTATAATCCCTCTGAATTTGAAATTAAGAAAATGGCCGCAGCCCTGGTTTTAATGGGCTTATTTTGGATTTTATCCTTTTACATTCTAAACTCGCCTCAGCTGGCGAATATAATGTTTGGGTTGGTGGTGCTATTATCTGCAGGGTATATAGTACATTCCGTACACACAGAACCAAGCAAACAATCAAGACAGACCTTGGTAATTGGATTATTGTGTATCATTTCTGTTTTGTTTTGGGCCTTTTATTTTCAAATGTTTATGTCTTTGACTCTGTTTATCTCAAGAGTGGTCAAGCCAACTTTATTTGGAATTGACTTTCCAGCACCTTATTATATTACGGTTCAAAGTGTCGGTATGTTACTGATAGGATTCTTTATTGCTCGCAAACGTCATCAAATGACTTTGGCCGAACGTGGCTTGAGTACGGCCAAAAAATTTGTAGTATCCATGATACTCATCACTCTAGCCTATTTAAGTATTGTTCTTGTTACCCAATTTACCGGAGCAAACAGTTTAATTTCTCCTTTATTAATAATTCCAGCCTACCTGCTTATTTCTTTGGCTGAATTATTATTGTCTCCCGTGGGCTTAGCTGCAATTACCATTCTTTCGTGTAAAGATAAGGTAAGTACTATGATGGGCATATTTTTCGTATCGCTGGGTATTGGCGGCTTTTTATCTGGAAAGCTCTCAGGCATAACTGCTATTCCACAAGGTGAAACAGATATTGCTGTATTAAAAAATCTGTATGCTACAAGTTTTATGTATCAATTCAATATGTTACTGGTTGCAACTTTTGCTTGCGTTATTATTTATTCGGTGATTACTTTTTTATTGTCTGAGGATTAATCAGGTTATTTTGAACCTTGGTTGGGCCTTGACCCATAGGCGTCAGGCCAAGGAATTTCTTATTTCAATGTCAATCAACTTGCATTTTCCCACACACACTACATCCCGCGGCTTGTCCGAGGGACGTAGAAGATGTGATATTTCCTAACCTGACGGTATAAACCATAGCCCAACCTCCGTTCAACACAAATTCGTCCTTTAATTCCCCGTCAAATTCTGCTATGCTTTCATGTTTTAGACGGACGATTAATTACTTATGTCGGCACAAAACCCCTTGTTAGATAAATTATTGGCATCTTTGGATGATATTCAGGCAGTTGATATAAAAGTTATTGATGTTAAAGGCCATACTAGCATTACTGACTACATGATAATCGCCTCTGGCCGCGCTTCACGGCATGTTAAAGCTATTGCCGAAAAGGTAATTCAGGATATGAAAGTCCATGGTCTTGTGGCCATTAGCTGTACTGGCCTCGAAACTGGTGATTGGGCTTTGATTGATTTTGGCGATTTTATTGTCCATGTGATGCAACCTGAAAGCAGACAATTTTATAATCTGGAAGGCTTGTGGGAAGAGCAGACTAAGGCATAAATTTATGCTAAAAATCACCATCATAGCACTTGGCAGCAAAATGCCTGGTTGGGTTGAGCAAGGGACAAATGACTACGCCAAACGTTTTAATGATGGGATTCAGTTAAAATTTATTGAAATTCCACTGGTACGTCGCAGCAAAAGTTCTGATTTGCAAAGAATTATGGAAAAGGAATCGGCCTTAATCCAACAGGCCATTCCAGGTAATTGCCATTTAATAGCTCTGGATAGCACGGGAAAGTCGTTTACTAGCGAAGAGCTAGCGGCCAAAATCACCCAATTGCAACAAATTAACAGTCACTTGTGTTTGGTAATAGGTGGACCAGAGGGCTTGTCTGCCGATGTTTTAGCACTTTGCAAAGAACGTTGGTCACTTTCTAAATTAACTCTCCCTCACCCTTTAGTCCGCATTTTTATTGTGGAAACACTTTATCGATCCTGGTCAATAATGAATAATCACCCTTATCACAAGTGAAGACTCTTAACACAGCTCTAGCAACATGGTATTATTAAGAATTCAGTTGGGGAAAACAGCGTTTATGTTAAGCGTAATCGTCATTGTTAAAAATGAAGCAAAAAATCTCAGGCGCTGTTTAAATTCAGTTAAATGGGCTGATGAAATCATTGTGCTCGACTCTGGTAGTTCCGATAATAGTGTTGCTACTGCTAAAGAGTTCACAGACAAAGTGTACCAAACAGACTGGCAAGGTTATGGAATTCAAAAACAAAGGGCTCTCGAATACGCTACTTCAACCTGGGTTTTAAACTTGGATGCTGATGAATCAGTCAATGATGAATTAAAACAAAGCATCATTTCTGCCATCAATGAAAGCAAAGCAGATGCCTACCGTATACCAATTTTGCTTAATTTTTATGATAAACCACTTTATTATTCCTGGTGCCCTAAGCGTCATTTGCGACTTTTTAAGCGAGAAGGAGCACGTTACAGCGATAATTTGATCCATGAGGCGGTAGTTCTTCCGCCAAAAGCGCGTATTGCCAAAATGAAAGCCGCAATCCAACACCATTCCTTCCGTGATATAAGTCATGCGCTGGATAAAATGAATGTTTATTCTTCATACAGTGCAACCATGCGTAAAAAGAATCGTTCACCTAATTTTTTAAGAACTTTATTAGGTTCTTGGTGGATGTTTTTTCGCTGTTACTTTATACAAGGCGGTTTTTTAGAAGGTCGCGATGGATTTTTACTGGCAGTATTAAGTGCTGAGGGCAGTTTCTATCGAGGTATTAAATTGATTTATGAAGATAAAAAGGATTGCAAATGACGAACATACTCAATTTGGATGCCTTACGAGAAGCGCCTATTGATAAAGAATACTTTCCCTATTGCCAAATTGATTGTTTTATCCAAAAAAATGTCCTTACAGAAGTGTTGCAAGATTTTCCAGAAATTAATATTCGTGGTAGCGTTCCTGCAAATAGACTCAAATATGGTCACTACTTTCAAAAATTAGTGAATGAACTACAAAGTACGGCCTTAAGAGATTTAGTTGCAGAAAAATTCGCTATAGATTTATCGACGAGTCATCCCTTGCTCACAGTTCGTGGTCAAACGAACCTTAGAGATGGCTACATTCATACAGATACACCGAGCAAATTAATGACCTTATTACTCTATCTAAATGATGATTGGACGGAGTCTACTGGAAATTTACGGCTACTAAGAGATGGCTCTAGTTTAGATAATTATTTTGATGAAGTGATACCTACTGCAGGCAAACTATTAGTATTCAAAGTCACAGATAATTGTTGGCATGGTCACTATCCATTTATTGGCAAAAGACAGACCTTACAATTAAATTATGTAAGCGATGAAAAAATTGTCAAAAAGGAACTTAGAAAACATTCTCGCTCTTACACTTTTAAAAAGATAAAAAACGCTTTAAGTCTGGATTAATAATGAAAAAAGTTTTACTGGTAAAGATAACATCTATGGGTGATCTGATTCAGATGTTACCTGCTTTAACTGACGCTGCCAAAGCCATACCTGGTATACAGTTTGATTGGCTAGCAGAAGAATCTTTTAAAGAAATTCCCAGTTTGCATCCGGCGGTAAATAAAATTATCACCCTTCCTTACCGTAAGTGGAAAAAAAATAAAAAATTGGCAGTTCAAAGCGGCGAAGTTTCTGCGTTTTTAAAACAAATCCGCGCCCAAAAATACGATATGATTATCGATGCCCAATCCAATTTAAAAAGCGCTTTTGTCAGTATGCTCGCTAAAGGCAAACGTTATGGGTTGGATAAAACTTCTGTCCGAGAATATGGTGCTCATTTAAGCTACCATAAACGCTATAGCATTAATCGCGATCAAAATCATGCACAACGCATGCGGCAAATGATGGCCATGGTTTTAGAATACGAACTTCCCAAAACTGCAGCAGATTACGGCATCATCCAAAACGATTTACCAATACTTGATTTCCAATTGCCAGAACGTTTTGTATTTTTAATTCCTATAGCCAGTTGTGCTAATAAACTTTGGCCCGAACCTTATTGGCAAGAAGTTGTTAATGAGATAGTTATCAGTGGGTTGGATGTGGTTATTCCCTGGTGGAGTCAAGACGAAAAAGAACGAGCACTACGCTTGCAAAATAACCATCCTGCTATCCACTTACTACCCTCCTTAAATCTTGCGCAAAAAGCCAGAGCCTTAAGTAAAGCCACCGCGGCAATTAGTATTGATACCGGTTTAGCACATATGGCTGCTGCTTTAAATATTCCTAATATTTGTTTGTATGGCTCATCAAACCCCAATCATTGTGGAACTTTGGGCTATCAACAAATTCATTTAAGTGCTAATGCGCCTGCCTGTGCACCATGCGGTAGCAGTAAATGCAGCTATCAAGAACCCTCTCAATACCATCCTGCTTGCATGCAAGTCATCCAACCTAAGGAAGTTATCTCAGCGTTTCACAAATTAGCTCTATAAATGCTTATTAATTGACATTTCGATCGAATTATTCCAAAATGCATTTCTCAATACTTATTCATGGAATTATTTAATGTTTCGACTGTTTAGTAGAGGTATGCAAAATGGATATAATAAACATCCATTAGTGGAATTTGCTAATGTAATACGCAAAGATGAGAACGGGAAAAGGACTGTATTTGCGCACAACGTGCCCAAATCATGGGCTGATGCCTTAGCAAAAGAACATGAAGTGCAGGCTAGAGAAGCTGGTCAAAAGCATTCCTTCGAGATAGAAGAAATTTCAGAAAATGCCAAGACAACACCAAGTAATTCAATATAATCAATTATTTTAAAATATAACCGAGATTTTGCTGCTTATCTAGCTGCTCTTGTATTACGTTTTCTAATACCGCTTCGGCAGCATCATCTTTCATTATTTCAACGATGGTGTTTCTTGCGCCACTAATATCCAAAGTTGACCACACACCTAAAGAGCATAAGGCTGCCACTTTTTGTTCATCGGTAGCGGCTCTGGTATAGACTCCTGCCCATGACTCACCAATTTTTTTGTATTTATCCTTTAATGTATTGATAACATTTAAGAAATCTTCTTCATAAGCCTGGAAAGCAGGATCTGGATTCTCAAGTGCGCTCATTAATATCTCATATTGCTCATCAACAATGGTTCTATTTTTTTTCATGCATATATTTTCATATGTCTTTTCTAAACCACGAGGAGTCAAAAATAAGTTCCCATTACATTCAACTCCATGTGGAATAATTGGCACAGGATCATCGACAAGTTCTCCATTACTATTCATAATTTTTATAGGTGCATGAATAATGGATTTTAAAAATACTGGTTTTTCGCCTTGAATTTTAGTATTCGGTTCAAAATAAAGCGTATCTTGTTTGTCCAATTTCCCTTTAGCATTTAGATCATTAACTACTTTTTTAAGGGATTCAATATCTGGCACAATTATGATGCGCGATGTTAGAACCTGATCTTTCAAAATTGAATTTTTATAGGGACTTATTAAATGCGACCAGGCAACTACACCTCCCTGTAATGATGCAGACTGTTTTAAACGTTCCTGCTGAATAATTACTGCCAGAGCGCGAGAACCATGAGCAAATAATGTTTGTTTACGTTCGTGTCGTGGCAAGATATTGTTTTTAACTTCAATTAAAAAATTTTCTGATATCTGTGAAAAAACAGGATGAGAGAAAAAGCCACTATGGCCTGGGATATGATGTTCGCTATGTTTATGCTCTTGTTTCTCTTTCAGATCAAAGAGTTTAGGAGCTATTAATTTCAGTATGTTAAAGGTATCGGTATTGCTTATAGCATTTTTGACAGCCCTCGTTGCATAAGCGACATGCTTTCCTTCATCAAGGCCTATTTGACTAGGCTTCGCCACCTGAGCTAGCGTTCTAAATAATGTCAATCCAGATATTGGATTTCGCATGGCATACCCCTCATGTGATACAATTGCTCTATCAATATAAGTTTAGGCCATTGTGCTGATTTATCAAGCCACTAATTCATCAGCGCTGCATTTTCTTAAATAGTATGTAATAATTCGCAATCTTGTATGGTAGGGCACTAACTCAATGGCAGCAAAGCATCCCTTTAAAAACTATCAAACTGATGCCCAACATCAGCGTTTTAGACTGAACCTTTTAGCTGCAATGCTGATAATCTTGTCCCTAATCCTTATTTTACGTTTGGCATATTTGCAAATATCTGAGTTTAAAAAATACCAAACCCTTTCTTTAAAAAACCAAATGAATATAACTCCTATTGCGCCACCACGAGGGGTTATTTTGGATAGAAATGGCGTGCTACTGGCGGAAAACATCCCTGTTTATGTACTTGAATTAATTCCTGAACACGTAAAAGATATTAAAACAACCCTGGCCAAGCTACGTGATTTAATCCCGTCGATTAGCGATGCCGATATTGATAACTTTTACCGCGCCAAACAACAAAATCGGTCCTTTGTTCCTATTCCAATTAAATTAAAATTAAATCAAGAAGAGGTTGCAATTTTTGCCAGCAATCAATATCGATTCCCAGGGGCGGCTATTAAAGCTCGATTAATGCGCCATTACCCCTTAGGTGAAATGACTGCACATGCTCTTGGTTATGTCGGACGAATTAATATAGATGAATTAAGACAAGTGAATCCAACCAACTACCGGGCCACCAATTTTATTGGTAAATCGGGTGTTGAAAAGTACTATGAGGACCTACTTCATGGTGAAGTTGGTTATCAACTGGTTGAAACTGATGTAAGCGGGCGCTCTATCCGAGTTATCAACAAACTCAATCCTCATTCAGGTAAAAAGCTCTATTTAAGTCTGGATATTAGACTGCAAGAAGCAGCTTATGAAGCTCTTAAAGACAAACGCGGAGCTGTAGTAGTTATCGATTCAGAAAACGGCGAAGTCTTGGCAATGGTAAGCTCACCCAGCTTTAATCCGAATATGTTCGTTAGTGGGGTTAGTACGCAAGATTACAAAGTTTTATCTAATGCGATTCAAAGACCTTTATTTAATCGAGCAGTACGTGGAGTTTATCCACCTGCTTCAACTATAAAACCCTTTATTGGCCTTGCGGGCTTGGATAAAGGGTTTGTAACAACCCATACCGAAATTTACGATCCCGGCAAATACAAACTCCCTATAGCTTCTCATATTTATAGAGATTGGAAAAAAGGCGGTCACGGGATGATGAATTTCAAAAGAGCCATTACCGTTTCTTGTGATACCTATTTTTATCATTTAGGCAATAAAATGGGAATTTCAAATATTGAAGACATGCTAGTACAATTTGGTTTGGGTCAATTAACTCATGTCGATTTACATGAAGAGGCGAATGGGATAGTTCCTAGTGCACATTGGAAAAGGCAAGCCAAGGGTGTATCTTGGTATCCTGGAGATACGTTAATCACGTCCATTGGGCAGGGTTTTATGTTAGCAACACCCTTGCAAATGGCTAATGCTACTGCAAGTTTAAGCCAACACGGGAAAAGATTTAGACCCCATTTATTGGTAAAAACAGTGAATAGTGATAATGAACAATCGGACGAATACGTTCCTGTTGAAGAATATCCTGTTTATCTAAGAGATGAGGCCAATTGGGGTATAGTAGCAGAAGCCATGCACAGTGTCCTAACCAGCAATGAAGGCACTGGCTATAGATTTGGTCGTAATCCACCCTATCCTGTTGCTGGCAAGACAGGTACAGCCCAAGTATACAGTGGTAAACAATATGAAAAAGCTAAGTACGAGGACATACCAGAAGAATTAAGAGACAACTCTTTATTTATTGCCTTTTCACCCGTTGAGAAGCCAAAAATTGCAATTGCGGTGGTAGTCGAAAATGATACAGCTGCCTCAACTGTTGCCCGTAAAGTATTAGATGCTTATTACCGAATTTACCCAATTGAAGCGAGCTCATGAATAGAAGAAATACTCAACCAGTTTATCGTTTTACTACCAAAGCCCTGCACATTGATGCGCCATTGCTTGGCTTATTACTATTGCTAATAACTTTAGGCTTATTAATATTATACAGTGCTTCCAATGCCAACACAGGCATGATTATAAGACAATCGATGCGTCTGTTTTTTGCTACTGCAATAATGCTTGTCTTAGCTTTTGTTCCGCCACATAAATATAAGATTTGGACGCCCTGGATCTACGGTGTCGGTCTTGCTCTATTAATTGCAGTAATGCTCATGGGAAAAATAGGAAAAGGCGCACAACGTTGGTTAGAGTTAGGCCTATTTCGCTTTCAACCTTCGGAAATTATGAAATTAGCCGTACCCATGATGGCTGCCTGGATATTTGACCGTCAAAATAAGGCAACTAGTTTTAAATCAATCTGCCTGGCAGCTTTAATAATATTCATACCTGCCTTACTTATTGCAAAACAACCTGATTTAGGCACAGCTATTATGGTCGCAAGTGCTGGTTTGTGTGTAGTTTTTCTAGCAGGGATACGCTTCAAAATTATTCTAATAATTGCCCTACTCTTAGGTGCAGCTCTGCCAGTAGTTTGGCATTTTATGCACGATTATCAAAAACAAAGAGTGTATACCTTACTGAACCCAGAACAAGATCCACTTGGCTCAGGTTATCATATTATTCAATCCAAAATTGCTATTGGTTCAGGTGGGCTCATGGGTAAAGGATGGTTGGTTGGAAGCCAGGCGCATTTAAACTTCCTACCAGAGCATGCTACTGACTTTATTTTTGCGGTAAGTGGTGAAGAATTTGGTTTTGCCGGTGGCTTTGCGATTATTGCCTTAATAGTCTTAATTTCTTTACGAAGTTTAAATATAGCTTCTAACGCACAAACCACCTATACCCGTTTATTAGCAGCAAGCCTTGCCATGAGCTTTTTCTTGTCGGGTTTTGTTAATATTGGCATGGTTATGGGGATCTTGCCTGTGGTAGGTATCCCTCTGCCATTAGTAAGCTATGGCGGCACAGCCATGGTAACCTTTTTGGCAGCATTTGGGATAATTATGTCCATTAGTTCACATAGGATTTTGTTTAATAGTTTACGGTAAGAAACACAGCGTCTTTGCTGCGCTCGCAAAGACAAATTATAGTAAGGCAGCAACTGGAGCGTAACTTTTCCTATGGATGATGGAAGGGCCTAATTTTTGTAAAGCTGCTTTGTGTTGTGCTGTTCCGTACCCCTTATGGCTTGAAAACCCGTAACCCGGATACAGTTTATCTAATTCTTCCATCTCTTCATCGCGTAGGACTTTAGCTAAAATAGAGGCAGCACTTATTTCTGGGATTAAACTATCGCCATTTACAAATGCTTTACAAGGAATAGTTAAATCTGGTAGAAAAATACCATCTACTAGCACTGAGTCTGGTTTTATATCGAGAGCTTCCACGGCCCTTTTCATCGCTAAGAGCGTTGCATGGTGAATGTTTATCGAGTCAATTTCTTCAACTTCGGCCCTACCATAAGCAAAAGCTAATGCTTGATCTTGAATAATTAAGCTTAATTCCTTACGTTTTTTGGGGCTTAATTTTTTTGAATCGGCTAAACCGGCTATGGGTTGCTTTAAAATTACTGCGGCTGTGACCACGGGTCCAGCCAGGGGGCCGCGACCTACTTCATCTACTCCAGCTACGATAATTGAAGACATATTCGCTCCTTGCACTTATTTTTTGGCTGTTATACCACCCATTTAACTTACTTACAATTGATTTATTTACTAATAAATGCGATCATACGTACAAATTATTAGCAAGTGAAGCCAATGAATAAGATCCGATGCGCAGTAGTGGGTGTGGGCTACCTAGGTAGATTTCATGCACAAAAATACCAAAAATTAGACAATGCCGAGTTAGTGGCCGTCTGTGATCTCAATCGTAATGCCGTGGAAGCAATTGCCCAAGAACTCGAAGTTAAGGCATATCTGGACTACCACGATTTATTTGACAAAGTAGATGCGGTAAGTATTGCTGCCACCACCAATAAACACTATAAAATTGCCAAAGCATTTTTGGAACAAGGCATTCACGTTCTGATTGAAAAACCTATTACCGAAACAGTGGAAGAAGCTGACGAACTAATTCAACTAGCTGAAAAACATAAAGTAAAACTACAGGTAGGCCACTTGGAACGCTTCAACGCTGCTCGCTTGGCCGTCGAACCGTACTTATCAAACCCGCATTTCATTGAATCAGAGCGTTTAGCCCCTTTTACTCCTCGTGGAACTGATGTAAATGTCATACTGGACTTAATGATCCATGATATCGACATGATACAAAATATGGTCAAAAGCCCAATAGTTTCGATTGAAGCACAAGGAACCCCAGTCTTAACGCAACAAATAGATATAGCTAACGCCCGCCTTACTTTTGCCAACCATTGTGTTGCTAATGTCACGGCCAGTCGCATCAGTTTTAAAACCGAGCGTAGAACACGTATTTTCCAAGAGGATTCTTATCTATCCATTGACTATCATAAAAAGCAATTTGCCTTATTTAAAAAAGGTGAAGGTGAAATGTTTCCAGGTATTCCTGATATCCAACAAGAGCAAATGCAATTTGCACCCGGGGATGCACTATTAGAGGAAATTAAATCCTTCTTGAGTAGCATAGAAAACGATACTACGCCTCTGGTTACTGGTACTGAGGGTCGCGATGCATTAGCCACGGCAGAACGCATTACTAATTTGATACATAAAAACCTAGCGGAACGATATGCCAAAAGCTAAACATATAGTAATTATTGCCGGAGAGGAATCTGGTGACATGCACGCAGCCCAACTCATCAAGCAATTGCATAATCAGTATCCCAAGCTACGAATCAGTGGAATTGGTGGCAATCACATGCAGGCTGCAGGTGCACAATTAATTGCAGATTTAGCGCGTTTTGGCGTCACTGGATTTACCGAAGTTTTAAAGCATCTATTTGTTATTCGTAAAGCGCTCAAAGACATTAAAGCCCATTTATGCGAACAAAAACCTGACTTACTCATCCTGGTTGATTATCCTGGCTTCAACTTAAGACTGGCCAAATTTGCTAAACGCGAATTAGGTTTAAAAATTGTTTACTATATTAGTCCGCAAATATGGGCGTGGAAACCTAAGCGCATCCATTTAATTAAAGAATGCGTCGATAAAATGGCAGTTATTTTACCTTTTGAAAAAGCCATTTATGAAAACGCGCAGGTTCCTGTGTCTTTTGTAGGGCATCCCTTAGTAGATAAAATTACGCCCTACCAGATGGGAGCTGCTCACAGAAAAGCTTTGGAGTTACCGATAGATGCACACATAATCGCACTACTTCCAGGCAGCAGAAAAAATGAAATCGAAAAACATATGCCCGTATTACGCGATACTGCCCTATTAATTCATCAACAGCTCCCAAATACGCAATTTGTGCTACCTATTGCAGGAACCATAGATCCTAGGCAAATACAAAAATATTTTGCACATACCAAGCTACCAATACACCTGGTTCCTGGAAAATCATTAGAATGTATGGCTGCTGCTAATTTGGTACTGGTTGCATCAGGTACTGCCTCACTTGAATGTGCTTTATTAAATAAACCCATGGGTATTTTCTACAAATCCTCTTTTCTTACCTACCATCTGGCAATGAAGTTTGTGCGGGTACGTTTTTTAGGTTTATGCAACTTACTTACTAATACTATGTTGGTACCTGAGTTCTTACAATATGACTGTAATGCTAAAGAATTAGCGCGCTTTGTTTTGGAATGTACCAATAACCCGGGCAAAGCCCAAGCTATGATAAAACGACTAGAAGATTTAAAGCATTCCTTGTCAGCGCAAAAATCAGACTGCTCCCTTTTGGATCTCGTGGTTAATGAGTTAGCTTAAAAAAACCGCAAAAAAATTCTAGATTATCAAATAAGCTTCGTGTACAATTAATCTTGCTTTCATTTAAAGTGTTAGCAATTGGAGTGTATTTTTAAATTTTTAATAAGGAAGTTAAGATGAATGTAACTGAAACAACAGTATCAGCACAAACAACCAAGCAAGAACAAGGCCTTCAGGATTTAGTATACAGCCTTGTTACTCGTTTTCTTGCTGAAAACAAAGCTAAAAATATCGATGATCTATACGACATGATTTTATCTGAAGTTGAGCCCCCTCTTTTACAAGCAGTAATGGAAAAACGTCGTGGAAACCAACTACAAGCCGCTAAAATGTTGGGAATAAGCCGTGGAACCATTAGAAAGAAATTACAAAGATATTTCGGTACTAAATATTTCCGTTTGACTGACGAATAATATCTAAGAGAATTCATCCCTTCTCCATCCAGGAGAAGGGTCATGCATACTTCAGTAATAATTCCAAACACGCTTCTGCATTAAGTGGTTCACAAAATAAAAATCCCTGCATTTCATCGCAGCCACTCTCTGTTACAATATTTAGTTGCTTCTCCGTTTGTACCCCTTCTGCTATCACACGTAAATTGAGTTGATGACACATAGTGACAATAGCTTTAATTACAGAACTATTCTTAGTATTGGTTTCACAATTACCAATTAGGGATTGATCGATTTTAAGGTGTGTTGCAGGAAATTCCGTTAAATACCGAAAACTTGAATAACCGGTTCCGAAATCATCTATAGCAATTTCCACTCCTAATTTTCTAATTTCATGTAATTTACTCAGTATATTAATAGAGTTATCCATCAAACTGGTTTCTGTAAGCTCTATAGTTAAATACTGAGAATCCAGGTTTGTCTCTGCTAAAACTGTTGCGAGGAAATTATTTAAGTTCCCACGTTTTATTTGCAGGCTGGATATATTAACGGCGACACAAATGAAAGCACCCTGCTCTTTTTGCCATTTTTTATTTTGCAAACACACGGTACGAATTAACCATTCCGATAAGGGAATAATTATTCCAATTTCTTCAGCAATACTAATAAACTCACTAGGAGCTACTGAACCAAGCACCGGGTTATCCCACCGCAAAAGTGCTTCAACCGCAACAATTTGCTTGGTAGTGACATTAAAGATGGGCTGATAAAATACCCTAAATTCATCCCAACTAGGTTTATTCAATAATTGCTGGTGAATATCATAATGTCTTTTCGCTTTTAGACTCACGGCGTCATTATAAATTTGATATTGATTACGCCCAGATTTTTTGGCTTGATACATTGCCATGTCAGCATTTTTAATTAAACTAGTACCATCTAAACCATCTTGCGGATAAATACACATGCCAATACTGGCACTGATATGCAATTCTTCTTTATCGATTTTAATGGGGATGGCTATTATTTTAAGTATTTTTTTACATAATTCCGTCACTTCTTTATGACCCTTTGTAAGAAACAAAATAATAAATTCATCACCTCCAAAGCGAGCAACTGTGTCACTTTTTCTAATGCACTCTTCTAACCTTTTAGCGACTATTTGCAATAAAATATCGCCTTTTTGATGTCCCAGTACATCATTAATGTCTTTAAAGTGATCAAGATCAACGAACATAACAGCTAATTGCGATTGAAAACGATTAGCAATTTCCAGATCGTGTTCAATCCTATCGTGCAATAATACTCTATTAGGTAGCTTGGTTAAGGCATCGTGATTAGCTTGAAAGACTATACTGGATTCAAGCTCTTTTTTCTTAGTGATATCTCGATAACCCCAAACATGACCAACAACTTTCGTATCAACTACATAAGGTTTGGCAAACCGCTCAAAGATGCGGCCATCAGCAAGTTTAAGTTCATCATGAAATTCAAGCTCAGGTGTGGCTCTAGATTCATAAATACCCTGTTTATACAATTCTGGATTAGCTAATTTGTTTGTTAAACTATGGATTAGGTTTATATTTAATGCTTGGTGTAAGGGTAAGGTTTCTAAACCCCACAAGTGCAAAAACTGCTGATTGTAATAATTAACGTGCAAATCAAGATTAAGTACTATTAATCCATAATCTATTGATTGCAAGGTCGATTCAATTAGAGCTATCGAATTCCTAAGATCAATTGTTCTTTGCTTCACTTCAAGCTCAAGTTCATGATTTAATAAATCGAGGTCAGAATTTTTAAACCGCAGCATAATTGAATCTTTTATCAAAGAATAATTATTAGCTGAGATAATTAACATGGCTATAAAATATATAAGTGCGCTCGCCCCCATCAAAAAATGAAAACTTCCATTAAGAAGCACCCAAATGCAAAATGGAGAAAAAGCGGTAATTAAAAATAATGCATAGACTGTTCTATTTGCTGAATAGAAATTATTCGCACCGGTAATAATCCCCAACAAAACGAATACCACAAAGGTCTGGTTAATTAATCCTGATTGCGGCATAAGAAAACCGCCCATAAAACCCCAAAAGATGCCTGAAAAAATGACGCCAATTGCGTACAAAATTATCCAAGTATCCGTAGATAAAGAAGTTTGATGCTTTTTATATGAATAGGCCAGAACTACCCGGCCTAAAAATGAGGTGCAAACCAGAAATAACAACCAACATAATATTATTTTTGGTTTGCTAATATGCCATAAAACTAAAGCTGCTAACATTGCCACAACCAATTCAGCAACTATAGCAGTAGGCAAGTGCCCGTACAAAAAACGAACCTGTTCCCTTTGAACATCTAAGGGCAAGGACCCTTCTGATCCCAAAATATCAATGTGAGACTTCCTTGCTCTAGCATTCATACGATTTTTTAAATCAGTTTTGTACGTACTTTAATTATAGTACTAAATCAAGATACCAATAACTTATTGACTCTATTCACAAAATCAGCTGGATTATCCAATTGGCCTCCCTCTGCTAATACAGCCTGCTCAAACAACATAATAACCCAGAGCTCAAAGCGGGTATCATCCTGAATGTTTTCAAGACCTTTAATTAAAGCATGTTCGGGATTGATTTCAAAAATTGGTTTGCTTAAAGGAACTTGTTGTCCAGCAGATTGTAAAATCCTTTGCATTTCCAAGCCCATATCTTGTTCATCTGCAACGATACAAGCTGGTGATTCTGTTAGGCGATTAGTGACTAATACGTCTTTAACGCGCTCTCCTAATACCGTTTTAATGTGTTTGATAATTGGTTCTAAAGTTTTTTCTTGTTCTTTGATTTCATTAGCTGCATCTTCGTCTAAGTCAAGCTTGCCTTTGCTAATAGATTGCAATTTTTTACCTTCAAACTCACTTAAATAGCCCACCAACCACTCATCCACACGATCACTGAGCAATATAACCTCAATACCTTTTTTACGGAATAATTCTAAATGAGGACTGTGTTTGGCTGCGTTATAACTGGAGGCGGTAATATAATAAATCTTGTCTTGCCCCTCTTGCATACGCGCTACATACTCATCCAAAGAGACAGTTTGTTTCTCAGAGTCACTAGTCGTAGTTGTAAAGCGTAGTAATTTAGCAATAGCATCTTTATTCACAAAATCTTCAATTGGGCCTTCTTTTAATACTAGTCCAAATGCATCCCAGAATTTTTGATACTTGTCTTTGTCATCTTTGCTTATCTTTTCCAATAAAGACAGTATTCGCTTGGTACATGCGGAACGAATATTATCAACTTGTTTGTTATCTTGTAAAATCTCACGCGAAACATTTAAAGGCAAATCACTAGCATCAACAATACCTTTAACAAATCGTAAATATCTTGGTAAAAATTGGGCGGCGTCGTCCATAATGTAGACACGTTTAACGTATAACTTTAAACCATGTTTGACTTCTTGTTGCCACATATCATACGGAGCATGAGCAGGTATATACAGTAAAGTAATATAATCTTGTTTCCCTTCTACATGATTATGCGACCAAGCTAGAGGATTTTCATAGTCATGAGTAATATGTTTGTATAATTGTTCGTATTCTTCATCACTTATCTCAGATTTTGATAAAGTCCACAGTGCAGTTGCCTTATTCACTGTTTCAAACTCAGTGCTTACTTTCGCTTCCTTACCCTCTTCTGCCAATTCCGGAGCCTTTTTCATTACTATAGGCCAACAGATATGATCAGAGTACTTAGTAATAATGCTTCGAATGCGCCAATCACTTAAAAATTCATCATCTTCGGCTTTAATGTGTAAGGTTATTTCCGTACCACGACTGCCTTTCTTTTCATTAGCAATAGTAAATTCACCATCACCGGTAGATTCCCAAATAATTCCTTCTTCAGGTTTCAAACCAGCACGACGACTTCTAACAGTTACTTTGTCAGCAACGATGAAAGCAGAATAGAAACCAACCCCAAATTGACCAATTAATTGTGAATCTTTGGCTGATTCACCCGTTAACTGACTGACAAATTCTTTGGTACCTGATCTGGCAATAGTTCCCAGATTTTCCACTGCTTCATCAAAACTCATACCGATACCATTATCACTAATAGTAATGGTTTTGAGCTTTTCGTTATGTTCCACAGTAATTTTCAAATCAGAATCGTTTTCAAACAGCGACCCATTCGATAAAGCTAAAAAACGCAATTTATCTAAGGCATCTGAAGCATTTGAAATAAGCTCCCTTAGGAAAATTTCTTTATTGGAGTATAAGGAATGCACCACAAGATGCAGCATTTGCTTAACTTCAGTTTGAAAACCCATAGTTTGTTGCTTATTCGCCATTTATTTGTCTCCTGTTACATATATATTCATGATGAAACTTATATTAGGCTTAATTTTGGAATTTCAAGGGTGGGGGATGATTTTTAATTATCTCATCCAGGGTTGGCTGATCAACGACCGGGAATGAGGGTCAGGATGGTTTAAACTCAAAACCTGTTAATGTTAACAAACCACCCGAATGAATAATCAAAACAGGACCTTGCAATTGGTTTGTTTCGATATATCTTCTTGATTCATAAAATAATTTTGCTGAGTAAACCGGGTCAGTTAATAATCCTTCCTCACGCGCCAAACGCTGCATTTCCTGTTTTATTGCTTGGTTTAAAGATCCAAATGCTTTAGCTGTTTGGGGGTAAAAACGTACATAATTTGTTGCTTTGGGGGTTAAATACTGAGGTTGATTGGCCAAAATCAATACATATACGTGCGCTTGATGATTGTACTCAGCCAATCCATCTATCAACGCAGTTGCTGAAAAACCGGTACCTGCATCAACAAAGATATGTTGAAACTTAAGGCCTAACTCTTCCTCATTACGAATAATATCAGTAGCTAAAGTTTTTGCTCCCGGCAAGGCTTGAGCAACACTTGCACCTTCAGTTAGTACAAAAGCTGGAACATTGAGGCTGTCTTTAAATTGTTCCGCTAAGGATGCAACATTGTCCCAATTATCGCGTTCAATCCATATAATTTCATTCTCATCCAGAAACAATCTACTGAGTTGGTAA
>JBAZRP010000021.1:0-36018 GCA_041662885.1 Legionella sp.
ATTCGAAAGAAAACCCAATCCTACCCCATATTAAAGATTGACCGAAAGGTAGCAAAGGAAGCGCTTTTATTACAAAGAAAAAAATGGTTGCTTGAAAATGACGCTGCTTAAGGCAGCGCCATTAGGCTGACACGCCTAGCTTAGCCTTGCGGACACCTTCTCCCCTCGGGGAGAAGGGAGCTTTGATTCTGTACTATATTCAATAGCACCTTCAGGGTCTGTTGATTTTGCGTCCTTGCGGGAATATATTCCTGATTGATCACTTCCAAATGACATTGTTTGGCTACTTCAATGAGATAATTAGGATGATGACTGAAGCGGGCGCTTATTTCTAAATGCCAGGGACTTATAGTTGCTATCTCTGTTGTGAAGATAAAATAGCCTTCGGGGCTTAAATGTTCTTGTACTTGTTTGAATAAGGGTTCTAAATCACCAAAGTAGGGTAAAACATCGGCTGCTACTATCAAATCGTAGTGCTCTTTGTTGTGTTTGAAAAATTCGAGTACATCTGAAGCTATTAACTTATCGTATATTTCTTTTTGCCGGGCTTGGTCTAACATTTTGGGGGCGATATCGACTCCAGTTAAATGCTTGCTTACTTCTCGCAAAACGATACCCGTTAATCCAGTTCCACAGCCTAAATCTAAAGTATTATTCACCTTATGCGCATGTAATTGATGCAAGGTTCTGCTTATAAATTGGGGGACGGTATAATGCAGCGGGCCCTTCATGTGCTCATCGTAATACAGAGCGTAATTATTAAATAAATTTTCTGCATATTCTGGAGTTGTCGTTGCGTGTTTGGTATCGCCTATTATAGCGTTTAGCATATGTTGGCTGATTGTATCCTTAGGATTTATTGCCAAGGCGCGTTCTAAATATTCTTTAGCTTTTTCTTTGGCATCCATTTTAATGTAAATTGCAGCTAAATTATTGAGAGCAAAGGCATGCTGGCTATTGATTTCTAAAACTTTATCAAAAAATATAATGGCTTCATTTAAATGTCCTAAGGCCATTTGTGCTACACCTGAATTATATAAATATTCTATATTTTTAGGGTCTTTTTGTAGCAGAACATCATAATGCATCAGCGCATTTTCAAAACGATCATGATGCATAAATGTTGCTGCTAAATTATTGCGGGCATCAATATGATCATTGTCCAAAGCTATAGCTTTAGAAAAATAATCAATCGCTTTTTGATTTTGCTCTTTTTTAAGGGCAATCACACCTAAATTAGTTAAAGCTTCTACGTGCTCACTATCTGATTCCAAGACTTTTTGAAAAGCTTCTTCGGCTTCATCGAATAATTGCTGTTCTAAATATAAAACTCCGGAATAAAATTCTGCTTCATTATGATGGGGTTCTAGAGCCAGTACATTGGAAAATTGAGTGAGTGCTGCGGCTAATTGATTGTTTTGTAGGAGTAATAAACCTAAATTAAAATGGGCAGCACTAAAGCCAGGCTCCGCATGAACAGCTTCTTTATAATGACGCAAGGCTTTTTGGTATTCATTTTCTGCCGCATAAATAGCAGCTAAATTATTATGAGCTTGGGCATAATCAGGTTTTAATGCGATTGCTTTTTCATAATATACTTTTGCCGCATCAATTTTTTGCGATTTTTTATAAGCATTGGCAAGATTATTAAGTAAAGAGGGATTATTGGGATCGTGCGTTAAGGCTTGGGTGAAATAATTGATAGCATTATCCATGTCACCTGATTGTGCGTAAGCCAGACCTAAAAAATGCAGTGCTTCCTCATGCTTTGGATTGTGTTTTAATAATTGCTGATAAAGACTAATCGCATCGGGTAGTTTGCCCGCAGTGTGTTGCTCATAAGCCTCTTGAAAAAGTTCTTTGTCATTGTTCATAATTAGGCGTTAGTAACTTGCGTAATTGCGCTAGAGCTTTTGCGCGGTGACTCATAGTATTTTTAATTGTAGCAGGTAAAGAGGCCGCTGTGCATTGGTATTCGCGAACATAAAAAACAGGGTCATAACCAAAACCATTGTCGCCGGTTGGTTCTGTGGTAATGCTGCCCATGAATTGGCCGGTGGCGATTAATGGAATAGGATCTTCTGCGTGTTGTACTACAGCAATAGCGCAATAAAAATAAGCTTGCCTAAGGTCTTCAGTGAAGTGCGCCATATTTTTTAGTAATAAATGTAGATTATCCGTATCACTGGCATTAATTCCAGCATAGCGTGCCGAATAAATTCCTGGTGCACCATTTAAGGCCGGTACAACCAAACCAGAATCATCTGCTAAGGCAGGTTTCTTGGCAATTAAACTGGCATGGCGTGCTTTAATAATAGCATTTTCTACAAAACTTAAACCGGTTTCATCAGCACTGTTTATATTAAATTCAGATTGCGGAATGCATTTAATTGGCGCAAGAATAGCGGCTAATTCTTTAATTTTACCTGAGTTGCCAGTAGCTAAAATAATTTCGTTCATAGACGTCCATAATGAGAATTGGCTGGCATCTTTAGTGACAGCGATGCGCTTATTATAGCATTATCTCATCGCATTAAAGCCAGCCTTATGTTAGTATTAATTAGTCTTTACTAATGTCACAAATCAAAATGCCTGTATCTCATTTGATGTTGGCTCTCATGGTTGTAGTAATCTGGGGGGTTAACTTTCTTTTCGTTAAGTTTGGTCTTGATGAGATTTCTTCTTTGCAGTTGTGCGCCTTGCGTTTTTTCTTGGCCAGTATTCCCGCGGTATTTTTTATAAAACGTCCTGAAGTTCCTTTTCGATATATTGTAGCTTACGGTTTAATCGTTTTTGCCTTACAGTTTGGTTTGTTGTTTATGGGCATGGAAGCAGGTATGGCTCCGGGCATGACTTCATTAATCATGCAGGTGCAAGTATTTTTCAGTATGTTTTTTGCGATGGTTTTTTTGAAAGAAAAACCTAAGGCCATGCAAATTATAGGTGCTTTAATAGCCTTTTCGGGAATTGGTTTGGTTGCACTGCATTTTGATAAATCAATATCGGGAATTGGTTTTATTTTAATTTTAGCAGCTGCAGCTTCCTGGGGTTTGGGAAATTTGATTACCAAAAAAATTAATTCCACGCATTTAATTGCAGTTATAGTCTGGGGAAGTTTTATTGCCACTTTACCCATGTTCATCATGGCCCTTTTAGTTGAGGGCCCTAGAGATTTTATTGATACTTTTGAACATTTAACCTGGCATGGTTTTGGTGCTTTATTGTATATTGTATATGCATCTACGTGGCTTGGTTATGGTGTTTGGAATTGGTTAATTACCCGTTATCCAGTAGCGATGATAGTGCCTTTTACTTTGTTAGTGCCTGTGGTGGGAATTTTTAGCTCCGTCGTAGTTCTAAATGAGCCCTTTGCATATTGGCAGCTAACAGCAGGAATGTTAGTGCTTCTTGGATTGGCTATAAATGTTTACAGTACACGTAAGGCTTATGTGAAGCGATGATTATGAAAAAGCTAATATTATGCGCAGATGATTTTGGTTTAAGTGCTGGTATTTCTCGAGGAATAATAGATTTAGCCCAATCAGGCCGTTTATCTGCTGTGGGTTGCATTGTGAATCAACCAGAATTTGTTGTGCAAGCACCGACACTGCTCGCCTTAAAAAATCAAGTTCAGATTGGGTTGCATTTTAATCTAACTGAGGGCGCATTTCTTTCTAGGCCTGAGCAAAATGGTATTGGGTTAAATAAGCTCTTGTTACAATCGCATCTGCATTTGCTTAACAAACAATTAATAGCTAATGAATTTAAAGCACAATTGGATAAATTTATTCAGGTAATGGATAGATTACCGGATTTTATTGACGGTCATCAGCATGTACATCAATTTCCAGTAATCAGAAAAATAATTCTCAATGCTTATGATAAACGCTTACGATTGAATAAAACGTATATACGTTCCACCTATCCCGCAATTTCTTTATTGCCTTATTTATTTAAAGCAAAGATACTGGCTATGACTGGTGGTAGGGCCTTATTGCGTGCTTTAAAACAGCGAAATATTCCACATAATATGTATTTTTCAGGAATTTATGATTTTAAACCAGGATCTAATTACCGACAGATTTTTCAAAAGTGGCTGCAAGCTATGCCCTCAGATACCTTGATTATGTGTCATCCTGGACAAGGCTTTGATGCACAGGATCCTATAGCTGCTGCGCGTATTATTGAATATGATTATTTTCGATGTGCTTTTTTTCTAGAGGATTTACAAAAATATAAGGTAGAAATGTCTTAACGACAAGCCCAAAAGCGCGATAGTATAAAACTGTAAATGGCAACCAGGCCTATCACGATAAATAAAGAAATCATGTAATGTAAATTAGTGAAATGTAGAAATAAATAATACAGTGTTTCATTAATGATACCAGCGGAAATAGCGACCAAGAAAAAATGCGGTAATCGCAATTGTTTTTCGTCATGAAGTTTTGAAAAGGTAAGGTATTTGTGTCCTAGAAAGCTAATATTAAAGGCAATACAAAATGCTAGGATGTTCGCGATTAACGGATTGAGCTGATATTGGCTTACCAGGTAAAAAACGATAGTTAAATTGACTGCAGCCGCAGTACCGCCTATTCCTGCGAAATAAAAAAGTCTTTGTGTTAGGGATGGTTGTTTGGTCATAATTAAATTAGTCATAAAAACTCGAGTCCGGATCGATAATATAATGAGGTCGGTGTTTCACCTCATCAAATACGCGACCAATATATTCACCAACTACACCCAAAGCAAATAATTGTAAGCCACCAAAAAAGCTCATCGCAGTAACGATAGTTGCCCAACCAGGGGTTTTAATACCAAATATCAAAGTACTTATTATTATCCAAAGCGCATACAAAATAGCTAGGGATGCAACGCCTATGCCTCCTAAAGCAATCATTCTCAAAGGAAAGGCAGTAAAGGATGTGATACCGGTAATGGCCAAATCCAAGAGTGAATAAAAGTTAAATTGCGAAGTACCTGATTGCCGTGGTTGTACTTCAAAGGGAATAGCAATTTGCTTAAATCCAACCCAGCTGTACAAACCTTTCATGAAGCGATTGCGTTCTGGCAGTTTTTGTAAGGCGGTAACTATTTT
This sequence comes from Legionella sp., assembly GCA_041662885.1. GTDB lineage: Bacteria > Pseudomonadota > Gammaproteobacteria > Legionellales > Legionellaceae > Legionella. Next base: position 5,096 of record JBAZRP010000021.1, read on the forward strand.
TCTGTCTAATAGCCTGAAATCACCAGCATTGGCTGGAATATTGATACGATTTATTTTTGAGGTAAATTGATAAAAAGCTTTAGCGCAGGCACGTTTTAACCATGACTCGTCTGCTCGGTTGGTGCGTACGGCATAAACCATGTCGTAGCCTTGTTCCCATTGTTTGATAAATTCACTTAATAAATCAAGGGGGTGTTGAAAATCGCCATCAAGCAAGATTACCGCATCGCCTTTGGCAAAATCCAAACCGGCACTTAAGGCTTTTTCCTTGCCAAAATTTCGACTAAACCGAATGTAACGAAAATTAAGCTCTTTTTTGCTTTCTTGAATAATATCAAGGGTATTATCCTGGCTGCCATCATCGATTATTAATAATTCATAGGGATAATCCAAACCTTGCATGGTTTTGTCCAAGGCTTGAATAAATTTGCCAAGAACGGCCCCTTCATTGTAGACCGGTACCACGCAGGAAATAAGTTTAGTTTGTTTTAGAGCTTTGGTCATGGTTTTTCGGTCTCAGGTTAATGCTGGCTATAGTAACCTGAATTAGGCGAGCATACCAGTATGTTGTGCTATAATTAGACTGTTTATTCGCTATCTTTTTTGGACGAGGTGTTCCATGGACGGTAAAAATATCAATGAATCCAATGTCTTAGGTAAATTTTATACTATATTCAACACCCAAGATCCCATCAAAGTTACTTTACCCGTATTGAAGGATAAGTTGGGCCAAAGTCGTATTTATACCAAAGAAAAAGATAAGGTTCCCAGAGCTAAAATGGTTCATGAATTAGTTGCTGGTTATTTTGGACGTGATATTTATGTCTTAAGTGGTTTTGGTTATAAAAGCCTTGAGGATTTCAAACAAGAATGTAATGGTGATGCGCACGCAGCAGTTGATGCTGCGATTAATTCGAATCGGATAAGATGTCTTAATGAGAAAAATTTCTTTTTTTGTGGAGATAAGGCTCTTAGGCATGAAATTCTAGAGACTTATATTGGGTTAGCCTCAGGGGTTTATGATCCCGTTACCTTGGAAGCTTTAAAAGCATTGATTCGTATTATGAGGGTTGATGCTGAAGTGGAAGCGCGTGTTAGTATGATGCGTTTTTATAACCCAAAAGCTGATTTGGCTATGTTGAAACAAGAAGCCATAAGTAAGATAGGTGCCGGTGAGCAAGTAGATTTGCAAGCAGAAATTCATTTGGCGCAAAAAACGCAATTAGCGCAAACGATTAATGCGAAAGCTTTGGAATTAGTGTTGGGCGGTTGTGAAGAAATATACCGTGCTAAAATTCGCTTAGGTAGTATTGCTGATTATATTAATGAGTGTTTACAAGTAGTTAAAAATATTCCAAAAGAGAGTGATTCCAGAAAATTGGCAGGATATGTGACTGGATTGCCTGTCGAACAAAGAACTCCTTTGATCATAGAAATTGTGACGTTAGCAAATGAGTTATGCACCAAGCAGCATATGGCTGAATTGCTACTAAAGCCTGAGCAAATACAGTTAGATAAATTGCATGCGCACTATACTGCTTCTATGGAAAAAAATGCTGATAAGGAATTAGGTTTATATGAGGCAAATACCACTCTGGATCAATTGCGATCGGGGATGGTGATGCATTTGGTCAGCGATTCTATGTTGGCAACGGGCTTATCGATAAAGAGCGTACACAGTACACAGCAAGCAATTGTTTCGAATGATGATGCACTTAATAATATGATAGATACTTGGCAATTACATGGTCGGACTGTTTTGGATTCTGAAGCTTGTGCTTTAAATCAACAAGTGGTAGGGGAGACTGTGTCGAATTATTTTAAATTAAGTGACTTGTTGCATAGGCCACGAGCCACTTTTTCTTGAGTATAATAGGGCGTGTTTACAATTCAATTTTCTACGTCCCGCGGCTTGTCCGCGGGATCCAGTCGGTTCTGGATTTATGCAACAAGACTTTGCTTTATTCAAAATCTCTGGATCCCGCGGACAAGCCGCGGGACGTAGGCCTCAGAGATCCTATGTTTTGGATAATGGAGCTTGCATCGGTTCATCCTCAAGACTTTCCTCAACATGCAAGGTCGCATTCGTAGCTTTCAAGCCGAAAAATCCAAAAATTCTATGTAGCGCTAAGGCATCTTTTACGCGTTGATCTTTTCGTACATCAGCAACTTTATCTGCAATTGCAGATTTCAGTGCAGCTTCAATTGCATCAGCTTTCTTCGTATTATTTATTGAAAAACAGCTCTGAGCATTAATTCTAAAGCGCTCAATTTCTTTTTGAATGCATTCAATATCGACGCGCTCGGTACTTTCTTGTTCGATTTCAGGTACTTCTGGTGTGCCTTTAATCCCATTATAAATAGAGTTAAAAATAGCCTCATTGAGCTTGGCATAACTGTTATCTATAGTTTCAACTAAAGAATCATCGATTTGAGTTAAAATTTTAGCTTGATTTTGCCGTATACTAATAATTTGATGTTTGTAGTCAGCATTTGTTGTAAGCAGTAATTGTTTGAGAAAATCCGGTAGAGCAAAAGTATAATCCAATTGCTTCATATACTCAGGATGCTTGAGTACATATTCTATAAATGCAACAGATAAGGGACCGCAAGATACGAGTTTATTTTCATCTCTTTCCATCGTTTGGATTTGATGAGGAGAATAACAAAACTCCATTTTCGGAGCAGTATGCCCTCTGGTCAAGGTAATTTTTAAAATTTGGTTTAATTTTGGTTTAAGAATTGCTCTTTGTTGGGCCTGGGTAAGAACAATATCTGCTGCCAATTTGATGCCTAATTGATTTAATTCAATAGTACCAAAAATGCACTCTTCGTCCTTGTTTAAAACTTGATAATGGAGCAATCCTTTTCTAATAAATACATACAGAGTATCTTTTGAAGGTATCAATGGTGAATAGGCAGAATTATCTTCAATTACCGTCAGTCCATAGGTAAAGGTGCCGAATTCTATTCGAGGAAAAGTTCCTGTTGGATTAAAGAAAAATAAACTAATTGATTTATCTGGATTTTTTCTTAAAAAACCAGCCATGTAGTGAGCATTAGCCAGCTCTGGTTTAATAATAAATGGCGCAAATAATGCCTGTGATGAACGTGTTAACCAATCAATTAATGGTTTGAATACGCTATCCACTGGTGCGTTGAAACCATCTAAAAAAACATGCGGAGCGCGGCAGATTTTTTTAGTATTCTTATCTAAGCCGTCATAGATTTTCCAGATAATGCGACCTACATCATCATTATGGTACCAAGCTGAAAAGTGCCGACCATCTTCATCTTCTTTATAGATTTGGCTTCGTTGAATGAATTCTTTTTCAGCTTTGGTTTGCATTTTAAAACCTTTTACAGACGATATAACAAAGCGTGTATTTTAGCAGAAATACTAGGAAAATGTAGGTTAGTGTCACAATAGACACCCTTAATAATTTAAATTACGGTGCCGGTTCTGCACAGACAGGAGCGACATTATAGAGTATAATGCGACATTATTTGATTCGAAAATTCCTTAGCCTAAGGGCTACAGGGCTTGGTCCAAGCTACGTTCCTTAACGTAATAGCAGTGAATTCATACTCCCAGCATATTGATTTTACGTTGCGCACCATGTACAATGCTGCGCCCATGCCGCCCAAAAGTGATAATAAATTATGCAGAACAAAAACAGTTTTTTTGACCCTACAAAAAAATTAGCACAGGACAGATTCGTACCTGACAGTTTTTTTGACCCTACAAAAAAATCAGCACGGGACAGATTCGTACCTAAAAGGGTTATTGATAAAAATGCTTGTGAATTTCAAAAGGCAAAAGTTGGTGGTATTTTTAATAACGTCAAATACTCACTTTATGGTGATCAATTACTTGGCGCGCTTTGGAATATACGTTATTCCCAAATAAACACATCACCAGTTTTAGGCCTGACTTTGCCATCTGAACCTAAAAAAATCATTTTTAAACCAAAAATAAACTATACACCGATGATGGATCGTGTTTTAGATGCGCCAAATTTATTGGATGAGTTTTATAATACTCCTCTTTGTTGGGGGAATTCATTATATGTAGCTTTATTTGATGAAGTTTATTCATACAATTATGAGCATTCACAAGTCACACAATTACAGGCCGCATCAGTTAAAGAATTGGTAGTTAGAGCCTTGGCATGTAATAACAATGTGTTGGCAAAGGCCGCAGTTAACGACAGTTTATATTTGATAGATCCTGCAACTGATATGAAAATTAAAGAAATCAAGGATCTCTCTACTTATTCTATGGTAGGGGATAAAGAGCATGGTTTTTATCTAACAAGTAAGCAAACAAATAATATTTCCTACTTGGATATACGCAGTAAAAGAGTGACTTCTACGTATAGTATTTTAGATACAGATACCTTTGGTTTAGCATTTCATGATAATTCTAGCAGCCTGGCGGTAAGTTCCGCTAAGGGTATTCGGCTGTTTGATATCCGATACATGGGACAGGAAAAATTAAAGTTCAGTCAGCATCTGACTGCAGTCAAGGCCTTAGCTTTTTCGCCTGATGGCAGTAAGATTGTATCTGGAGGAGGAGTTACAGATAAATCACTAAAACTTTGGTCAGCAAGAACCGGTCAACAAATTAGTGAAGCCTATTTGGGTAATCAAATTTGCGGAGTTCATTGGTTAGATAAAAATGGTGTATTTATCAATGAAGGCTTCAGTGAAAATAGAATTTCTTGTTGGGATGTTTCAGGTATAAAACCAGTTATGGTTGCTCAGAGTACACAAGATCAAACTCATACTGGCCGCGTATTATTTGCAGCGCAAAATCCCAAAAAGTGCGGACAAATAGTGACTGGATCTGGACGTGATGAAAACCTAAGGTTTTGGTCGATAAATCAGATTAAGGAAGAACCAGTTGAAAAGCCAATAGAAAGTAAATTGTCATTATACAGACAAATTCGTTAAATTTGAGCCACCAAGAGCCTGTCAGCGTTAGTTTGGTACGATGTGCTATAATAATGTACATTAAGACCTTTGCGATAGGCTTGGTGCAACATGCTGATTAATATGACATTAGAGGATCGGGCCAAACATGCGATCGCTGCAAAAATCCCCGACAATGTTTGGCTTGAGTATTTTAACTCGATGTTTGATAAAGATAAACTTCCCCAATCAGGCTCAGTTTTAAGTGCAAATAGCAGAAGTAATTTCCCTCAAAACACCAGGCAAGCCTTGGTTGTTTTACTGATAGCTTACCCAGATCTTAGTCCTGAAGAATTCCTTATTTTTGCCCGAAACACCTTAAATGCGAACACAGAGGAAATTTTTGATATCTGTGTTGCTATGAACAAACCAGCAATTTTGGACCAACTTAAGCAGCAAATAACTATTCAGGAGTTAAAGCGTTCATTTAAAGCAGTACTTTATAGTGGATTTACCAGTGCTGCCGCAAATGGACATGAAGCGGTTCTTGCTTGGTATAAACAAGTAGTACCCGAAGAATTAGCAATTATGGCAGGACTAAATAAATTTTCTGCTATTAGTGAGGCTGCCATTAACGGGCATTTACAGGTATTGAAATGGTTCAAAAATGAAATTCCCAATACCACTAACTTGATGCTAAAAAATAGGTACGCAGACGTACTTGAGAAAATTGCTCAAAAAGGTGATCTTGAGGTAATAACCTGGATACAAGATCAAGCCCCTGATTTAATCAAAATAATGTTCCATAGTATTTTTCAAGGAGCTGCACGCTATGGGCACCTTGATATTCTCAATTGGGTAAAAAAAGAAGATCCAACACACATAAATGAAATGATTTTTCACGATAATTATCGTGTTTTTATGGATGCTGCAGAAAATGGTCAAAATGAAGTTTTAGATTGGCTAGTAGCACAAGATCTTCTTGCTTTGGACGAAATGATCCGGTCGATAAATTATAGTGCATTTATTCGAGCAGCAGAAAATGGTCATATTGAAACTTTAGAATGGTTTAAGAAGCATTCTCCAAATGAACTTACAGCAATGTTGCAAGCAAGCTCCATGGTTACTCTATCTGTTTCTACTTCTGGTATATCAACTGGTTTTACAACTGGCATGGCCAACTACGCAGGATTTATCAATGCAGCAGCAAATGGACATCTTGAGGTCTTAAAATGGTACAAAGAACAAGAGCCCGAAAATTTTTATAAGATGCTACAAGAGTCGAATTATTGTGCCTTTCGCCGTGCTTGCGAAATGGGACATTTAGATATCGTTGAATGGTTAACGGAACAAGCTCCTCATCTAATAGGCGAAATGATACAAGCGGAAAATGCTGAAGCTATATTTATAGCTGTTCGCAATGGTAAACAAAATATCATGGATTGGTTTATGCAAAATGCGCCACATGAATTTAATTCCTCAATGCATGATAGTGGTATTTTGGCTTGTAATTTCGCTGCTATATATGGGCATATTAATAGTCTCGAAGTATTTAAAAAAATGTTTCCGGAGGATGTGCCCCTCATGATTCATTCCAGAAATAATTTCATCTTTAATAAAAGTGCTGAAAGAGGTCATTTGAATATACTTGAATGGGTGAAGGTTCAAGTTCCAAATGAAATTATGAACATGCTGGGATTGGATAATTATCAGTTGGTATTTCAGGCAATTGCAAATGGAAAACTTGAAATCTTGCAATGGCTCCAACAGCAAGATAAAGCTGTAATAAATAAAGCGTTAAATGTACGTGCCGATAATGCCTTAGTTTTGGCTTGTAGTAACGGGCATGTACAAACCTTAAAATGGCTGATGGAGCAAGAACCTGATTTAGTTAAAAATGCTATATATTTTAAAAAACAAGAAGCTTTTCAGGATGCAGCTAGAAATGGACATCTTGAGGTTTTAAAATGGCTTGCAGAGCACGTTCCAGATCAATTACAAAGCTTGATTGAATACGGTGGTTATAGTGCGTTTGTTTCAGCATGTGAAAATAATCATTTAGATGTTGTTTACTGGTTGCAAGAACAACAGCCTAACATGATTGATAATTTAGTGGCGAAGAGAAATTATTCTGTATATCAGCGTGCTTTAGCGAATGGGCATCATCATATTATAAATCATTTATTACACAATCCACAATTTTTGGCCGTAGCAGATGGAGATCCTGGTTGTGCGGTACCTATTAACCGTTTTAAACAAGAATTCATGGATATCTTGCATCAGCAGCATGATGAGATTAGAGATCCCAAACAAGCGACTGTATGTTTTTATCTGATTAGAAATATTATTAGACGTAATGATAGGGCTTACGATAACGAGTTAGCGTATTTGCTACAAATACCTGCTGTAAGACAACTAGCCCATCAAGAAATTACTAAAGGACAAACCAATGAATTGTACAAGCTCGCTTGTAAAATAGGGAATCTACCAGCCGCAACCCAACTGCTTACAATTCCTACGGTACAAATGGCATCTCAAGAAATTGATTTAATAATGGCGGATGATAAAACTAAATTCGGCTTACCATCGAGAATTTACCCCAAATTTTACGCAGAGATTAATCAAGCAATTAATGAATACAATACCGCTAGCGCACAGGATAAAGATTCAAAAATTAAAGCATTAAAGAAAATGCAAGAGGCTTTAAAGTACGTGGATTTCGAAGTTTCCCCAAACAGACTTGCCAGTGCGACACAATTCCACCAAATTGAATCCAATCTTTTTATATTGATTAAATTAGCCTATGCACAATATGGAGTAGATACTTTACTTGCAGAAGGAAGTGAGAATACTCTGGTTGCAAAGATTATTTCAGACATGTCACCACAAAAGGCAGATCAATTAATGTCGGTTTTGCTTTTAGGTGATAAGGATATGACTGACAAGGTACAATTAAAGATCTACCATGGCTTAATTAATTTATATGATCAAAAAGATACTTCAGTTGAAGCACACATGTGGGCTGATTTTTTAAAAAAGTACAGTTTGGAATTTTTGGGAGGCGGTAATTCAAGAAATTATAAGGTGACAGAGATTGGAACTAATAAGTCACAAGTATTAAAACTAGATTTACGTTTAGGAATGCCACGACGTGTTGAATATTATTTACGTACTAAATTGTCTGGTGTGTTTCCTCCAACTCATGCCTTGCGTCAAGTATTGAATAATAAGGTTGCAGGCACTTTAATTGTTACTAATTTATACCCTAAAGGATCTCTTGCAGAACACAGTGCAACTATGCGAAAAAAACTAGCTCCCAAAGAATTAGAAATGGCACTATTTAAGAAAGCAGCAAGCATTATGAGTCAAATGACGCAAATCCTTATTGATCTGCAACAAGTGAATTGTTGTTTTACTGATGCTAAATGGACGAATTGGTTGCTAGATGCTCATTATAAAATTCATATTGCCGATACAAAAAGTTTTGTTTTTATTGCTAATGGAGTATATAGCCAAACTTTAGCAGAAAATGCTGATCTTGGAATAATACAATCCTCTGGCTTTTCACCAGTAGAACTTCTTTCTAATAGTTCGTTTAATGCAGATAACCTTCATGCCAGTCTTTTAGGGCGAAATATTTATGCATATCTTACCGGCGATACACCAGATCCAATCAATTTAAGTAACCCAGTATTCAGTTCTCAAATTGGTGGTAAGTATGCAAAGTTAATAACTGATTTAATTGTTTTTGAACCTGCAAATAGAATGAGTTTAAATGCAGCTTTAAAAACATTACAGCAGCTCGATGCACAATTAAATTCGGTCGAGCCACCCAAAGTTTCAGGTATGGGTTTATTTTCTAAGACGACAAGTACCACCGACGCTGAATTAAAAACTTCATTGACTAAGAAGATTTGATATACATTGATGTTAATTTTTATCGCGGGCTAGATTTTCCAAAATCGTAGCACTATTACTCGTTTTATTGGTCATAGCCAAATCTAAAACAGCTCTACCATTATAATCACCTGCCACCAGTGCATAAGGATTTAATCCAGCAGGATAGGTAGTTTGAGTTCGAAAGCTGCCATTTCCCGTACCTAATAAAATCGAAATTGTATTACTGCCGCTATTGGTGATGGCCAAGTCCATGATGCCATCGTGATTAAAATCACCGGCGCTTAAGTCTGTGGGTTTAACGCCACAAGCATAACCGTTTTGATTTTTAAAGTTACCATTTCCCTGACCTAATAAAATTGAAACATTATTGCTGTTGGTATTGGTAATTGCTAAATCGATAATGCCATCTTTATTGAAATCGGCAGCAATAATAGCACTGGGATTTGCTCCAGTAGCATGAATCACTGGTGCTTTAAAAATTCCTTTGCCTTGATTTAAAAGAATAGCAACCGTATTCGTACCACTGTTTGTGATAGCCAGATCGATATTCCCATCTTTATTAAAATCACCAACTGCTAATCCTTGCGGTAAACTACCAGTAGGATAAGTCACTTGATTTTTAAAACTGCCATCGCCATTGCCTTGTAAAAAAGAGATGGTATCACTGCCGTAATTAGTAATGGCCATATCTAATAAACCATCATTATTAAAATCACCGAGTTTTATGGAATCGGGTTGAATGCCAGTGGCGTAGATTATTTGTTTTTTGAAAGTTCCAATACCGGTATTTAATAATAAAGAAACGGTATCACTGCCTTTATTTACAACCGCTAAATCTAAAATACTATCGCCATTAAAATCACCAACAGCTATTGCATAGGGATTGGTGCCAGTGGCATAGGATGCCATGAGTTGAAAAGTACCATTACCACTGCCTTTGTAAACACCAATAGAATTGTTGGTGGCACTTGTAATGACCAAATCGGTAATGCCATCACCATTAAAATCGCCTTTTGCAATGGCGTTTGGTGCATTTGCTGTAGCAAAAGTGGATTGGGTTTGGAATATACCACCAGTACTCGCTGCTATGCTGAGGCCAGCTATTAAAACCAGTAATTTTTTTTGCATGGTAGTATTCCTGATTGGATATTCAATTGTTGTTTATCTCTGAGTCTCTGAGCACAGAGGCGGCTATGGGGCATTTACCCAACCTACACTTTTCATGTGAGTTTAAATGGTACGCTTTTTACTAACATGTAGAATTTTAGTTACAAAAGCTACCGTCTGCACATCTCCATCTTTTATTTCTACGCTAAATTCAGGTTCCACTTTATCTGAGTTTTTTAACTGATTCCGGATAGATTCAATCGTGTCTATGCTTAAATTAAAGGTGGCATAGACTGTTCCTTTAGCAGGTAGGATGTATTTAATGGTTGACGCTTTGTCCCACACTATATAATTTTTGCCAAGATTCTGCAGCAGCATTAACATATAAAATGGATCCGTCATGGAATATAAGGAACCACCAAAGTGAGTTCCTACATAATTTTTATTCCAAAATCGCATCTTCATTTGCACTACCACTTCAGTGTAATCGGCATTGAAGTGGCATACTTTTATTCCCGATCCCAAAAAAGGCGGCCAAAAACGCATCATTTTCAATAGGCTTGAGAATTTCATTATGGACTATTGCCACCAAAAAAAGTGTTGTACATAAAGACCATGGAACCTTCAATACCAGCAAAAGAACTAGTACTTGTTGCACTCCAAATTAAATTTGGTCCCAAATTACAATCATTCGATACTGCAATAAAATCGCCAGTAACTACCGGACAATTGCATGTGACCGTTGTACCACTAACAGTACACGTTGCACCAAAACAATTGGCAAAGGTGCCGTTCGTACAGATAGTAGGTACTTCTCCAGCTGAATCAACTTTGGAATAAGTTGAAATCACAGTATTACCAGTGGGTTTGCTGTTTGTGTAATCATCCGGCGAAACGGAGGCGGAATAAATTCCCTGATTTTCTTCAATTAATTTACAGGAGCAACTCACAGTAGTTTGACCAGTTACATACGGACATTTTGCACTGCGGCATAAGGCATACGTCATATTCGTAAAGCCATAATAAACCGGGCTGATAGTATCAGGAAAATCACATTGGATGTTGTTGTCTGCGGTATTGCTGCAAATAGCTGGCAGCACAATGGGTTGGGTTTGTGCCACATCAATCACTTTGTCTGCTTCAGGGCGATAACATTGAGGCGTTGTTGCTTGCTGACAAAGTACTGGACCACCTTGAATCGGACGTGGTAAGTCATAACCTAAAACTTGTAAATCCAAAACACAAGACGCACCGGGTTGCAGTACTTGTAGTGGTTTGCTGCAGCTTTTTTTATCTAAATCAACTTGAGTGATACCTGGTATGGCTTTCATGTTTAAGGTATGCAGTTTATGTGATTGATTGGTAATTAGGTATTTTATGCCGACACTTGAATTTGCAGGAACTAATTGCGTGGTAGGAGTTAAAGGTGTAAAGGTCCATGCTGGAGTGCTTGCCTGGGTAGATAGTGTGATAAGCGTTCCTAATAAACTGGCAACTAGAATGGATAGCAGATTATTTTTCTTCATTGTTTTTCCCTAAGCACTATAAGTAATGTTAAATAAAACTCCATTGGTATAGATATGATTGGCAGTAAAGAAAGTCCCGGATACAGGTTCAATAACAGAACCAGATACCGTCTGTCCCCAATCAGCGAATTGATAACTGGCACCAACTTGCCAATTCGGTGTTATTAAATATTGTAAGCCTGCCTCAGCAGTATAAGTAAATGCGGTAGTGTTCGCATCAGAAAAAACGGTAATAGGCAGTGCAGGGAATATTATTGGTGTAGTGTTGAAATCACTTAGATTATTCCATGCCACCCCTAAACTTGCACCCACCCAGGGTAGTAGTACCATACCGGTATTGAATAATAACTTGCCTTTGGCTGCTAGATGCGTGTGTTGTACGGTGTAAGAATAGAGGAAGTTATTGAGCACAGGATCAGCATCATCCCAGACAACGCCTGCAAAATTTGCATTGGAAGTAGTTGCAACAGCTAAGCCTAATTGCCAAGATACTATTGGGGTCATAGGTTTTTGAATGCCTAAAAATAATTCACCATAAGCCATGGCATTATCGGTGTGTGGGTTGATATAGGCACGTTCCACTTCAGGGGTAATAAACAGGTTTTGAGTTTCGCCATTCATTGCCCAAACAGGGCCTGCACTTAATGTGGCAACATAGGACCAAAGCGGCTGCGCAGGACCCATAGAGCCGGCAGTAGCCGCTTGAGTAAGGGCCGCGAATAAAGCAAGGAGCATCGGTTTTTTGTTCATTATTATCCCTAATCTGAAAAAAACGTCTATACTGCACCTATAATACTCAAATTTAAACTAAGATTCTAGATAGCAAGGAGCCCTTATGAATACACAGGAATGGCCTGCAAATGATTATGCAATTGGTTCGTACATCCAAGCTAGTGTAAACAGTCAATACCTTCCGGATTTAGACCTTTCTGCGACAGATAGGGTATTGGATATTGGCTGTGGCGATGGTGGGTTTACCAAAAAAATACTTGAAAGAGCGCCTTCAATGTCTTTATTGGGAGTTGATGCTTCGCAAAATATGTTGCATTTAGCGAAGCAACTGGGCAATGAATTTCCAAACTTTTCGGTGCAACAAGTACCCGTAGAAAACATGCATTTTAATAATGAATTTGATCATGTTGTTTCATTTTTTTGTTTACAATGGGCAACAGATATTCATCAAGCCTTTGCTAATATTTTTGCCGCACTGAAACCGGGCGGCAAATTACTCACCGTGTTTCCTTCTGGTGATGATCCTTATATTATGGGATATCATGCTTTGAAAAAATCAGGACAATTTAAATCTCTGGATAATTTTATTGCACCGGTAGATTATTCACAAATGAATAAATTATCCGATAAATTGTCTGATCTTGGATTTAGTAAATTGAAGGTTGAATTACACCAACAATCGATACCAGTACCTTCCCTCGTAGAATATAAAAAATTTGTAGACGGTATTGCATTTTATCAAGGGCAAGTTCCCGATGAAGAAATACCTTTAATTAATGAGGCTATGCTTCAGTATTTTGCTAATGAATGTAAGGAAAAATATCAGGGTGATTATCGATTCAATTTTACTAATTATTTGATTACTGGAGTTAAATAAAATGCTACCAAAACAATAAACACACTTACTAATACTGCAACTTGTAAACTATATCTAACAGCAGATCCTCGTATTTCTTGTATGTTGTTTTCAGAAACTGCAGTAATAGTCCGCGTTGATTTATAGATTTTATATAAGGTAAGCAGTCCCAGAAAGAAGGCGCCCAAACAAGCACCTAAAGTCATGCCAAACAAAAGTGCAAGCATTTTATTTGCGTCTATTCCCCAGATGAAGTATTCATTATTTATTAGGTGTAATGGGTTTGAATAATACCAAGATAAAATGGTTCCGATTACACCACCAAATACAAATCCAACGAATCTACCAATGATTACTGCTATATAAATCTGCGGAGTGCTGATAACTTTAATATAAGTTTTATATATAGAGAGAATTAAGTTTTCAATCGACTTTTGATTAATCATAAATTAAATGCTCGTTTACGTAGACTTTTTGGGATAGAGTCTGCTAGCTTTTTAAGCGCTGAGTTTGCTATTATTTTTTCCACTTCGGCAAAATCTTGATGATCGATCAATCCTTGTTGTAAGACAACTAAGATAGGATGACTTAGTTCTAAATGCTCGCTTACCAATTTATCTATGAATGTTTTTTTAACGTCCACATTAGCATCGAATTGTAAATAATCGCGTAAAAGCATATCGGCTAGATTTTTAAAGTTGGTGTTTATCGTTTCATGGTATTCTTGAAGTTCTTCACTGAACATTTTCCCTGCTTTTTTAAGTACAGCTTTTTGAATGAGCTGTTTGACTATGTTAGTACTGATTGAACTGTCAGTTATTAGATCATCAGCTAATTGCTGTATCTTTCTTTGATAATTAATTAATGCGGGGTCTTCAATTGTATTTTGCATGTTGTGTAAGACTGTTTCAAAGGCCTCTTGTAACAGTTTTGGAAGATCCAAGTGGCCATCAAAAATACGGCTGTCGGTACTTATAGAAATAGGTAATACATCTTTTGGTTCAAAAGATTGAGTTGCGCTATTCCAAACCGGTTTGCGTTCAATAGCCAGGAGTGCACAATTGAAGTTGGATTGTTTTAATAAGGGTAGATTCGTTTGTGAGTAACCATAGGCTCCAAGATTGCTGAAGAAAATACTGTGGTTTCCTGTAATTGGATGGGAGTATTCATTATGAGCATAGTGGTACAAGCTTTGATCCACTTGGTTTTTAAGTTCGGGATGATCTTTTTCGAGTTGCTCGCGTTTTTTATAACAGTAACTTATTAAGTATTTTGCGCGATTGATGCGACTCATTAATTCCTGGGTAGTTAGCTCATGACAATTGTGGAATTGGATGGTACCAAAATGATTCATGCAGTCTGGAATCTTTTCAATAATAGTGAGAAAGGCATCTGGCATTTGACGCAAATGGTGATGACTTAAAAAAGTACGTAAAGAAGGCTGTGAATGGATAACCATGCTTAGAGCTTGCATCATTAAGGCAGTTAGCGTTTCATCAGAATATTTTTTTTCAAAAAACGTAAAAGAACTGACATCAATAGTAAATTGCAGTACTAATTTTGCCGCATCAGGGCTATTCATTTGGGTCATTAGAATTTTTTGATTCGGTGTCATTGCTAATTCAAAAATTTCAGGTAGCTTTATCTGTTGTAGCAGGTCTGTGCCTACTTGAAAGAATAAATCCCATTTATCTTTAGGTTTTATACCGAGCAGTTGATACTGTGTGGTTAGATTTTTTTGTAGCGCTGTTATAAAACTAGTAAGTGCTTGGTTGCCAAGTAAGGCATGTATTGCGAGAGGGTATTTTGGTTCAAGGCTTAGTGCTCTACTAATTAACTTTGCGGTGCTTATTAGCATCTTTTCAGTGCGCTCTGGTTCGGGCAAACTAATTTGTGCGTATAATTCTGCGGAGCTTATTTGGCAATTTTTGTCTTTGATTATTTCCTCAAACAGATCCTTTCCTATATTTTCTTGAGAGAAAAGTAACAAAAGCTCATAAAGACAGGTATTAAGTATAGTGTAAAGCACGGTACTTAATTTAAGACATTTTTGTTGGCGAATAACATTATGTACTTCTTCGAATTGTTTCGTATCTGTCGGTGGAAGGCTAAATGGCGCTGCTAATAAATAAACAATTTTTGTAAAGACTATAGCGTGAACAATATCATTCACTAATTGCATGCGGAGTTTATTTTTCAGTTCTGGTTGTTGCACTGCATTTTCACATTGCATCGTTGTGCCAAGACTTAAAGCTTGTGCCTGAGCGAGCAGCGAAAATACATGGAGGTAGATTAGTTTATCGCAATGTAACTCGAATGGTAGGCCATTTTTAAATAAATCTTGGACTCTTGCGTTAATATGTTCTTGTTCCTTGTGGGTGATGCTATGCCACGCTTGCGAAATCCATTGTTCAGGGCCCCATAAAGGTTTTAGCAGTGTATTAAGCTCCAGCATAGAGTACCCTTAAGATTTAATAAGTGCGGTGAATGACGTAATATGCAAATTTCTCCAAGGCTAATTTATAGGGTGATCCAGGAAGAATTTGTAATGCCGAAAGTGCTAAATCAATTTCTGTGCGTGCAATGCTGCGCGTGTATTCAATGGCTTTGGTTTGGGCTAATATTTCAAGAATTTCATTTAAACACTCGGGATTATAGCGTTCTAAACTTTCTTTAATTTTCGTTTGTTGTGCCGCTGTTCCGCATTTTAATGCATGCAGCAGGGGCATGGTTAACTTGCCGTCAGCCAAATCGCCGCCAATATTTTTGCCAAATGTTTCAACTTTGGAGCAATAATCCAGTGCATCATCGATTAATTGAAAGGCATTACCTGCATGCAAGCCGAAGGTGTATAATGCTTTCTGTATGGGAGTATTGGCTTTAGCAATAAGAGCGCCAACGCTTGCAGCGGATGCAAAAAGAAGCGATGTTTTGGCACGAATGATATTAAAATATTCGCTTATAGTCAGATTGATATTATGTCGATTAGTAAATTCTTGAATTTCACCATAACCCATTTGCGGTGCCATTTTAATAAGCAGCGTGATAATATCAATATCGCCTATTTCGAGCATGAGCTCTAAATATTTAGTGAATAAGTAATCCCCCACTAAAATGCTAATTTTGTTACCCCAGATTTTATTGGTTGTTTTTTTGCCGTGGCGTAAGCTCGATTCATCAATTACATCATCATGTAATAATGTAGCGTTATGAAAAATTTCCATCATGGCTGCAAGTTTGATGTGATTGTTGCCTTTATAAGCACATGCATGGCTGGCTAGTAGAACCAGTAGCGGGCGTAGTCGTTTGCCACCACTTTGAATGGCATGAGTTGCTACATTCTCTATAATTTCGATGGGAGATTGGATGGTTTCGATGATTAAAGCATTTACCGCATCAAAATCTTCACTCACTAATTCGCGTAAATGATCAACTTCCATCGATTTCCCATAAATCGTAAATAAGGATCATGCTAAGCTGCGTCGGTATCAAAGTCAATCTATTTACCGCCAAAACAAGCGTTCAGGGTTACTGCATTACTTGCAGTTAACCAATGACCGTAGGGCTCATTATGCCAGAGTTTGACCTCATCAAGTTTAGTCTGAACAAATTGCTGTGTGAGTCCTTTGCGCTCAATCCAATCAGCACAGCGTTTTTTTACTTGTCTGCGAATTTGGCCTTGTAAAAAAAGATAACGCGAAGGATTTAATGCTTCATTCAGATGATCGGACAGATAGGGTTTTAATAAAGTATTTTTATCAATATGCCTGGAAAATTGCCATTGATTGTCTTTAAATTCCAGTATGGGAGGCAGCGTTTTATCGCCTATTTTCACACTGTGGGCAAGATTCATATAAAATTTCCAGCCTGCGTAATTTGCCGATAAGTCGGCATTGGAGTAAACACTATTGATCATAGTTCCTAAATAGGTTTGTTCTATGATTTCTCCGTAAGTAACCATGACTTCTCGTGCTTGTTTTTTTGATTTCCCATGTGCCAGGCAATACCGATACAGCTTATAATAGCTATGACCTTGCATAAAAAAGTGGCCAAATTTGTCGGTACCAAAATAATAGTTATACATATTGACGGTTGGTGTAAGTCCAACTAGAAAAAAAGGTGATTGGGTAATGAAAAGCCAATAAACGGTGTTCCAGGGCCATCTTTCTTTAAATTCTATCGGTTTTGAATATTTTTCAGATCGGTTCCAACGCAACCAGCGCGGAAAACCAGGACCCGTTCTTTGATAGAGTAAGTCAGCTAGATAAATATCGCTTTGACGTTTTGCCAATTGTGCAGCTGCATGACGACTATGAACCGCACGTGCTTGATACATACGTAGTTCGGCATTGGTTGTTGCAATTACACTCTTTAAAACTTCATACAACTTGGTACTTGCCATAGGGCCCATGTCGTAGAGCTCGGTAGGCGGGAGGGTAAACTGATCGGTTTCTTCTGCAAAAGTGCTTTGTATTCCTGAAAGACTAATTATTACTAGTAAAAAAAATAATCGTGCAAGAGTCATTTTCCCTTCCAGTTGCTGGATAATCCCTATTCTGTAGAAAGTATTATACGGTGCAGAGCATGAAACTAACAATGATTAAGAATAAATGAGCTTGCTTTAGAATCTCATTTGATCACTGTGGTGTCTTAATTGACAGAAAGAGCGTGGTGCAGTTATAATGCAGGCGAAGTTTAACTGAGAGAGAATTATGAAAAAAATTATCCTATTTTCTATTGCATCAGCAATTTATGCCTGCAGCGCAGGACAAACATTTGCCGGAATTTATCCTGATTGTCGTGGTTTTAGAGGTATCTGTTCTTCTAATTACGATTATAACAGCTGTGTTAATACCTATGAAACAAGCCGTGGGTCGGGCCATAACGCTTTGAAAGGTTGGCAGTGTATGTGGGATCCGGTAGACAGATTTACTCCTCCTTGCTGGAGCACAAGAGTTGAAGGCAGAAAAAGCTACCGTTGCCATGCTGAAAGCTAAGATTTAAACCCTCATCCGGCCTAACATTGCCATTAAGTTAAGCACTAGAGCCCGTCATCCCGAGTGCAACGAGGGATCTCCGAAAGTGGCAACTGGGCCAGCTTCAGGAGATCCTTCACTGCGTTCAGGATGACGTTGGGACCTTCTCCCCGAGGGGAGAAGGGAGCTTCGATTGGGTTCAAAAAGATGAGGATACCTCAGGTCAATGACTCAACCTATGCACCTTTCAAAGTTCCCAAATGCTCAATCACCTGAGCACTGTTATTATAGTTCTCAACAGCAATTTGTTCTTTAGATTTAAAGAACTTAAGATCACGAGCGGCATAGCTAATTCCTGTCGTAGCCAGCACAGCAGTTGCTGCAGCACTACCGGCGATTACTCCAGTACATAAGGCACCTGGGCCAGTAGCCAGACCTGCCAAAAATCCAATTAAAAAGCCTAAAGAGGCGGATAATAGCGTGACTAATACCACAGCAGCAATTTTAAGCACTTTTTGTTTCAGAGTAAGGTCAACTTCTTGTAATATTCCTTTAGTTTCAATAGCAAACATTCTAAAGGCAGCAGCCTTTTTTTCCACGCTATCAAAGGGATTATTCAATTTAAGTTTTAAACTGTCTCGAGCATCATTAAGCATTTGCTGTTGGAATGGGTTCAGTTTATTAATAACTGTGTTTAAAGCAGTATCAGCTTCATCCCATAGGGCAGTAGCATTGGTCTTCATTGCATAAGCTTTGAATACTTCTTCAGCTTCTGTTTTTAGGCTTTCTAAGTGAACAGTCTTCTTCAGCGTGTCTGCAAAAGGATTGCCGCTTCCTATATCGTCATCAGAGTGTGAAGTACTCGCTGCTTTTGCCCAGGAAGGACTATCAGCTTGAGTATTGCTT
Organism: Legionella sp.; assembly: GCA_041662885.1. Taxonomy (GTDB): domain Bacteria; phylum Pseudomonadota; class Gammaproteobacteria; order Legionellales; family Legionellaceae; genus Legionella. The sequence goes on from JBAZRP010000021.1 coordinate 24,013, forward strand.
TCTATCAAGCTTTTTGCAAAAGGTATGAGCGTACTAGCAAGGGTTAATTCTTTGTTTAAAGTAACAGGCGCCCCTTTTTTCTGGGCTGTTGCTGCTGCTTTTGTTACTAAATTGATGGCATTAAAGAGCATTTCTAAACGTTCTAATTCAGAGGCTCCTTCAAATTTACGCTGTTGGGCTATAACTTCCTTGGCTGTCTTTGCTTTCATAATCAATCTCGGTAGTGAAAATCACACTAATTATGCATTGTTTGCAAATATTAGTCAAACTTCGGATTTTGTCCGTCAAACAATACGTGCTATGTTTAAGCCTTTATAAATTAGGGATTTTTAGATGTGCACTACTAAAAAACTTGGTCTGGGGATTGGTTATTTTGTTATGGGCCTGATCCTAATCTACCTCTTTTTTTTGCAAGTTCAGGCAATTTGGTCTTTTACCGTTGATGATGCCTATATTTCATTACGTTACGCCAAGCATTGGTTTGCCGGTGAGGGTTTAGTATGGAATCTGTATGAGCACCCTGTTGAAGGTTATTCTAATTTCAGTTTTGTCGCCTTGGGTGCTTTGGCTTTGTTTTTGCATTGGGAGCCAATGTTTTGTTTAAAAGTTGCGGGTTTTTTTGGGCTATTTTTTACCTGTGTTTTTGTGTATTTAATCACTCGTTTTTGGTTTGCACGTCGTGAATCCTTGCTGCCTTGTATTGGATTATTACTGTATAAGGGACAAATTATTTGGGCTGTGAGTGGTTTGGAAACTACGGTCTATGAAGCATTAATCTGTGGTTCGGTGTATTTTTGTTTTAAAGGATTAGGCTATCAGCACTATCCTGCTACTCGTTTAGAATTGAAAAAACTCCCCCTATTTTTAGCAGGTTTATTGTTAGCTATTGCCGGAATGACCAGACCCGAAGCCCCAGTTTTGATGGCAGTATTTTTTCTATTACTCTTATGGAATGTCAACGACCCACGGCTTGTCCGCCGGATCCTGTCCTTACTCTATTACCTCATTCCAATCCTCGCTCTGTACCTACCTTACTTCCTCTGGCGCTGGAATTATTTTGGCCATTTAGTGCCAAATTCCATAAATTGCAAAGCCATGACAGGGGAAAATTCTTGGTTGCTTGATATAAATTATCTTAAATTGATTTGGCCATTCGCACTTTTATCTCTGCCGGCCTTGATCAAAGCTCAAGACAGACGGCTGTATTTTTTATGGGTTCCAAGCCTGGTATATTTAATTTTATTAATAGGCGCTGATCCTATAGTTGCCTTTGATAATCGCCTATTTTTACCAGCTTTAGCATTAATGTACCCTTTAGTTTTACTGGGGATTAATACGCTTATAGAATTAATTAAAGCACCACTAATTATTCTGTATGTTGCGTATTTTTATTTTGCTTTACTATTTATACCTTTTGCGAATATAGAGAACTATCGCTTTTTTACCGAAATTCCTGTTGCTGGAGAACAATTGCGGGATAAATTGGGGCTCTGGTTGCAAGAGCATAAGAATAAAATCGGTTCGGTAGTATTATCCGATGCAGGTAAAATTCCGTATACAAGTGAATTTCATTTTATTGATTCATATTGTCTTAATAATGCGACTATGGGGCAGTATCCTGCAAAACAAAAATACGAATTATTTTGCGAGCAAATGCTTAGTGAAAAGCCGAGCATCATTATTTTAACTTCTTTGCACAGTAAAGGCATAATAACGTATGCGCCAAGTGATATTTGTTTAAAAAAAATGCTCAAGGCTGACAAGGATTATCGACTCTTCGAAACGTTTATCTTGAATAATCCTAACTCAAGTTATAAGTATGAAGTGTTTTATCGTCAATCAGCTCATTGAGCATTTTTGATTTAAGGCTTAATGTGCTAGTGGTTCAATTGTTCCTATGGTGTAGATTGGGCCGTGATCACCAGGTTCATAAGTCCCAGGTCTTGGATTATCAAATACTACTAATTGGACGCTAACACCGTCTAAGGGGTAATGTTGCATAAGATCTTTACCCATAGTAGTTGCTAGGATTTCCCAAAATACATTGGCTGGATATTCATCCGTAGGCTCCATGAATTTCAGTATATCTTGTCGCATCACTCGATAATCTACATACTTAGATTCAGGTAGGCCCTTTTGGTAGGCATAACGCACATAAACAGTTACGGTTTGTCCACCTTGACGTTGTGTTTCGTATTTAGGAATTTCAAATTGAAAGTAATTACGCTCTTCATGCGCAGTTACATCGCTAGTTGCCCACGCAAAAGGTGTCGCAAAAACCCAAACTAAAAGTAATACTTTAAATAATGATTTCATCATATTCTCCAAAAATTTGTTTATTAAAATGTTTATATAATTGAAAAACTATTTTTTGGAGGTCTAAATATGGATGTGTAAACACCGACACATAAACGGCGGTTATAGCTGAGAAATAGTAAAGTAAAACAAGCCAATAATTTTGGAACTAGGTAGCTATCAAGCTCATAACGTTCAAGCACTGTTTGTTTGCAATGTAAATGTGTATTAATGGATGTTTTTTGAGGACAAACAGAATTATGTTGGGCGAATATTCGAGTTTGAGGTTCGGCCAAACTAATCTTGGTGTTAATGCCAATAACGCTTTGTAAAATCAAGACAAAACTTATTGAAAAAATAAAAAAACACTGTTTCATGTTGAAAATTATAACAGATTTGGCAAATTATATCAATTTTAGCTGTGTAACGTGATAGTAGTGCATCTCCAGATGAGAGCATTGACTTTTAATTATTCATGCTTAAACTGACATTAAATTTATTTAAGGATTTTTGCAATGAAAGTTGACCAGAAAGTACCTGATTTTAGTTTTAATGCTACCAATGGATTAAATGGTCATTTAAGTGACTATAAAGGCTCAAGGGTAGTTTTGTATTTTTATCCTAAAGATTCAACTCCAGGTTGTACTTTGGAGGGGCAAGATTTTCGGGATTTATATCCTAAATTCCAGAAATTAAATACGGTGATTTTCGGCATTTCTCGCGATAGTCTAAAGTCTCACGAGAATTTTAAAGCCAAGCAAAATTTCCCCTTTGAATTAATTTCTGATAGTGATGAGACTTTGTGTGCTCTATTCGATGTAATAAAAATGAAAAATATGTACGGTAAACAAGTACGCGGAATTGAACGGTCCACCTTTATTATCGACGCGCAAGGTGTTTTGCAGCATGAGTGGCGTAAAGTACAGGTTAAAGGGCACGTGCAAGAAGTATTGGAATTTTTGGAATGAATGCAGAACTAAGAAGCTTCCTTTTTGTTAACACCTATGATATGAATCATATGTAAGCAATATGATTCATATTTAGATACAGCATAATATTCTATTTTATCAAGAGGCTCTTATGTTTTTCAAACACCCCCCTTCAGGGAAACCAGGTAATTTGTGTGTATCTTGGTCTGCTGGTGGTTTTGGTGTTGCTAAAAATTAATTTGTTCAAGACAGTTTATGACCAATATTATGGTCAGTATTTTCTTCTTCTGATTTATTTTCACTAGAAAAAAATCCCCAAGCTTTACTCAAATAGTATGTGAGCGGCTGCTCTATTTGACGGCCAATAATAATCGGAATAATAGGTAGTAAAAATCCTTCAATTAATTTTGTGCCTACAGACTCTTCTGGGGTTCTACAGTATAAGAAATAGGTAGTAGAGATTAAGGATTCAATTAAGTACGTTGTCATAGTAGTTCGAACGCCTATTGCTTTTTGTTGACTATTAATTTGTTGTTCAATGGCGTTGATACAGGTCTGAAATTCAGTATCGGCTTGGAACGTTTTATTTGTTCGTAGCTGCTGGATAATTGTTTGAGCCTCAAGAGCGTATTGAACTGCATTAGGCTGACTCATTAGCGCTAATAGGGCGGTTCTTAAGTTTAATAAATTATCAAAATAGTCGCACAAGCTTTGTTCGTTTTTATCGAGCGTATTTTCAAAGCACGTTATATGATTAATATAAATGACATGCCAATTGTCATTGAGTAATTTTTCAGCTTGAATACTGACGTTTTCTATCTGTAAGCGTTTAGAATCTTTTAAATATTGAGCAAATGCATCAAGTGCGTGCTCAACTTCGTCAGCAGGTAAAAAAGGAGTGGTTCGATCGTAGCCATTAATAGCATCCATCACCGATGAAGGAAACACCTCATCCTGATAGCTTTCTCTTTCTTTATTAAGTTCATGAACAAAGGTATCAAAGTCGGTTTGTCGAACATCTGGATTGTTTTGTTTGACCAGTAGGGCAGAGAAAAAATCCTTTAGTTGGGCTTGGCGATCCGTATGAGAAAATTGCAAATGTTTATGCGGTATCGAATCGCCTCGTGCAGAAAATGCCACAAAGGGAGTATGACAAAAAACATGTGACGGATGATCACCAGTAATCGTTGATTTTAAATCTAACTCTGTCGTTACTGCATTAAATTCTTGGCAGTTTTTTTTGCTGGTATATACTGTCAAATAGGGTCCGGAAATAACAATTTTCGTTATTAAACAGGTGCTTGATGATTTAAATTCGTAAATAAACATATTCTTTAAGCTTTAAGTGAAAAGTATATTATATCATTTTTTAAGCCACAATGGATATTTTAAGGCCATAATAATCTATGTATGGGACAAAGTATAATAATTTGGATTTGAAACGGTTCCTGTAATATTAGGGTGTGGTGACAATTGTCACCTGACCCTAGGAAATCCTCATTATCAAGAAACACGTACCGTTTTTTTACTTGAACTACCGGTTTTTTTAGAAACCTTCAAAGGAATCTTAATTTCTAACGGATACTCATAAGCGGATCCATTATACGTATCAATGCCGGCACCAATGCCCCCACCAAGTATAATATTGCCCAGGACTTCGCCTTTAGTTTTAGATTTTATAGATGAAACTGATTTTTCATATCCTGGTTTATCACAACTTACTAGTAAATCCTTATAGCTTCGATGCACAACTACACTGGCTGGAGTTTTACTCACATACCACTTTCCTTTGTTATTTTCCAAGACACAGTGAGCACCTTGTACAGGAGGTGTAAGAATAGAAACGGTTTGATGCGTACCACTAACGACAGAGGCGCAACTAGTAAGAAGGGTACAATTAAGGGTAATAATTAATAAAGCGATTTTTTTCATAATAAATTCCATATTCTATGTTGTTGGTTGCTTTTGCAGCAGCATTTCTCACTGCTGCGGTGGAGAATAGCAAGAACTATAAAAAAATCAACTAATTTTTGGTCCTAATTAGGCCTGGTAGTATTTAAGAGGTTTTTGATAAAACTATGAGTTGATCCGCATAAATTGCCCCATTAGAGCACACTTTGTATCTTTGTACTATAATCAAAATACACGCCCATTGACAATGGATCATAGAGGGTCTGTTGTTGGCCGTATTTTAAAAATAGCTCTTATTAGTAATGATGAGGTTATTGCTATGGCACAAAATAAATACGAAATCACGGTGGTCCATTATCTGGATGTATTAAAAACATTGCGCCCTGATTTGGTACGCAAACTGAATGAATTGCGGGGACGTATGTTTCGTATGAGAGAAGAGCAAATACAGATATTGGAAGCGCGTTTGGCGGATTTTGTGGAAATACAAAACCTTTTTGTGGGAATGAATGCCGAGTTAGAATGGATGGTTAGAGTAGATCCTGATTTAATGAAAAAAGCGAATAAACAGTTTGCAGAACTTGAAAATAAGTTACTAGGCAGCAAAAAACTCGATAACATCCAGGATAGTACTTGGCATGAGTTAATGATTGATTTTTTTAGTGAGGTCGAAAAAATTCAAGATCCTAACCAACAAATACAAGCAGCATTCTTGAAGCATTTTGGTAGTGGTCTCAAAACTGAAGCGCTTAATTTCCTGGGAGAATACAAGCAAAAAATGCAGCAGTTAACACAACAAAAAAATGAAATTAAGCATTTAGCAGGCGATACAATTATTGATGAAGCAATACTCGATGCGGAAATTGCAAAACAACTTAAATTAGTTCAAGCAGAAGTAATTTTAGCAATGACAGCAGCAAGTGCAAGAGCAAAGGCTGAGAAATTAAAATTGGCCTCGGCTTATCTGACTGCAGCATCACTAGCCATCGGTGGTGCAGGCATAGGCACAGCAACAGTTGCTGTGGCAGGATCAGCTGTTCCTGTCGCAGGAACCCTAGCTGGGGCAGCAATAGGATTTGTCGCGGGGGCAGCAATTGGTGGTACTAAGGGCTATCACGCATATCAAGAAGCGAAGGCACAGTATAAAATCAGGCTCGTTAAAGTATTTGATTATAATTCTCAGGTACTTACGAATAGGGCAGCCTCAATAAATGATGGTATATCGTCTATAAAAGCACGTGAATCGTTTATCTGGTTCATGGAAGGACCACGAAACGAAGATTATCAGAGAATGTATGCAAATTATGAAGCAGAAAGTGTGGATCCACTTGACCCTGTAGTCAAAAAAGATTTAGATGCAAAGTTACAATCTGAATTTGCTACAAGCAGAGCGGCCTATTTTACCATGCTGCAAAATTTAATCCGTTCCAGTACCGCTGACTCAGCACTACAGGCAGCAGCAGGTTTAAATAGTACCCCAGCATTTGATACCTATTCTGCAGTTGATATTGCCACACAGTTTATAATTATGTGTCATTCGCAAATAGGAGCTGCCCGAGCTATGGGTGGATTAGACCCAGACCCTAATTTTACTTCCGGACATATTCAGGTAGATAACTCCAAAAATCTTGCACAAAATGCGGCATCACAGTTGGCTTATAATGCTGAATGTTTAGCGGCATTAATTCATCAGATAGCAACGTGCACCAATTTAGACAGTACTGTAAGAGCTGATATATTAAAGGACATCAAGCACGTTTTAATCACTACTATAGACAACTATGATAGTATCTTGAAGAAAAATCCTGATTTGAATTTACATCCGAGTTTGGGGCAAGCCCTATTGGCTGGAATGTTCGGAGATATCGAAAAAATGGGATCGCCAAGCTCTGAAGATAAAAGTTCCCAAGAACAGAAGGCCTACCAGGAATCCAAGATAGCCTTGGATTATATGGCCAGTAGTAAATTTCATAGCGAAGAGCTGGATTATTATCATAAAAATCAACCGAAAAAGAAAGAGTCGAAATCCAGAACAGCAGCAGATTATGGAGAAAACATACTGGTTGCCATGTTAGGAGGCGCATCAGCAGTGTATACCTTACCAATTGAGCTAGTTAATGCTGAGAAGTACGAACATTTATCTAAGGTAGGGTCAAGTGGCTATACTGTAGTGGGCGTATCTGTAGGGGCAGCACTAGGAGGGCTTGCCCTTGCGGCCGGCGCAGGAGCTTATTATATGAACGAAAGGGCGAATAAAACAGCTGATAAGCTGTGTATTTTTGGGAATATATCGCAACGTCGTCAGTTGCTTTATCAACGTTTGCAAAATTGTATTGAGCTTTCAGAGCGCACCGAATATGAATTACATTCTTTAATAGAGACACCTTATATTGCAGCAAAAATCAAGGCACATTGGAATGCGGGCTTGCTGGTAAATGAGGCTAAATTTATACAGCATAATGAGGATTTAAAAACTGCGGGCTGGATAGATAATTCATTTTTAACACGCGAACAAAAGACTAATAGCAGTATAGCCTTAGAGCAATTTAACAAAACCATGGATGAGGTGGTAGCCGAGTTAAGCGCGGCTGCTGAGCAAAAAGTAATAGATAATTCCTATAAAGTATATATGGATTTTAAACATAACGGAGTTATGAAGGTGCTTCGGCAAATAACAACGCTTAGTGAAGTTGATAGATTTGGTGTTGAATATGAACACAAACTTATTTGTTCGATTGGGTCGTATTATAAACAAATTAGAAAAATTGTATCAAATATGGACGATAGTAAAAAACTGTATCATGAGCAAAAAATTAGTGAAATGGAGTCTGAAATAAACCAGATTATAAAAGTCTATGCCACCCATGTTGAAATTGTTTTGCAAGGACCAAGAAATTTAATAGCAATGGAAATTGATTCCTCGAAGATTAATGAAAATTTAGATCTTTTAATAAAAAGCTTGAAAAGCGAGGAAAACATGCCTTCAAAAAAAGAAATCAATAGAATTATCAATAAGATGATTAAGGTGATTAACCTTCATGATGGAGAGCTTCCTACAGGTACAAACCTAAATTTGCTTACTCAAGCTCGAAAAATAAGTACTGTATTAGAAGAAACGATTCCAGAAGAGATGATTGCTACATTGAGATCGAAACAAGAACCAGAAATTTTAGATGACCTGGGGGGTATGCAGCTTTTACGGGGAACTTAATGCAAAATACTTGGCTTATCTTCACATAAAATAAGCATTGTGGTAGAATTGCCATAATGAACGTGCTTTCCTTAGCCGATAAGGGAAATTGCATAACTGGCCAGAGGAGAAAACTATGAAGCAAAAAACAAATACTCAGACCAATAATGATTCTGAAAAAATAAAAAAAATAGTAGATCAATCTAGAAAAGGTCATCTTTGGGGTTTAAAAGATATTCTTATGGCTGTGCCAGCAGATCAACAAGGGCCATTATTAAATAATTGTGACTCCTTTGGTGATACAGCTCTGCTAGCGGCAATTTCTAATGGTCATGAAACAGTGGTTCGTTATTTGCTAACAATACCTGGTCTTGATCTAAATCTTGCAAATGAGAGAACTCAATACACACCGCTCATTATGTCTGCGGCTAAAGGTTATAAAACTATCGTTCAATTGCTTCTGAGCAATAAATCCGTAGTTACAGGATCAACAGATATCAACAAAATGACAGCGGCTGAAGAAGCGGTATATAACCATCATGATGACATTGCACAGTTGATTCGATCCAGTTCTACCCCCTCATAACGCATAATACGATCTTAGATCACTGTCAAACCAAATATATATTTTGGGTGACAGACTCTGTACATAAAGTCAGCAAAATGAATGAATTACACGCTGCAGTAGTAGGTGATTCAATCATAACCCAGGATGAGGCAAAAATCGAAGGAAGAGAATCTAAAACAAGTACTTCATGTTTTTTAGCTAAATAGACCCTCGATTAGTGGTATACTTGCCACTAATTGTATCAAATAAGCGATTTTAAATGACTCAGTCTCAACCGAACCAACCGCAACAAGCATTCTCCTGTCTGTCTTTGCGCCCAGAATTACTCAAAAGTCTTGCCTCTTTGAATTTTGAATTCATGACCCCTATTCAACTGCAAAGCTTGCCAATCATGCTAAACAATGAAGATGTGATTGCCAAAGCACAGACAGGTAGTGGAAAAACCGCTGCATTTAGCCTAACTATTCTGAATACGTTGAAAATACAATTTTTTGGAGCTCAAGCTTTAATTCTTTGCCCTACGCGTGAGTTAGCAGAACAAGTCACTCAAGCGATACGCCGTTTAGCCTGCATGATACCCAATGTCAAAGTCGTTAACTTATCTGGTGGGATTCCCATGAAACCACAGTTAGATTCACTAAGGCATGGAGCTCATATTATTGTGGGTACCCCTGGTCGAGTACTAAAACATTTGGCAAAAGAGAGTCTGGATTTATCGCAAATTCGCACTTTAGTTTTGGATGAGGCTGATAGAATGTTGGATATGGGATTTTTAGATGATATAGCTGCTATTATTAAAACCTGTCCCAAACAAAGACAAACGCTCATGTTTTCTGCAACTTATCCAGATGCGATTAAACAACTCGCTAAACAATTTATGATTGCTCCAAAGGAAATCCTGATTGAAACGCCACATGCACAATATGATATAGAGCAAAGATTTTATGAAGTAAATAAAACCGATAAATTGCCTGTATTACTCTTATTGTTGTACCATTTCAAACCCAGTTCCAGTTTGATATTTTGTAATACAAAAGCACAAGTTACTGATGTCACTGATTTTCTTATACAGGCAGGGTTTAGTGCACTGGCTTTGCATGGCGATATGGAGCAAATAGATAGAGATCTTGCAATTATCCGTTTTGCCAACCAAAGCAGTTCTATCTTGGTAGCTACAGATGTTGCGGCACGCGGCTTAGATATTAAAGAACTTCCTGCAGTTATTAATTTTGATTTGGCATTTGATCAGGACGTGCATACTCACAGAATTGGCAGAACCGGTCGTGCAGGCAATAAAGGCTTGGCCTTGAGCATAAGTACGGCCAGTGACGCACAAAGAATTTGTGCCATAGAAGATAATTTAAGCTATCCAATAGTTTGGGGCAATAGCAAAGAATTAAATGGTTCTAAAGCAGATATTATCCAACCCGAAATGGTAACTTTATGTCTATCGGCAGGAAAAAAAGATAAAATTCGGCCTGGAGATATTTTAGGCGCTTTAACCAAAGATGCAGGCCTGGCAGGCTCTGTAATTGGGAAAATTGATATCACTACCTTCTCATCGTATGTAGCAATCCATCAAAGCCAAGTCGAAAAGGCCTATCAGTATTTACTAACAGGCAGTTTAAAGGGACGCAAAATAAATGTACGGAGAATGCTTGGAATATAAGGAGGCAGCCTTCTCTATTTCTTTCTGCATCATGTTGGCTAAGACCCAACCCTGTGGTATCGTCACTTTTGCCTATCCTGATTGAAGCTCCCATCTCCCCTCGGGGAGAAGGTGCCCGTAGGGCGGATGAGGGTTTAGCAAAGTGGAACTGTCTAAAATATTGTGTCACCATCACTACCCTCATCCGCCCCTTCGGGGCACCTTCTCCCACTATGCGGGAGAAGGGAGCTTCAATCAGGATAGGCAAAAGTGACGATACCTTAAGGCTCAATCGGCACCTGTCGGGTTTCAAAATCATATTAATAAGTGTTACTATAAGCAATACACCCTAGATAAAGAAAGCTCCCCTACTTAAATTTAGACTTTTAAAATGGAGTAGAAATGCCCTTAATTACACGAGATGAGTCTGGGAGAATTAGTTCCTCAATTCCCTTAAACCCAGGAATTTATCATTCAACCACAATTGCTCTGGCTGAAAGCGCTCGTGAAAATTCCATTTTTGTTAAATCCTATCAATTTCAAATACTAAAGCCTAATAGCAGCCAGGTTTTTTGGAGTCAAGATATACGCGTAGCATTTCTCGTATTTTTGCGATTCAAAAATGGAGAGATGGGGATGTTTTACACATCTGGAATTACTATAGAGCAATTGAGGAGCTCTATAGATAATCCTGAATTGGAAGAAATTTGGCTACTAGAAAGCTCTCATTGGCAATACAAAGTAAAAGCCTATGCATTTGTAAATAATCTCATGGAATATTATCAAGACAAATCCTCAAAACCAAAGATACAGTTATTAAAAAATGTTTTAGTATATAATTATGAGATTGCTTTGTTACATGAGTGCAAATAATGAGCCTATTATTCTATTTGGAGAAAGTGCAAAACTTAATATTATGTCTTATATGCTTGAAAGCTGTGCAGCAAAAGAAGATTACATTACTTCTTGTGTGTTACAAAACGCAGAAGTTAAGGAGCTACCCTCGAATAATGAGCTGCACCAAATATATACGCAACACGTTAATCAATATCCGGACACCCTTTTTAAAGAGACTCCTCCAGAACCTCGTCAAAGACAACAAAATGCCAACAAAAGTTCTAACGAAAATACCTGCACCATACTTTGACATATTGTGTACACTATGGTAATTTATAGGTCCATTTTATGGGGTTTAGACATGGCTTTAGCACTTAACAAGAAATTTTTTAAACGTAATCGTCACCGAGAAACTGAGTTTGGTGCTTTTTTTAACAAAACTTCTACCAACCTAAACTACCTTATGGGTTTGATAATTACCATTTTTTTTACACCAGCAATAGTCGTAGCCAGTTTGCTTAGTAAGGAAATTCTGCTGATTTTGATCAATTTGAGCTTATCTTTGGGATTTGTTTCGAATTATTTATACAAATGTTACAAGGGTGAAGTCAGTAAACTCGATATGTTG
>JBAZRP010000022.1:0-35431 GCA_041662885.1 Legionella sp.
TCTAGCTTCTTTACTTCTTTTATTACTAAGCACTCAAATTTCTTTAAAGCGCCCACACAGTTTGTCTTCTCTTCTTCTTAATGAACTTCGCCCCGTAGGCAGTGGTGCGTATTCTACTCATTTCACCGACCATGTCAATTGTTTTTTACGCTTTTTTGTAAATTTCTCAATCTGATAAAACAAGATGGACCTTAGCGATCCTGCGTTTACCAACTTGGATGATATAAATATGCCCCAAAGGCAACATTAAAGCGGGGTCAGAGGCCCTTTCCCCATTAATCTTAACAGCCCCTTGATTGACCATACGCATTGACTCGGAGGTACTTGAGGTTAACTGTAGTTGCTTTAATAATTGAGACAACCCTATTGGAATTGTAGCACAGATCTTTATTTCGTCAAGTTGTTCAGGAATATTCCCTTTCTGGAACCGATCTATAAACCCTTGATGCGCGGTTTCAGCCTGCTCTGCATCATGAAAGCGCGTTACAATTTCCTTTGCAAAATCAATCTTAATATCTCTGGGGTTCTTCCCCTCAGCGACCTCAACTTGCATTTGTGCAATTTCAGAACCTGTTTTAAAACTAAGTACATTAATGTAACGCCACATCAAATCATCCGATACGGACATAATTTTACCAAACATACTCTCTGGTGCTTCATTAATCCCAATATAATTGTCTAATGACTTAGACATTTTCTTAACACCATCCAAACCTTCTATTAAAGGTGTCATCATTACCACCTGCGGTTCAAAACCATAATGCTTTTGTAATTCCCGTCCCATAAGTAAATTAAACTTTTGATCCGTACCGCCTAATTCGACATCTGCTTTTAAAGCTACTGAATCATATCCTTGTAGTAAGGGATATAAAAATTCATGAATGGCAATAGGCTGACCGGTAGTATAACGTTTATTAAAATCATCACGCTCTAACATGCGAGCAACCGTATGTGTTGCAGCTAATCGAATTAAATCGGTTGCGTTAAACTTATTAAGCCATTTTGAATTAAAAGTAATTACTGTTTTTAAAGGATCTAAAATTTTAAATACTTGTTCTTGATAGGTCTTGGCATTTTCTAAAACAGTTTCTTCACTTAAGGGCATGCGCGTTACATTTTTTCCTGTAGGGTCACCTATCATTGCCGTAAAATCACCAATTAAAAAAATGACTTCATGCCCTAATTGTTGAAATTGCCTTAGCTTATTAAGTAATACTGTATGCCCTAAGTGCAAATCAGGTGCGGTTGGATCAAAGCCTGCCTTAATCTTGAGAGGAGTTCCTTTTTGTAATTTTTTCTCTAATTCTTCATGTGGAAGCACCTCTTCACAACCACGAATTAATTCCGAACTCAATGAATTTTCAACTATCATGACATTTAAACCTTTATATAATGATTGACCTATCTTCCGACACCGAGTATCTTAGCCCGGTTAACAAAATCCTGCTAGTGCGAATTTGCAGTTAAACTTAACTTATTATACTAAATTTATAATATAGGTACACAGCAGCTAAACATTGTTCACAAATAGAACGACAAGAGCTGGCATAAGTGTGGTATATTGATCGCGAACAAATAACAATAACAGTTTTATTCTGGATGACATCAGTATAGGTAAACAATGGATAAAAAACCAAATATCCCTAAACGAAAAACTGGTACACCATCAAAGCTACTAATGTCTATCACTTTAGCCATAGGCGTTTTATTAACTTATTTTTTAATCAAGAATTTTACACATACAAAAAAATCTGAATATACCAGCCAAACATTAAGCTTGCCTGAACTCAAAGAAGAAGATGACGACGACATTAATGAACCTGAAAAATCTGAAGATACGGTTGCTGAAATAAAAGATAATGAATGGCAATTTATCAATCCACGCCCCGGTGATTCTATGGCTGTTATTTTCACACGACTCGGTTTAAGTGCAAAAAATTTACATGCGGTGCTTGATAAAAATCCACATGCTAAGGCATTAACGAATATAAAACCCAGTCAACAATTACAGTTTTTAATTAACCAACACCAGCTAGAGAAATTAATAATTCCTGTCAATGCAATTCAAGTGCTAACGGTATATAAAGCAGGTGCTGTGTACAAAACCAAAATGACTGCTAAAAAAACCACGACAAATAATATTTATGTTAGTGGCGCTGTCAAAGGTTCTTTATACACTACAGCGCAAAGATTAGGTATTCCAAGTAAATTAGTCGCTCAAATGACTGAAATTTTAAATAAACAAATTGATTTTTCACGTTCTATTCGACCTGGTGATCAATTATCTTTAGTTTATGAAGCTTTTTATATTAAAGATAAAATGATTGGTACTGGTGATATTCAAGCAGTGCGTTACACCAGTCGTGGCAAAACTTTTGAAGCGATAAGACATTCAAAAGCTAATGGAGAGCATGAATATTTTGCACCCAATGGTACCAGCTTTAAAAAAGCCTTTACTCGTTATCCCATCAAATTTAGCCATATTAGCTCAACTTTTTCTGTCTCCAGACAACATCCTATTTTGCACTATAAAAGAGCCCATAAAGGAATTGATTTAGCTGCACCAATTGGCACTCCAATTTTAGCTACTGCTGATGGCATTATTGAAACTATTGGTCGGCATAATGGCTACGGCAATATGATTAAGATTAAACATGAAAAACCTTATAGTACTATTTACGGACACATGTTGCGTTTTCAAAAGGGACTTTCTAGAGGCAGCCGAGTTAAACGTGGGCAAGTTATTGGTTATGTTGGTCAAACAGGTCTTGCAACTGGACCGCATTGTCACTACGAACTGCATGTGAATAATCAGCCTCGAAACCCAACTACTATTAATCTACCAACTGCAGCACCGCTTTCAGCCCGTGAGCTTGCGTCATTTAAAACTAAAGCAGGTACTTTATTAGCGCGTTTAAAATTATATGAATCTGCTAATCTTGCTGCTTCAGGAAAAAAGAATATTGATGTCGGTTAAAAATGGATCCACCTCCCCGCCTGCGCGGGGATGACATATTCAAGCAGAGATGACATATTCAGGCAGAGATGGCATATTCTTGTCATTCCCGCGCAGGCGGGAAACTAAGATTAAGAAAATAAATACCTGCAAATCATCACCGAAGCAATTATGCCTGCTAAATCCGCTAATAATCCCGCAGGAATTGCATGTCTGGTTTTACGTATGCCTACCGAACCAAAATATACAGCAATGACATAAAAAGTAGTTTCTGTAGATCCCATCATGGTTGCTGCTGTCTTAGCAATTAAAGAATTACCGCCGTACTGATGAATTAGTTCAGACATAACACCGGTGGACGCACTTCCAGAGAAGGGTCTAATTAAAGCTAAAGGCAAAACTTGTGGTGGCATGCCAATCCACGCCATAAATGGAGCTAACAGCTTATCTAAAATATCAAAAAATCCAGAGGCACGTAACATTCCAATAGCCACCATCATAGCTATCAAATAAGGAATAATGCTCACACTGATATCAAAACCTTGTTTTGCACCAATAATAAATGCATCAAAGACATCGATTTTTTTTAATGACGCATATAAAGGTATACCTGCAATGAAGGCGAGTAACATCCAATTAGAAAATTGATTGGCAAATTCCATCATAAGTTATCCCCAGACTTAATACGAAACATCGGAAGTTTAGCCAGCCAACGTACGGATATAATTGCTACAACAGTAGAAACGCAGGTTGCAATTAGTGAGCTGAAAATCACGCTAGTGGGATTGGTGCTGCCATTAATTGCTAGAAAGGCGATTGCGGTAGTAGGAATTAATTGAACGCTAGACGTATTAATTGCCAAAAAAGTACACATGGAATTGCTGGCAACACCTGCATGTTGATTTAAGCTTTGTAATTCTTTCATTGCTCGTAAACCAAAAGGAGTTGCGGCATTGGCGATACCAAGCATATTCGCTGCAATATTCATAACCATAGCACCCATAGCAGGATGATCTGGCGGTATATCTGGGAATAAAAAACGCAAAACAGGTTTTAATAGATTGCTTAATTTAGTTACCAAACCCGATTCGGTAGCTATAGACATTATTCCCAACCATAAGGCCATAATTCCAGTTAAACCAAGCGCTATTTCAAAGCCAAGTTTGGCAGAATCAGTTACTGCTAGTACAACTTTATCAATTCGACCCTCAATAACACCAACTATAACGGAAATAAGTATCATTGCTAGCCAAATAATATTCAGCATCCTTGCCTCCTCGGCCGAAAGAATTGTATTATCCTAGAAAATTTCAACTACAAACACAAGATAATACTTATGATTAAGGGATTTAAATATTTAGCATATGTCGCAGGCATGATAATTGGCTTTGCTTCTTACTCCAATGATACGCACAGTATTGAAGAGCAAGCTAACTTAGCAATCAAACAACTGTACAATAAATCACCAGACATTTCTATGACTTCGCGTATCGATTGGTTTAGTGCGCAATTTAAAGACGCCCCTTATCTATTAGGCTCGCTGGGTGAAGGCCCCGATGCTCCCTATGATCAATTCCCAAGGTACCGCGTTGATGTGTTTGATTGCGATACCTTTGTTAACACTGTGGTTTCTTTAGCTTTAGCTAATTCTCTAACGGGATTTCAGCAATGCATTAATTTAAATCGCTATAAAGACGGCAAGGTTTCTTATATAAACCGCAACCATTTCACTGGCCTTGATTGGAATATAAACAATCAACAGCGTGGTGTATTAAAAGATATAACTTTAGATATAAAAGATGAACAAAATAGACCTGTCGCCTTAATGGCGCAAGCGGTCATTAATAAGTCGTCTTGGTACGCGCACAAAACCTTGGCGGATATTCGTTTGCAAAACAATGATCCCCAGGAACAAAAACAGCGTCTTGAAGAATTAAAAGCTGAAGGAGCACCGTTAGGTTCTACTCCTTCAAGCCTTCCTTATCTACCGTTTACCGCATTATTTACTAAAGAAAAGCCTAATCTGTATCTATTTTCCCAAATTCCTCAAGGTGCGATTATTGAAATTGTCAGACCAAACTGGAACTTAAGCGATGAAATTGGTACCAATTTAAATGTATCGCATTTAGGTTTTGCTATTTGGGAAAAAGGAACGTTATATTTTAGACAGGCTTCTTCTGAATATAAGAAAGTAGTAGATGTTCCTTTAATTGATTACCTCCATAATGCGACTAAAAGCCCAACAATCAAAGGAATTAATGTTCAAATACTAGTTCCGCAGAAGCCTTTAGCTCACTGTAGTTAAACCTTTATTGTCTGGATAAACGCATATCCTTGATTGGGAAATTCGCTTTGACAGAGGAACGATAAGGATTAATGTCCAAGCCACCACGTCGAGTATAACGCCCGTGAACGCTTAATTCTTCAGGATTACATTGATGCATCAGATCCATGAAAATGCGTTCTATGCATTGTTCATGAAATTCATTATGATTGCGAAAAGACACGATGTACTTTAAAAGTCCTTCCCTGTCGATCCTTGGGCCTTTATACTGAATTAAAACACTACCCCAGTCTGGTTGAAAAGTAACCAAACAATTGGATTTTAATAAATCTGAATAAAGGCTTTCTTCCACAAATTCTGGATGCGTAGTTAGAAAATTAGGATTGACACTGTATTCTGAACACTCAATATCCAAATGATCCAAACAAATTCCTGGAAATGCGTCTTGAATGGGCGTTGCTGGAGATTTCCCTAACTGATTAATTTTAAGCATAATATCTGCCTGCACACATTCAGATAAATCTTTTTTTATGGTTTCTTCTAAATCTGAAACAGAAGCAAATGAGCTATTATTCAGTGAGTTAAAATACAGTTTTAATGATTTAGATTCAACAATATTAGGTGAATGGCAGTCGTAAACTACTTGAGCCATGGCAACCATGGGTTTACCCTTTGGATTAAGCCAAGAAACTTCATAATGATTCCAGGAATCGTACCCCCAAAATGAGACTTGATCTGCAGCTATGCCTATCTCACTGCGCTTCATAGCTCTTGGGATGGGAAACAATAAATCTGGATTATAATGGGCCTCATAATCTGATTTTTTACCCAACTGTAAATTTTGTTCTGACTCTAGGTTCATTGATGATCCATGATCTTTATTGATGAAAATATGAGCGATATTGTAACACAGGAATTCAATTGGCGTACTGTTTACGTCTTTGTACACTTTTTTATTTAGCGACGAGCATTTGTGCTTAGGATGCCGGCTGCAATTAGCTTACAAGTTTATCATTTAGTGATAAGCTTAAAAAAGTAAGGGAGTACATATGACAATTTTTGATTATCTTTCATTGGTTTCCTATAGCTTAACCGCTCTTGGCTTTCTTATGACCAATATAATTTGGTTACGGATCTTTATTCTTATCGCCTGCATCATGGATGCCAACATCTTTTTCTTTATCAGACCAGGCGCTCCGCTATGGATTCAGATTTTAATGAATATTTTGTTCGCAGTAATCAACGCTGTAGCTTTGGTTCGCCTGATTCACGACCGCCTGCCACCAGGGTTCGAAGGGGAAATTGGTGAATTGTATCAATCAATATTTCACCAATTAGCACCTAGTGAATTCCGGTCTTTACTTAAAATTGGTGAATGGAAGACCATTCAACCAAATGTGACGATTATTCATAAAGGGGAAGCTGAGATAAATCCTATGATCATACTGCAGGGTCTGGTTAATATTGAACAAAATGGTGTTGTTTTAACTTCATTAAAGAAGAATGCAGTTTTAGGCGAGATTAATTTTTTAACTAATCTACCTCCAGAAAATGCCGTCATTACCAAAGAAAAAACGCGTTTATTTATACTTCCTAAGGATAAGTTATTGAAACTAGTAGACAAAAACTACTCAATTAAATCGGTAATTTATGCCTGCTTTGGATCTAATATTGCTAGTAAACTGAAACTGATGAATGAACAAAAAAGTGCGGATAAAAACGTTTCCCCGCCTGGGCGGGGATAACATTTTTTAATTTATTTATTGTCCTCTACGGTCTTTTTGGCTTCTTTAGCTACACCAATCATAGCTTTTTCGATTATTTCAAAAGATTTTTGCATATAATCTAGGGCCTTATGGCCATTTTCAACTGCCAAATTGATGTTTTTTTCCAAAAGATCCTCAGGTTTTTTAACATGAGCCAGTTCTTCTGGTTTTATATAGGACAAACCTTGTAAGGTTTTCACATTTAATTCAGCTATTGCTTGAAAGGGTTCTTGTATTTTTTTTAACATTTCGCTGAATTTTTCAAAGTTAGGCTGTGTCATGATATTCTCCCAAAAATTATTTATGCTGCACCGCACAATTAAAGAATAGTATATATATGCCATACCTGTCAAGGAATATGGCAATATATTTTTGCGGTGCAGCGTAAATGGTGGCAGTTATTTAAATAAACCTTGCCATTGTTTTATCATATCTTGCATTTGCTTGTTCCAGGCATCAGTTGCCTGTTGGTAGGGATTGCTTTGCAGCGGCTTTTCCATGCTACGAAATAATTGCTCCATCATGGTTTTCAATGAAGCATGCATAGGATGATTTGCCAGGCAGATAATTTGCTTTAAAATTACAGGAGACAAAAACTGTGATGGACCAGTCTCCATTTCAACTAAAATCTGCAATAAAATTGCATTAGTTATATCCTTTCCTGTGCCCGAATCTTCTACTTTAAAGTCAACCCCATCAACAATAAATCGCTGCAATTGATCGAGATTGACGTATTGACTACTTTTAGTGTCATAAAGTCGGCGATTTTTATACTTTTTAATTATTCTGGTCATGATAACCTCAAATATCCACTACATATATTGACCGCCATTACAATCTAAATTCGCACCAGTAATAAAACCACTAGTTGGAGCAGCCAAAAAGGCTACCGCTTCAGCTATTTCCTCTGGGCGACCCAAACGACCAACCGGTATTTGTGCAATAATGGAATCAAGAACCTCTTCCTTCATTGCCCCTACCATAGCTGTTTCTATATATCCTGGGGATACAGTGTTAGCAGTAATCCCTTTACTAGCAACTTCCAAAGCCAAACTCTTAGTAAAACCATATAAAGCTGCTTTAGTGGAAGCATAATTACACTGTCCAAACTGACCTTTACGTCCATTTATAGACGAGATACTAATAATACGTCCGTAACCCTTATCAAGCATATGAGGGAGGACATTTCTAGTCATATTGAATACACTGGTTAGATTGGCATCAATCACTTCTTGCCATTGTTCTGGAGTCATTTTCTTAAGAGTGGAGTCTTTTGTAATACCGGCATTATTTACTAAAACGTCTATTTTACCATATCGTTCCATCACCAAAGCAGTAAGTTTTTCACAATCAGAAAAATGAGCAATGTCGCCGTAGACTATATCTATATCGTAACCAAGGCTCTTTTGCTCATCTTGCCATTTCTTAGCTTCTTCATGCCGACCATCTTTAAAATAGCAGGCAATCACTTGATAATCCCCGGCCAGACGCTGACAAATTGCCGATCCAATGCCACCAGTTCCTCCAGTAACAACAGCTACCATTCTGTCCATAATAAGATCCCTCTCAATATTAATTGTTATTGATATACAGATTAAATCGGTGTTGCCGGCACATACGCCTTTAGTTGTTGAGCAAATTGACGTAACACATCCAAACCTGACTCTTCAGCTTGTCGACACCATTGTTGCAAGGCTTCAATCAAATCTTTTTGAGATGAAGCTGTTTTTAACCATATGTTTTGTAGCGATTCTTTGTAAGTATAGACCACTCTTAACTGTTCGCGAGTCTCTAATAAACGATTCAATCGTGTTTTAGCCTTTTGCGTTAGCAAAGACTGTTCCCGACGCAGTAAACTGCCTGCATGACACAATAATTTTTTATCAGCTTTCGAGCATATATTCTGATTTTTCTCAACTTTTAATATAGGTCGTATCACCGTTTTGTAATAATTTGACATTACTTGGAAACGGTTGGAAATTACCGCTTTAACAGTATCTATATCAACCTGTAGCTTACCCTCAGCCACAGCAAGCTTAGGTGGTAATTTTTTAACTTTTGCCAAACCGAATAAGGATAGGATACGAATATACATCCAACCAATATCAAACTCCCACCATTTAACCGAAAATTTAGCTGAAGAAGCAAAAGTATGGTGGTTATTATGCAATTCTTCGCCACCAATCCAGAAACCCCAAGGAATTAAATTGGTTGCTGCATCCTTACATTCAAAATTGCGGTAGCCCCAATAATGCCCCAGCCCATTGACAACACCGGCAGCAAAAAATGGGATCCACATCATTTGGATGGCCCAAATGGTAATACCAGGAATACCAAAGAAAAATAAATCAAGAAACAGGGTCAAAACTATGCCCAAGGCAGAATATTTAGAATATAAGGTCCGTTCAATCCAATCATTCGGAGTACCATGCGAATATTTAGCTACCATTTCTTTATCATTACTGGATTGTCTATATAATTCAGCACCTTGCCACAGGACTTTCCTGATCCCAAATACCACTGGACTGTGTGGATCGCCTTCAACGTCGGCGGAAGCATGGTGTTTACGATGGATAGCCACCCACTCAGCCGTTACCATGCCAGTGGTCAACCACAACCACATACGAAAAAAATGGCTAATTATAGGATGTAGGGTTAATGCGCGATGCGTCTGATTTCTATGAAGATAAATAGTTACCGCAGCTATAGTTATTTGAGTCAAAACAATAGTAGCAAGTACATAACCCCAAAAAGACAGATTTAAATATCCGAATAGCATAATCACTCCGCATCAAAAATAGGGAAAATATCATATAAAAATGTATGTCCGTATACGCTAATAATAACACATTTTAAGGTATAACGTTGCAACATTTTGCTAACTAGTCGATAATAATTACATAATTATCTAGGAAATTAATAAAATGCAAAAATATATAGAAAACTTAATACCTTATGTAATATTCGGAATAATTATAGCCTTTTTTGTAGGTCTGTTTTTTTTATTTTCTCACCTGATAATCTGGGGTGTGATTATAGGGGGCTTTCTATGGCTGTTTGTTACCATTAAAAACTATTTTTCACCTCAAAAATCGGACAAAAAGGGCCGGATTATTGAGCATGACGATAAAAAATGATCCTACGCCGTATAAAGACTTTATGGATACTCGCAGCTTTAATCTGTTACACCATTGAAGTTTGTACTCGATCTGTTTGTAAATATTATTTTAGCACCCCAACCAGGCCCTGGGTCGATAAAACCATACACAATTGGATAGATAAATTACTCAATAAGGGCCAGGTACATTATAAGGTGGTAAATCCTTTAAATATCCAGCCCCAGCCTGGGCGAGCCACTATCTTAATGTGCAATCACTCAAGCGCTTATGATATTCCATTGGGGTTTAAAGCATTCCCGAATCATTCCATCCGCATGTTAGCTAAAAAGGAATTATCAAAAATTCCTCTATTTGGCAAAGGGATGATTGCTGCTGAATTTCCATTTGTTGATAGAAAAAACCGTTATCAAGCGATTAAAGACCTAGAATATGCAAAAAAACTGATGGAAAGTGGCATTATTCTATGGATAGCTCCAGAAGGAACACGTTCAAAAACTGGCAAACTAGCCCCTTTTAAAAAAGGCGCATTTATTACTGCCATACAAGCCAACGCCATTATTATCCCAATAGCAATAAAGGGTGCCAATGACATTCTTCCTGCGCGCAGTTTTGATATAAACCTCAATCAAAAAGCTGAAATTCATATTGGTAAACCTATAGACAGTCTGGAATTTACTATTGAAAATAAAGAAGAACTTATCGATACGACGTATAAGGCGATTAAGGAATTATTGGATTAATGCTTCACTCCATAACCACCACCCTCTATATTAGCAACCACTGTTGCCAAGCCCATATGTCTGGGATCAGAAGTAGCGGTTAACTTATTTTGCATCTTATCCCATGTAATTGCCTGCATATCACCATAGTATTGTTGTAAAGGCTTCAAAGTATATCCTAAGGCTTGCAGAGATTGCTGAATGCTTACAGGAATACTATCTGGTTCAAATTGCACTTCATCTGGCAAATATTGATGATGAAAGCGCATGCCTGAAACCATAGTAATAGCACCGTAAGAATCATTAAATAGTAAAGATGCCAATAAAATCATAGTGGGAATCCGCGAACCGCCAGGCGTTCCAAGCACAGCAACACGACCTGGAGATTCAAGAAAAGTAGGAGTCATCAAAGAAAGCGGTCTTTTTCCAGGAGCAATGGCATTCGTCTCACTACCAACCAAACCAAAAACATTAGCAAAGCCAGCTTTTGCGGCAAAATCATCCATTTCATCGTTTAATAAAACCCCAGTGCCTTCAGCAACTACTCCAGACCCAAAAATATAATTAACTGTGAGTGTCGCCGCAACCCGGTTGCCTTGAGCATCAATAATGGAAAAATGAGTGGTATTTTTTGGTAAACTGGGCATTGCCGTGCCTTTTAAACGCACACTGTCCGTTGCCTTATTCTTCATAATTAAAGAACTTAATTGTTTGGCATTGTTTGCGGAAATAAGTTGATCAAGGGCAATAGTAACAAAATCTGGATCGCCTAAAAATTGGTTTAATTGCCAATAAGCCAGGCGCATGGATTCTATCACGGTATGCATCCATTCAACTTTATTCATGCTTGCCACAGGAAACTGAGATAAAATATTCAACATAGTTAATAGGGCCACTCCACCGCCTGAAGGTGGTGGTGCGGTAATAATGAGCATATTGTGATAAGCGCCAATTAATGGTTGTCTGATTTTAATTTGATAATTTGCTAAATCCTCTAAAGACCAAATTCCACCTGCGGCTTTATTAGCAGCCACCAATTTTTGAGCCACTTCACCTTCATAAAATCCCCTTTTACCTTCTTTAGCCAATAAACTTAAAGTATTAGCCAAATCTGTTTGTACCAGACGATCACCAATAGTAAAAGGATGGCCATTTTTGAGAAAAACTGCTGCAGAAGCGGGGTACTTATTCAAAAGCTCCAGCCTATCCTTCCATCGAGTGAAATCAATAAATTGTGCATCGACAAAAAAGCCTTCTTTGGCAATTTTTATTGCCGGAGCTAGCGATTTTGCTAGTGGTAAGGCGCCGTATTTTTCAGCAATATAAACTAAAGCGGCAGGTTCACCTGGGATTGCAGCAGCTAAACCACCATTTAGGGACGCATTAGGGATTATTTCTTTATTAGCATCTAGGAACATATCTTTAGTCGCGGCATTAGGCGCAGTCTCGCGTCCATCAATAAAAATATTCTGGTGCGTCTTTTCATCATGTAAAAGCCAAAAACCCCCGCCTCCAAGACCAGAATGATAAGGCTCAACCACAGCTAAGGTAGCAGCGACTGCAATGGCTGCATCAAAAGCATTGCCGCCTTGGGCTAGTATTTCAAGTCCGGCATTCGTAGCTAAAGGATGGGCGCTGGCAATGGCATAACCCGGAGGCAAAAGTGCGGTTGGGGCTGAATACACAGGAAAGATGCTGAGTAATAATCCTAGAGCTAGAAATTTATTTATCATTTTTTCTTTTTTTTATTGCTTTAACCACACATTCGGGAACAAATTGCGCGATATCCCCATCAAAACTGGCAATTTCACGCACCAAAGAAGAAGAAAGAAATAAGACATGCTCAGAAGGAGTTAAAAATAAAGTTTCTATTTCTTTAGATAGTTTTCTATTCATTCCTGCTAATTGAAATTCGTATTCAAAATCTGCTACTGCTCGTAATCCACGCAAGATAATACCGGCATTTTGTTCTTTAGCAAAATCAGTCAATAAAGTATCAAAACCTAATACTGTGACTCCAGGTACATCTGCAACCACTTCTTGCAAAAGGCTAATTCTTGTTGCTATATCTAAATAAGGTTTCTTATTTTTATTACTTGCAACTGCAATAATAAGCTCAGGAAATAATTTAACTGCCCGATTAATAATATCCACATGGCCGTTTGTTACGGGATCAAAGGTTCCAGGGTAAATCGCTTTTTGTTTCATAATGTTTGTACCAATTGCCTTTGCAGAAAGTCTAGCGTATTGTAAGATAAAAAACTACATCAATGGACTTGAGGGTTAATAATGACTACTAAAAAAATTCTTATGCTAAGTTCTTTATGTCTTTTAGCCGCCTGTGCGCCTAAAATAAAACCAGCTGAAGAATTACCTACCAATAAAGTAGTTCCACTCGAAAAAAGAAAAGCTGAAACTGCTACCGTATCTTCTTTTGAAATAAATGGCGCAATGGCTGCAAAAAATAAATCCAAAGGCTGGTCTGCTACCATGAATTGGGTACAGTCTGGACCAAATAACTATCAAATGCGTCTGAATGGCCCCTTAGGTGCCGGTGCAGTTGTGATTAAAGGCTCCGGTGGAACAGTTACCTTCCAAGATGGTCCAAAAACTGCCACATCATCCAATGCCGATGAATTATTGGCAAAACAAACCGGGATTCGTTTGCCTGTTCACAGCCTCTACTATTGGGTTCGAGGATTACCGGCACCTGGTGGTGGCGAGGCAGAAGTTCACGATAAATATAATCATTTAGTGAAGCTAAAACAAAGTGGCTATACCATTGATTTTAATCAATATACTTCAGTAAAAGGCATAGACTTACCAAGCATGATCCGCCTTGAAGGAAATGGCGTAATGATTAAGGTCATAATAAAAGGCTGGAATCTAAAAGGCTAATATCCCTAAAAATTATAAATAAATGTGCTTACTAAAGTTGACATCTTTTGAAAACCACTGCAAAATACGCACCACACTGCAGGGAAGCGTACCGCAAGCGGATCACGGATGTATTTAGGAATCACAATTTTTTAGGGGTGTCGCCAAGCGGTAAGGCACAGGGTTTTGATCCCTGCATACCTAGGTTCGAATCCTAGCACCCCTGCCACTTTCTTGTTGATTCAAGTAAACAGACGGCAGAAGATCTCTTGGAAGGATGCGTACAACGTATCGCTCAAATAATAATAATTTCTTTCTGGCTGTCTTCTGCTATGTGTTTAGGTTGTAGGATGACCCAGATAAGATCTTTAAGGTTACTTACCTATGTCCACAATGATGATATTTACCGGAAATGCTAATCCGGAATTGGCTCTAAAAATTTCCAATCATTTACAAATTCCTATTGGTCAGGCAACAGTCGGCACCTTTAGTGATGGCGAAACCATGGTAGAAATTTTAGAAAATGTTCGCGGGAAAGATGTATTTGTCCTGCAGTCTACCTGTGCTCCTACTAATAATAACCTAATGGAACTGCTCATCATGGCAGATGCCTTAAGACGTTCTTCAGCAGCAAGAATCACAGCTGTAGTTCCTTATTTTGGTTATGCACGTCAAGATCGTCGCGTACGCTCAGCCCGAGTGCCCATTACTGCAAAAGTTGTTGCAGACATGATGGCTTCTGTAGGTATCTGTCGCGTTCTTACTGTAGACTTACATGCGGATCAAATTCAAGGTTTTTTCTATATGCCAGTGGATAACGTATATTCCACTCCCATACTCCTGGATGATATAGCCAACCATAAATTAGATAATTTGATGGTAGTATCTCCCGACGTTGGAGGAGTAGTTAGAGCACGTGCCTTAGCAAAACGTCTGAATGATGCTGAATTATCTATAATTGATAAGCGTCGCAGCGGCCCCAACAAATCGGAAGTAATGCACATCATTGGTGATCCAATGGATAAGAATTGCATTATTGTTGATGATATTGTTGATACTGCGGGAACTATGTGTTCTGCTGCTCATGAGTTAAAGAAAAATGGTGCTAAGAGTGTTAGAGCGTATATCACGCATCCAGTATTATCCGGACCCGCAGTAAATAATATTAAACTATCCAGTCTTGATGAGATTGTAGTCACAGATACTATCCCACTTTCAGCAGAAGCCCGTGCTTGCGATAAGATTCGCGTGGTGAGTCTTGCTGATATGCTTGCGCAAGCCATTAAACGCGTTAATGTGGAAGAGTCTGTTAGTTCTATGTTTGCGGAATAGGCTATAACGTAATCCCGCCTATGTTGGGTCAATGACCCAACAACCTACCCTTCGGAATATTTCACTCAGTGAAACATATTTATAGTTGGTAATCCTGAAACCCCCACCCCGAAAAATTGCAGAACATAGGCAAGTATTATTAATACCACTACTGCATTAATTGCCATTTGAATTTTCGCAGGAACGCGTAATAAATAATAGAATATCCATAATACAAACCCTGACAAAACGATTAATACTAATAAATTAAGTAAACCTGCCATTATTTATTATCCTTGTATTAGAAATAAAAAAGGGAGCCACAGCTCCCTTTTTTATTTGTTTTTATTAATCCCGAGTACCAACATATTTATCGTCAAAATAACGTCTTAATTTAGTTCTCAAAGTTCCACGACTAATTCCCAGCATGATAGCAGCACGAGATTGATTGTATTTACAATGCTCCATTACTGCGCGAAAAAGAGGGGTCTCTATTTCTTCTAGTACAAACTGATATAGGTCAACAGGATCAGTTCCTTTAAGCTCGGAAAAATAAACTTGTACTGATTGTGTTACACTTTCGGCTAGTGATGCAGTGGTATCCCCTGCCTCCTTACTGATTGTTGTCATTGTTATTAGCTCCTCCTTTTAAAAGCAGTATATTACCGAATTGAGTAATTCGAGACAAGGGTAGATCAATAAAAATTTCATTATAAATCAATATTTATTAAAACTCTTTTCATCGAAACTGCTTGTTAACTCCTGTTACACAGAAAATTGGGATATAGACAGTGAAAACGCTATATCCCATCCAAAATACTTCTATTAAAATTTCATTGCTGCAGGATCAAAGGGTTTACTATTCACAGTAAATTTACCTTGATCTAAATTCATTTCGACAACATAGTCGGTACCTTTAACGACCACAAGACCCGATTGCTCCAAGGCAGCTAATTGCTTTTCAGTTTGCATAGATGCTAACTGCTCTGGAGTTAAGTCTGCTTGATTTAATTGAGGCTGACTCGTCTGAAGTTGCTTGACTATAGCTTGCTGCAAATCAGGTTGTTTCGTCAACTGTTGTAAAGCTGATTGTTGCATCAGTTGTTTTACTACTTCTTTAGGTAGTGTCAACTCTGCTGTGCCATGAATTTTTTGGAATAATTCAAACGGATTTGCCGTATCACCTTTTGGTAATGAAACTAACATGGTTCCATTAATCAAACCTTGTGGCATCTTAAATCTCAATTGAGAAATTTCAAATTCAGCACCTTTACTTAATAATTTAGGTAGTTCAGGCAACATAGCCAACATAGCGCGCTGTCTGTCTGCATCTGATCCATTTTGCATTGCCGTAGCTTGTTCATTAATCTTTGCTAACACTTCTGCATCGAGATTTCTCAATGTAAGCTCAAGATCTCCTGGGCCATAAGTTTGTCCATTAATAAGCAAAGTTTTCAGTGACGTATTAAAATGAGTACTAAATAGCTTATTCTCAATATCACTATCAGAGCTTAAGCTAAAATCTGCCACTTCAAACATCTTTTGATTTTTAATCGTAATTACAAAAGAAGGTAAAGAAAAAGTAGCATTACCTAAATAAAGCCCTGCGGGTGTTTCATGCAAATCATAGTCACTAGATACTTTACCTAAAGAAAGTTTGGAATCATCTTTAGTGTAATCCAAACCATCAATAACGAAGCCACCTTTTACTTTATCGATATTTGAAGTAATCGATGTTCTGCTATCAATACCCTTCCATACTACCTGGCCATTGCCTTCTTTGGTGGTTAAAGTAAATGAAGGAATATTTATATTCAAAGTACTATTATTTAAATAATTAACAAAAATACTTAAATCCATATTTGGTTTTTTTGAATCATTCGTATAAAGGCTATCAAATTGCGCTTTATATTGATCAGGAAATGGAACCACAGATTCAGCATACCCCATACCAAACATAACGCGATTATCAGCAAAAATTATAGGACCATGATGAATTACTACCGGCATATCCATTTGATAATCTTGGGCCGGAGCTATTTGCGATTGACCATTTGCATCCTTAACAACATGTTCTGGAACATGCAGACGCCATTGAATTTTAGCAGTAGAATTAAAAAAACCTCTTTGATATTGTTCAAGCTCAGCGAATATTCCATTAGATTGGTTGATTACTTCTATGTTCTTTTTGATTGTTTTTTCAGTAAGAACACCCATGCCGAAATATCCACCTAGGACTAAAACGACCAGGATAATGAGTAATCCTGCAATTTTTTTCATTATTATCTCCATGTTATTAATCTGCTGCTGCAGCATGATACAAAAGTATATCAGATATTAATACAAGGTCGAGATAATCTATTTATTTCTTCTGTACTGGTTTGCAATAGGTTTCTTTAATTGTAAACGCCAAAATTAAAGCGATTAAAGAACATAAGGGCAAAATTTTCAATCCAGCTTGGAAATCAGTAAATACTAAAGAGCTCACATTATAACCTCTAGTACCGGCTTCGTTATCTACTAACCAACCAACGATAGGTTGTAATGAAGCACCCACAAAAATTGAAGTCATATTAGTAAAAGCAATCGACGTTCCCACAACATTTCTTTCATGGAGTTCTGTAGAAACCGCATAGGCAATAGCAACCCCAGTATTGGTCACACCAAAAATAAACAATAACCAATAAATTGATAGCTCATTCAACTTAGGATAAAACACTAAGATAGTAGTAAGTACTAGACCGAAAAGTGCTGAAGCAATCATAATTGGTTTACGTCGTCCGAGCTTATCAGAAATCCAACCAGATAAAGGTCCACTGATTCCCCAACCAATAAAAATTAAGCCGGTGGCAAAAGCTGCCGCATGTAAACCCAAGCCCCTACCAAACTGCAGGTAAGCAGGACCAATAGCCTCTCCAATAACCGCAGTGGGACCAAATAAAAAGCCTGCATATAAGGCATTAACCCAAGTCTGTTTGCAAGATAAAATAATTTTGAGACTTTCCAAGATACTTACTCGAGGAACAAAACGCACTTCATGACGGTGTTCACCCGGTTTGTCTTGTATGTACAGATACATCAAAAAAGAAAGTATGACGAACAAAATTGCCATGACTAGCATGCTGTAGCGCCAGCCCACATTAGCTACTAAGAAAGAAACGGGAGCTTCTCCAGCAGCTGCGCCTAACATTCCTAATGCTTGGGTTAAACCAGATAATAAGCCCAACATAGTTGGCGGAAACCAGGAAGTCGCCAAACGCAAAGAGCAGATAAAAGCAAAGGCCGCACTAAAACCAATAAGCATTCTGCCTATTGAAGCTGTTGTTAGGCTATCTGCTAGACCAAAAACAACACAACCAAATGCTGTAATTAAGGACATAATAGTCAGCAGTACACGAATACTAATCCGGTCAACGGTTAAACCAACTGGAATTTGCATCAAAATATAGGGTATGTAAAAAGAGGCGGTTAAAATACCAAAGCCGGCTTCATTAATCCCAAAATCAACCTGTAAATATCGGTGCATTACTCCTGGCGCGACACGTGCCAGATAATCCGAAAAATAGAAAGTGGCTGCTAAACCCCATACTAACCAGGCAAAACCCATATATTTTTTTCGATTATAAATGTCCACAAGAAACTGCTCTCTTTTTGTAAATTCAACATTTGAACCATAGATTGTCGTGCAAGAGTACCTCATAAGTTGCGCTTGGTCTACCACTTTGTGCGAAATTATTACCATTGGCTTTGAGGTGTTTAGTTTAGTATAATTGGGAGATTATTGGGATTGAGTTTTGGTTGTAAAACCCCTCATCCGCCCTACGGGCACCTTCTCCCCATTTCTGGGGAAAAGGGATATTTCTGGATATTCTTGGAGAACTGTGATGAATTCTTTAAATGGTGCTATCAAAGAGGCTATTGATAATGATGGTCAGCAACAACATGCTAATAAAGCGTATTTGGAATTTATTAAAGCTAATTTTATTATCCCTATCGAAGCCCATTCCAGCGATGATAATCCTGAAGTTTTGTTTATGCATCATGAAAATCAAACCTATTTGCCGGTATTTACTGAAATGCACTTTTTGGATAACTGGGCAGCCGAAATCAGTACTGAGATTAAATTGCTAAAATTATCTGCTGTTGATTTACTGAAAGGAATTGGTGAAGATGTGACCGTTTGTTTGGATATTGGTTCTGAGTTTTACAAAGAATTTAATCCAGCAGAATTGGCCCGAATGCGGTCTATGGTTTTGAAGCTGTTTAAGAATTAACGAAGGTTGCTCGTCATTGCGATCATGAGCACACGTCATTGCGTTGGCAATAACGCCTGTTCATGCGCTGGCAATGACGGCTGCATACTCCCGCGATGACGGGTATGTTCGCTCAAGCCACCAACTCAAACAACTGGTACCCAACTATCGCTGAAGCTGCTATGGCTCCGCTAATTTCAAATACTAGTGATAAGATGCTGTGCTTGTGACAATATTGGTTGTCGTTAGCTGCATCTAAATGTTCTTGGTATGATTCTTCAGTCTCTAAGCTGCTAGTATCAAATAATGGTTTTTCTCCAAAAACACCTGCCCACCAACCTTCTAACCATTGTTCTGATTCTGGTGAACCTTCTTGAAAGGGGTTCTCATCTTCTGAAACTTCTGAAATACCACACTCGTATCCGAATAAGTAGCACTCTTCATAACTTGGATGCTCAATGTTAAAACGTAATTTAATGTGCGGTAATAAGGCTGTAGTATCGTTCATAATAATATCCTCTATTTATGGATCTAAGAAATAAGTCTTAATGCTTAACTCTATAACTCCTAAGGATTAAATATTAAAGCTTCATCTGAAATTCGTTTCAATCTAAAACATTTATTTCATACTTAAAGCAATTTTACGATTTTTAAGGCTTTTTCCACTGCTTAATTTAAATATTTACGCTATTTTGACAAAACTCTTACTCATCAAAGATTTTTAAGGCATAAGTAGCATTCTCTGATTCATATGTTTAATATTAAGCAAGTGCCGTGCCAACTTTTTTAGGCATATGTTTGAACTGCGAATTATCTGTTATTTTTACGGGACTAATGCTTGAATTATATCGAAAGGCGCAAAGATAACGTTATTTGTAAGGAATTTGCCGCCTAGGGGGCAAGCCGCCTGTGCAACCATTTGCCGTCTTGCCGATAATAATGAATTCTATCGTGCAAACGGTTATCGCGACCCTGCCAAAACTCTATTTCCTCAGGCATTACCCGATACCCACCCCAATTAGTCGGTCTAAGGACTGGTTCTTGCCCATGTTGTTTAATTAAGTCATTTAAAGCCTTTTCTAAAACCGCTCTATCTTTAACTTCCTGACTTTGAGGAGAAATAATTGCACTCATCTGGCTTTTAACAGGCCTGGAGGCAAAGTAAGTATCCGACTCAGCCTCACTCACACGTTGCACACGGCCCCTAATACGCACTTGTCGCGCCATCTGTGGCCAGTAAAAATTCAAGGCTGCATAGGGTTGGTGGACAAGTTGCATGGCTTTAGCGCTTTGATAATTGGTATAAAAGACAAAATCACCCGAATCTACCCCTTTTAACAATACAACCCGAGAGTCAGGATATCCCCTGTCATCAACAGTAGACAAAACCATAGCCGTAGGATCATTGGTTTCATTTTTTAAAACATCTTCAAACCAAAGTGCAAACTGAGCTAAAGGATCTTCAAGAGCTGATCGTTCGCTTAAACTTAGTTCTCCGTAATCACGACGGATATCTGCTAAGGTTCTGAAAGTAGTCATGAATTGCCTTGGTTTATTGTTATTGATTTTGTGGAGTTTAATCTAAATTTAGTTCCTAAGGTAGCGTAGAATAATTTTGAGCATAATTGTCTATAATTAGACTATTGGAAGCAACTAATGGTGCTATTATGTCAAATCCCAACCCACTTAATGAAAAACAACTAAATCAAACAAATGCGACTCTTCAACGTAAACTTGATGAAAATAAAAGATTAATTACTGTCTTAACCAAAGAACTTAAAGAACTAGCCGTGCCGGATACAAAAAGCAGTAATTCTGTTACCACTATGGTTAGTCTGTTGTCTGAAGACGATTTGGAAATGGATGAATTAAGGAATGACGTAGATCCGTTGAAGTTGGTTCAGGAATTAATTGATCAATATCAAGTTGAAAATGAAGAGTATAAAAAATCGGCCGAAATCCAGTTAATAGAAGAAATAGGTAGATTAAATTCAGTATTGCTTTATCTAAAGAACACAAGTGATTCAGAGTTTAATAAAGAAGAAATTGGAAATCATTATAAAATACCTGGTGAACAAGAAAATATAGGATTTGAAACATTAATGGATTCTTTAGGAGGAGAATATGATCTCACTCAAGAAGAAGATTCTTACAAATTTCCTGAGACTGACATTGAGGCGCTGAATGATTTAGGTAATTGGTTTACTAAAACAGCTAGAACAATTAATGCACAAGTATTTGATTCTGAGGCTTA
Source organism: Legionella sp. (assembly GCA_041662885.1). GTDB lineage: Bacteria > Pseudomonadota > Gammaproteobacteria > Legionellales > Legionellaceae > Legionella. The sequence continues at coordinate 21,540 of JBAZRP010000022.1, forward strand.
TAATAAAAGACAAAAGGAATCTTTGAGTTCTCGCATTAGCAGTCAACTCAAGATATTAGGAAAGGATTTAGAAAAACCTACCCTACAACACCCTAAATTAACAAGGCTAATTCAATTGCAAAATAGTTTAGTGTCTGCTAGTAAGGAAACAAATGACTTAGAAATGCAATTACAAGAAAACAAACGCATATTAGAGAGTTCTTCTTCACATTCTAGTTCTACTGAGAGTGCTGCAAATGCCACTGAGGCAGCAGAATTAGACCCAGTCAAAGATACAAGCAAAGAAAGATGTATGATATTAATAGCGCAAATAGAAGAAAAAAGAATTGGTGGTGACAAAGACAGATTACTCACGTCCTTTTGTAGCGATCAAAGAAGCAATCTTAACAAAACCATCAATTTCATAACTATGGAAAAGGACCTACTAGAAACATTGAGTTTAGTTAGTTCAACTCAAGTTACTGCGGTACAAAAAGCTATAAATAAACTGAGAGATCCCAACGTCTTTCGGTGGGTTAAAGAAGGTGCATCTGCAAAGGCTGATGCTATTGAAAGTGCTTTATGCAATGTTCCTATCAAAGACCGTGCAAATTTTATGAGTAATTCCAAGTGTATAGCTGGTCAGAAAGTAGCAGAAGAGTTAGCGAAACATCGTAAAAGTGATGAAGTCGGTAATGTATATGGCTCCTCTAGCGATGGCAAACTTAGTCTAAAAGATGCTGCCCAATCGTATAAAGATACTATGAAAGAGATTACACGTGTTGAAGGGGAGGTTGAGAAGGCCAATTATCATCATAAATGATCTCCGGAATTTAAGCCCCCTTCTTACATCAAAGGGTATTATTAAACAAATAATTATCAATAAGTAGGTTGGGCCGTGGCCCAACCTACAAAATGAAATGGGTATTTTACCAGCCGGTTACTTCTGCAATTGCATCACCCAATTCAGCTGGGGAGCGTACTGTTCTTACTCCTGCTGCTTCTAAGGCTTTGAATTTTTCGGCTGCTGTACCTTTACCACCGGAGATAATTGCGCCAGCATGGCCCATACGTTTGCCTGCTGGAGCTGTTACGCCTGCTATGTAGGAAACTACTGGTTTGCTTACATTGGATTTGATGTATTCAGCAGCTTCTTCTTCAGCAGAACCACCAATTTCACCTACCATGATGATTGCTTGAGTTTGTGCATCTTTTTCGAATAAAGCTAATGCATCAATAAAGTTCATACCAGGAATTGGGTCGCCGCCTATGCCTATGCACGTACTTTGGCCGAAACCTTTATCAGTGGTTTGTTTTACTGCTTCATAAGTTAAGGTACCAGAGCGAGACACGATACCTACTTTGCCGGGTAAATGAATAGAGCCAGGCATGATACCGATTTTACATTCGCCTGGAGTAATGATTCCCGGGCAATTTGGACCAATTAAACGTGCATTAGTATTGTTTTCTAAATACACTTTAACTTCCAACATATCTAATACGGGCACACCTTCAGTAATACAAACTATAAGTTCGATACCTGCATCAGCAGCTTCTAAAATAGAATCTTTACAAAAAGGAGCTGGGACGTAAATAACACTAGCATTGGCACCAGTTTCAGCTACTGCATCACGCATGGTGTTAAATACAGGTAAACCTAAATGGGTTTGACCACCTTTGCCTGGAGTTACTCCTCCAACCATATGCGTACCATACTCTATTGCCTGTTCAGAATGATAAGTTCCTTGCTTGCCGGTGAAACCTTGGCACAGTACTTTGGTTTGTTTATTAACTAATACACTCATTGCTAACCTCGAAATTTAATTTTTGCCTGTTTTGTGGATACCGCGGACAACCCCGCAAACAAGTAGTGGGGGCGGTACGTAGAGCTTTATTTCCCTCTACTTCACTGCCGCTACAATTTTCTTGGCAGCATCGGTCAAACTGGTTGCTGCGATTACGTTTAAATCGCTTTTGTTCAAAATATCTGCGCCTAATTGAGCATTATTGCCTTCTAGTCGGACTACTACTGGAATTTTTACCGCTACTTCTTTAACAGCTGCCAGGATTCCATCAGCAATCAGATCGCAACGTACTATGCCACCAAAAATATTTACCAAAATGCCTTTTACATTTTCATCGGATAAAATAATTTTTAAGGCTTCACTAACGCGCTCTTTAGTTGCACCGCCACCAACATCTAAAAAGTTAGCTGGCTCGCCGCCGTGTAATTTAATCACGTCCATGGTTGCCATTGCTAAACCGGCACCATTAACCATACAACCAATAGTACCATCTAAAGGAATGTAGTTTAATTCCCAATCACTGGCGCGGTTTTCACGCTCGTCTTCTTGAGAAGTATCACGCAATGCTTTCAATTTTGGTTGTCGGTATAAAGCATTACCATCAATAGTAACTTTTCCGTCTAAACACAAAAGATCGCCAGACTTGGTAACTACTAAAGGATTAATTTCTAATAAACTTAAATCACAAGCAACAAACATAGTGCCTAAACGTATCATCAAATTGGTAAATTGTTTTATTTGATCATCATTAAGACCTAATTTAAAGCCAGCATCACGGCATTGAAATGGCATTACACCAACCAATGGATCTACAGTAACTTTAAATATTTTTTCAGGAGTTTCTTCGGCAACTTTTTCAATCTCAACGCCGCCTTCAGTAGAGGCCATAATTACCACACGTCGCGAAGATCTATCAACTACTGCACCAAGATACAATTCTCTGTCAATATCACACGTCTCTTCTATCAATAAAGCATTTACTGGTTGTCCTTTAGCATCAGTTTGATACGTTACCAAATGAGTTCCCAATAATGATTTAGCAACTGTGGCTAATTCATCTTTAGTGCCAACGATTTTTACGCCACCTGCTTTACCTCTACCGCCAGCATGTACCTGGGCTTTAACTACCCATTTTGGAGTAGACAATTGTGATGCAACTTGTAGTGCATCTTCAACGTTATAAGCCACTTCGCCATTGGGTGTTGGCAAACCGAAACTTCTAAATAATTGCTTGGCTTGGTATTCATGTAAATTCATTTTAGTACCTTCTTAAATTTTAAAACCATGTATCCCGTGGACAAGCCACGGGACGTAGGTGGATTACACATTAAGTAATAGACGTGCGGGATCTTCTAATAATTCTTTAACGCTTACTAAAAATTGTACTGAGTCTTTTCCGTCGATCAAACGATGATCGTACGACAAAGCTAAGTACATCATAGGACGAATCACAATTTGTCCCTTTTCTACGATTGGTCGGTCTTCTATTTTATGCATACCCAAAATTCCCGTTTGCGGTGGGTTAATAATGGGTGTTGCTAACAAGGAACCAAAGACACCACCATTAGTAATGGTAAAGGTGCCGCCTTGCATTTCTTCCATAGACAATTTACCTTGACGCGCTTTACTGGCTGCATCATTTATCGCGAGTTCAATTTCTGCCATATTCATTTGATCAGCATCGCGAATTACAGGAACAACTAATCCACGCTCGGTTGATACAGCAATTCCGATATCATAAAAGCCATGATAAATAATATCCTGACCATCAATAGAAGCATTTACCGCTGGGAATCGCTTGAGAGATTCTACAACTGCTTTAGTGAAAAAGGACATAAAACCAAGTTTTACGCCGTGCTTTTTCTCAAAGCCATCTTTGTATTGAGCGCGTAAATCCATTACTGCTTTAAGATTTACTTCGTTAAAGGTGGTAAGCATGGCTGCATTATGTTGCGCTTCAAGCAAACGCTCAGCAATTTTAGCCCTCAAACGTGTCATTGGTACGCGGCGTTCTTCACGAATACCCATTGGCGCAGGCGCTGAAGTGACAGTAGCTTTCTTTTGAACTACTTCCATTTGAGTTGAAGCACTGCGATTGGTTTCAATGAAGGAAAGTACATCTTCTTTGGTAATGCGACCGTCTTTGCCTGAGCCTTGAATCTGCCCTGGTTGTAAATCATTCTCAGCCAACATGCGACGCACAACTGGACTGGTGGATTTATCATCATCAGCAATTTCTTTAGCTGGAGCTTGCTCGGTTTTTGCGGCAACAGCACCTGCAGTAATTTTTGCAAGTAATTGACCAGAACCAACGGTATCACCTTGCTTAAATAAGATCTCGGTCAAAACGCCATCAGCAGGAGCTGGAACTTCCAGAACTACTTTGTCGGTTTCAAGATCTACTAAATTTTCATCTCGACTTACAGCATCGCCAACTTTTTTATGCCAAGCCGCTACCGTTGCGTCAGCTACTGACTCAGGTAGGACTGGTACTTTAACTTCAATAGACATGGTATACCTTCTTATTTAATTTGTTTTATTCTGTACCCAACAAAGCTTGTTCAATCAAGGCTTGTTGTTGTTGTGCATGTAAACCTGCGCTTCCTACTGAAGGCGCTGCTGCAAATGGTCTGCCCGCATAACTCAGGCTTTGTTCTGGTCGCAAACAGGCTTGCATATTATGCGCTGAAGAGAACCAAACCCCTTGGTTTTGCGGTTCTTCCTGACACCAAATTACCTCTTTGGCATTAGGATATTTAGCAAGATCTTTTATCAATGCTTTCTTAGGAAATGGATATAATTGCTCAATACGAATAATGGCAACATGGTTCAATTTCATTTCACGACGCATTTCCAGGAGATCATAATAAACCTTACCGCAACATAAAACCACTTTTGTTACTTTTTGTGCGTCTAATGTATCAATTTCTGGTATAACTGTATGAAACTTGCCCTTCATTAAGTCTTCTAATGGTGAAACTGCCAATTTATGCCGCAGTAAACTTTTAGGCGTCATTACTATTAAAGGCTTACGGAAATTACGAATAACTTGACGACGTAATAAATGGAATATCTGTGCTGGCGTAGTTGGCGTACAGACTTGAATATTATGTTGTGCACACAACTGCATATAACGCTCTAGACGTGCCGATGAATGCTCTGGTCCTTGACCTTCATAGCCATGAGGCAGGAGCATTACTAAGCCACACAAGCGACCCCATTTTTGCTCACCAGAACTAATAAATTGGTCAATTACTACTTGTGCACCATTAGCAAAGTCACCAAATTGAGCCTCCCAAAGAACCAAAAATGAGGGCTCAGAAGAGGCAAAACCGTATTCAAAAGCAAGTACTGCTTCTTCCGATAAAACTGAATCAATTACTTCAAAGGGTCTGAGCGCATTTGAATTAAGTTTTTCTAGAGGTATAGCAACATCGCCTGTTTCTATATCATGTAAGACTGCATGTCTGTGCGCAAATGTGCCGCGACCACAATCTTGTCCGGATAATCTTACTCCATAGCCTTCTTCCAATAAGCTGGCATAAGCCATAGTCTCAGCATAACCCCAATTCATTGGAATTTCGCCTAAGGTCATTTTTTCACGATCCGCTAATAAACGCTGCACTACTGGATGTAAAGTAAAGCCTGTAGGTACGCTTAATAATTCTTTGGATAATTTTATTATGTCTGCTTTAGAAATAGTGGTGTCTGCTTTGTCAGTCCATTTTGCACGAAGGTAAGGTTCCCAATCAATAGACTTTTTACCTTCATAATTTTCATGAAGCACATTCACTACTGCTTTACCCTGATCCAAACCGTCACGATAAGCTTCTATTAACCCTTCTTCTTGTTTTTTAGTTAATATACCTTCTTGAATTAATTTCTCTGCATACAATTCACGTAAAGGACGCATGGATTTAATTTTTTTATACATTTCAGGCTGAGTTACTGATGGCTCATCCGCTTCGTTATGACCATGACGTCGATAACATACTAAATCAAGAACTACATCACGCTTAAACTTCATACGGTATTCAACAGCAATTTGCGTTGCAAAAACTACTGCTTCAGGATCATCACCATTCACATGAATAATTGGCGCTTCGACCATTTTTGCAATATCAGTACAATAAACTGTAGAACGCGCATCTAGGGGATTACTGGTTGTAAATCCAATTTGATTGTTAATCACTATATGAATAGTACCGCCGGTGCAATATCCGCGCGCTTGAGAAAAATTAAAGGTTTCCATTACCACGCCTTGTCCACAAAAAGCTGCGTCTCCGTGAACTACTACTGGAATTACTGAACCTTTATCTTTTAAATCATTACGTCGTCTCAGTCGCGAACGCACAGAGCCTTCAACCACTGGACCAATAATTTCTAAATGCGAGGGATTAAATGCTAAAGTCAAATGTACAATCGCATCTGATTCAGTTTTTAAATCTGAGGAAAAACCTAAATGATACTTCACATCCCCGGTGCGTTCGTACTTGATTTTACCTTCAAACTCTTGGAATAATTCTCCAGGCTCTTTACCAAGAACATTCACTAAGACATTCAAACGTCCACGATGCGCCATGCCTATAACTACTTCTTTTACTTGATCAGCACCCGCTTCGTTTATAATTTCCTGCATCATTGGAATAAAAGAATCTCCGCCCTCTAATGAAAAGCGCTTTTGTCCCACATAACGCGTGCCTAAATAACGCTCTAAACCGTCTGCGGCAATAAGACCATCTAGGATTTTTTCTTTTTGGCTGTATCAAAATTAGGTCGACCACGAGCTGTCTCCATCTTTTGTTGCAACCACAGCGTTTCTTCATTATTAAAGATATGCATGTATTCAATACCAATGCTACCGCAATAAGTATCACGTAAGGATTGGTATATATCTTTTAAAGGTAAGCTAGAACCATTAAATGAAGTTCCTGTGAAAAAATTGGTATTCATGTCTGCTGGAGTAAGATGATGATAATCCAGGCTTAAGCTTGGAACTGAATTACGTTTCAACATTCCTAAAGGATCCAGATTTGCAGCGAGATGTCCTAAAGAACGGTAGGAATTAATTAAATTGGCTACTTGGAATTGCTTTTTATCCGCAGCTTCTACGACAAGAGGAGCCCTTCTATCAGCATTTTCTAGGAAGTAATCTCTGACTGCCTTATGTGAAACATCTTTTGCTGCTCCATTGACCTGCGGCAAATCATTAAATATTTTTTTCCAATCAGCAGGAACTGAATTGGGATCCGCCAAATAATCTTCATATAGGCTGTCTACGTAGGCCATACTTCCGCCTGACAAATAGGAAGTAGCTTTTTCTTTTTGCAGATCTGAACTGCTCATCATTTTCTCTCCAAAAGAGTGTATCCACAGTGCTTACGTACCGCGGACCCATAAATACACCCAGTTTTATTACGTTTCCTGCGACAACATCTGTGTGCGAATTTTTGCAATCGCCAGCGATGGATTAAGTCCTTTTGGGCAAACATTGGTACAATTCATAATGGTACGGCATCGAAATACAGAAAACGGATCTTGTAATTTAGTCAAACGTTTATTGGTTGCAGTATCACGACTGTCAGCTAAAAATCGTCTTGCTTGTAAAAGGCCAGCAGGACCAACAAATTTTTCTGGATTCCACCAGAATGAAGGACATGAACTGGTGCAACAGGCACACAAAATACATTCATAAAGCCCATCAAGTTGTGCTCGCTCTTCAGGAGATTGTAATCTTTCTTGAGCGGGAACAATTCCATCATTTTGTAAGTACGGTTCTACGCGTTCGTATTGTTGATAAAATTGCGACATATCAACTGCTAAATCACGTATTACTGGAAAACCAGGCAAAGGACGAATTACGATTTTATCGGTTTTTAACTCAGAAACATGCGTAATGCAGGCTAAGCCATTAGTGCCGTTAATATTCATTCCGTCTGAACCACAAACTCCTTCACGACAGGAACGTCGGTAAGTAATAGTGGGATCTTGTTCTGCTTTTAACTGCTCAAGCACAGTAAGCACCATAGGATCACTTTTTACTGGAATTTCCAACTTATAATCTTTCATATAGGGTTGATCATCAACCTCAGGATTATATCGATAAATGGACACGGTCAAAGTTCTAGTATCAGCCATGATATATCCCCTTAATAAACACGTTCTTTCGGCTCAAATGGCTCGACAAATTTAGGTGATGTATTCACTGGACGATAATCAATAGCCTCACCTTCCGCAAAATACAATGTATGTTTAATCCAATTCGCATCATCGCGCTCTGGAAAATCTTCTCTACTATGCGCACCGCGGCTTTCAGTCCGGGCAATTGCTGATTTTGCGGTAGCATAAGCTGTCGCCATCAAATTGTCCAATTCCAAAGCAGAGACACGCTCGGTATTAAATACGTGACTTTTATCTTCTAGTTTTGCATGAGCTAATCGAGTACGTAAGTCTTCTAAACGTTTCAAACCAGAAGCCATTACTTCGCCCGTTCTAAAGACACCAAAGTCTTCTTGCATTACTCTTTGCATGGCATCACGAATTTCAGCAGGGCTCTCTCCATCTTTTGAATGTTCCCAGCGTTCGTAACGTGCTAAAGAAGCTGCAATATCATCATCACTCACATTAGCTAAATCAGGCAATTGATTCGTTTGCCATAAATCTTCAACATGTAAGCCGGCAGCGCGACCAAATACTACTAGATCTAATAAGGAATTACCGCCTAAACGATTAGCACCATGTACGGATACACAGGCACATTCACCTACTGCATACATTCCTTCAACTATGTGCTCTTTATTGTTAGTCTTCGTGATTACCTGACCATACATATTGGTCGGAATTCCACCCATAGTATAATGGCAAGTAGGAACGACTGGAATTGGTTCATAAATAGGGTCAACACCAGCAAATTTCATGGATAGTTCACGGATTCCAGGTAAGCGTGACATAATCAAATCCGCACCTAAATGATCCAGTTTTAATTTAACGTGATCAATGCCTTTAGGATCAAAACCCTTGCCAGCACGAAGTTCTAAAGCCATAGACCGAGCTACCACATCACGCGAAGCCAAATCTTTAACTCGTGGAGCATATCGCTCCATAAAACGTTCACCGTCTTTATTAATTAGATAACCACCTTCACCACGACAACCTTCCGTTACTAAAGTACCAGCTCCTGCAATCCCGGTAGGATGAAATTGCCACATTTCCATATCTTGCAAAGGAACACCAGCTCTTAAGGCCATACCAAAACCATCACCGGTATTAATAAAGGCATTAGTGGTAGATTGATAAATACGTCCAGCACCGCCGGTTGCTAAAATACAAACGCGACTTTGGAAAAATACGACTTCACCAGATTCAATATCCATAGCAGTAACGCCAGCAATGTTTCCTTTTGAATCTTTTACAAAATCAAGCGCATACCATTCACTAAAAATATGGGTTTTAGCTTTTAAATTTTGTTGGTACAAGGTATGCAGCAATGCATGTCCTGTTCTATCTGCAGCTGCACAAGTACGCGCTGCCTGCTCACCACCAAAGTTTTTTGATTGACCACCGAACTGCCGTTGGTAAATTTTACCATTATCCATTCGTGAAAACGGTAGTCCCATATGTTCTAATTCATAAACAGCTTCAGGACCTGTTTTACACAAATATTCGATGCAATCTTGATCGCCTATGTAATCGGCACCTTTAACAGTGTCGTACATATGCCAACGCCAATCATCAACGTCTGAATTGCCAAGGGCTGCGGTAATACCGCCTTGAGCGGATACTGTGTGTGAACGCGTAGGAAATACTTTAGATAATAAGGCAACCTTCAAACCAGAATTTGCCAATTGCAAGGCTGCGCGCATACCTGCGCCACCCGCACCTACGATAACTGCATCAAAAGAATTACGTGCAATTGCCATGTTTAAAGCCCTCCAACTATCATTAAGCCCCAAATAAACTGACTTGTGAGCCACAAGGCAACCAACATTTGAACTGAAAGACGAATAACAGTACACTTCATATAATCAGTAGTTACTGTCCAAATTCCTATCCAGGCATGCAAAGAAAGTGCAATCAAGGCAATAATGGAAGCACCTTGAAACATATGACAGGAAAATAAATACTGCCAGTCTGCATAGCTTAAATTAGGATGACGCAAAAAAAACACGCATATAAAGATGGCGTATGCTGCAAAATAAACAGCAGTAACACGTTGAATCAGCCAATCTTTTAAACCATTACCGGTTAAACTTGTAACATTTGTTACCATATCCAAATTCCTAAAAAGAGTGTGGCAATTACTGCAAGAGCGATTACTAAAATAGCAGTGCGCCGTGCAGTACCAAGATGTTCGCCAAAACCAATATCCATGATCACATGACGAATACCGGCTATTACATGATAAAAAAATGCCGCAGCAAAAGCCCAAAGGATTAATTTATAGATTGGACTGGCGATTAAGGCTTTCGTTTGCATGAAACTTTCTTCTGAATGCAACGATTTTCCTACAAGAAATAACAAAACAGGTGTTAATAAAAACAATAAAATCCCTGAAATCCTGTGCAAAATGGATGCAATTGCCATAGGAGGGAATTTTAAAGTAGCTAAATCAAGATTAACAGGTCTTTTTTTGTTCACTATGAATTATATCCTCATTAAAAAATAGCTTATATTATAACACTGTGTTTTTAGCTAATAAAGTGCGCGCATGAGGAATTAGAAACAGTTTTTTGTTATTTAGGTTTTTTTTCAAAGCTGGAGGTGAATAGCATTAAAGCTAAACCTATAAAAGCACCTACTATAGAATGAACTCCAGGTGTTTTTAAGCTACCTACAATTGCTCCCACCCCCATTCCAGAGACTAGTTCAAAATTTTGCTTGATCACCATCAAAAGCAATTGCATGATATTTGCTTGTGAGACATGAATAAATTCATCTTTTTTTCTGAGCATTTTTAGCGCAGATATAAACCCTATTGTACAGCCGAACAACGTGGCACCCAAGAAAAAACCTAGAATGATCCCAAAAATAATGCCAGGATTTATGCCTAAGGCATAAGTCGAACAAGTACTACACAAATTGAGTTGATATGCGATGATTCCACCTATGAAGGCGCCGACTACGGAACCCACTATCATTCCAGCCAACTCGCCAATTATTGCAGCCAGGTACATACTTGGATTATTGAAAATTTTTTGCATACCTTTTCTAGTCATAGGCTTATTATTTGCAATGCTTTGAAGAAGTAGAATATGGTAGCATTATGCCATGATCTAGGGAATTAAAATGAAATTAATTTGGAACTATCCTATTCTAGGCCTTATCCAAGGTGCGCTGGTTCTCATAGGTGCGCCAATTTTTCTATGTATTGATAGTGCATGGCTAAGCCAATATTGCTCTTGGACTCAAGATTTCTGCAATATTTTAATGTTTGGTTTTTACTGTTCTTTGCTGCTGACTGCAAAAGAACGATTATTTTGGCTCATGCTATTAATGACTGTTACTGGGCTTATTGCGGAAGTTTTGTGTTCTTTAGTACTTAATCTGTACCAATACCGACTGCATAATATACCGATTTATATTCCGCTAGGTCACGCAGTCATTTATGCAATTGTCTATTATTTTAGCAACCACCCCTTGATATGGCGATTTCATAAACCCTTAGAACAGTATTTAGCAAAGATAGCTTTTATAATTGTTTTTATTTCTTTGTGTATGCTCCAGGATGTAGCTGGCTTTTTATTTTACATTCTTTTTTTATTCATCTTGAGAGCACGAAAAAAACCATTATTTGGTCTTATTATGTTCCTAACGGTGTATTATATTGACATTTTTGGCACTATTTTTTCATCGTGGAATTATTATGGCTATTTAGGCACCCATCCATTACTTCCTCATGTAGCACGAGTACCCTCGGGTATTGGTGGTATTTATTTAATGTTGGATATGATTTCAAACTCTATTTATTACTACACCAAGAAAACTGGTAGGCATTTTCGATATAATTTCGGTGCTTATATAAAAAGCACAAAAAATATCACGGACTCGATACTCACTTCTCCCCCGAGGGGGAATGGAGTATTTAATATAAAATAAGGTTTAGCCTTGCCTGATTCCACCTGATGCTGCATGTTGGTGCGGGTGTCTGTATGTATCCCTTGGTGCTTCCGGTGGGTAGCCATAGCCTTTATCGGCGATACGTTTCACCGTTTGTAGGTAACGCTCGCCCCATAAACCTGGGTCAAAATTGGTAACTACAACGTTGTAACTTAAATTAATAATAGACTCAAAAGCTTTTCTTTGTGCTAATTGATGGCCACCAAAAGCTACCTGAACTTCTGTTTCAGTACTAATGCCACCGCTTTTTAAGCGATCTACTAAAATATGAATCATTTTTTCAATAGTATAATACAGCTTGCACATGGACATGCCAGAACTGTACATGTCTTCAGCCTTAGATACAGATAATTTAGTTCCAAAGTCATGAATAGGATAAACAAATTCCAGTTCGGTTGAATTAGGTAAAACTTCAGGCATTATAATTTTTTGTGGAAGAATTAGTTCCATTGCTGGTGAAATAATATACAGATGGAAATCAGCCCAATTCCACCAAATATGATAAACACGCTCTACTAAAACTACAGGATTATTTAAATCTTCTTCCATAGCCAATTTACGAGCGTCGACATGTTCTTCTGATTCTAGTGGTGCCTGATAGCCTTCATCACCAAGTTCCAAGTCACCTGTTTCCTCATCATAATCCGGATCTGGTCCGTCTTCATCAGGGTTTTCAAGTGCTATCTCAGGTTCTTCTTCCTCAAAAGCAGCAACTACCAACTCTTCTTCTTGGGGAAGGTCTTTATTTTCTTCATTTTCTGAGTCGACCATTGTATTCGTCCAAATAGACAATTTATATATGTATATTAGCTCAAATTTCGAAGAACATCATTAATTAGATACTTATACGGAATGAATGGCGCTATGGTAATATTCAATAGGGTCTTGTTTGCACTTAAAACACGTGCTTTGGCATTTTGTTTGCTGCTGGCACTTTTCAATAGCACCTTTTTTTTCCCATAAATCCAACATAGGCTTCAAAGCAGAAAAATCAATTTTGAATTCTCGGGATAATTGTTGCGTACTAACTACACCTTCACGAGCGATAAAATCACGAATTTGAACTAACATTGAAAGCTCCTGTAGTCTGCTGATTCATACGAAACCAACGAAGTACCAAAACCAAACTGGTCAATACACTTATTATCCAAACAATACTTTGTTGCGGATGGGCAATGATATTGGCTGTTTGATAAAATAATACTGCAACAGCATAGGCAATGATAAAAGACCAAATTATTGAAGTCCACATCAAAAATCTGTTTGCTTCTTGTCGTATCACCGCCATAGTAGAAACACAGGGAATGTACAATAAAACAAAGAGTAAATAAGCATAAGCCCCTACTTGGCCATCAAATCTTTGTGCCATCATTCCATAAACCGGTTGAGAAAGCTGACTGTCGGCTGCGCTGGCTGAAACTGGATTCCACAACGCTGAACCAAGTCCTGCAAGATTATGCGGTATTGACCATAAAGCCTCTTGAATTCCAGACCAAAAATCAAAAGTACCAGCAGCAGCTTCACCCAAATGACCTAATTGAGAATACAGTGAATTCAAAGTTCCAACTACTACTTCCTTGGCCAACATCCCGGTGAGTAATCCTACTGTTGCCGGCCAATTGTCTTGGTGAATCCCCATTGGTGCAAACAAAGGCGTTATCCACTGTGCCATTAAAGATAAAACGGACTGGGTATTGGCTTCACCAGAACTGAAACCCCCACCTACTGTGATTGCATTCAAACCACCCAAAAGAATACAAACTGGAATAATTAATTTACCTGCTCTTATCACAAAAAAGCGCAGCCGCATGCTGGTTTCTTTAAGTAAACGCTTCAAAGAAGGTTTATGATAGGCCGGCAATTCTATAATCAAAGGCGAAGAATGACCTTTAAGCGTCGTTTTTCTTAAAATAAAACCGGTAAATACTGCCATCAAAATACCAACTAAATATAAAGAAAACACTATATTATGACCGCCTGTCGGGAAGAATG
>JBAZRP010000023.1:0-34817 GCA_041662885.1 Legionella sp.
CGTTCAGGATGACGGACTGCGTTCAGGATGACGGACTGCGTTCAGGATGACGGACTGCGTTCAGGATGACGGACTGCGTTCAGGATGACGGACTGCGTTTAGGATGACGGACTGCGTTTAGGATGACGGACTGGGTTTAGGATGACGGACTGGGTTCATGATGATGTAAAGTCTTAACTTAATGGCAGTGAGTTTAATACTGTCCCCTTTAGAAGGATTTCCCGCTAAAGCGGGAATATCTTGATTATTAAAGAGTATTAGAAGCAGCTGAAAGATCCTCTAAAACTACAATTGTTTTTGAGTCGTCAATCACAGGAACAGCATGGATACTTTTTACAGAATGTATCGTTGGATCTACTTGTGCATTTTTCTCTTTAGTAGCAATTACAGTAGTATTTCCAGCATCTTCAGGATTCGCTTTCGCAACCTTTGCATTAATACTTTTAACCATACCAGCACCAATTGCATTGCGAACATAAGCAGCCAATTCACCTGCACCAGCACCAAGAACGATAAAAGGTGAGAAAAGAACAGCAGATACTGATTTTATCCAACTTTTCACTCCAGTTTCACCAGGGCGCATAACGCTTGAAACCAATACATCTTTAATGGATTTATCGTTATTGTAGGCATCGTAAGCGCTAGAAGCTGCGTAGTAAAGACCAATAACACCGTAAGCAACCGCAGCACCTATACCAGAAGCAATCAGTAAACTTAATCCAGCAGTAGCGCCCGCACTGACTGCGGCGGTGGTTACAGCGGCAGTTGTAGCTACAGTAGCTGTTGGTGCAGTTGCAGCGGCTATGATAGCAGCAATAACAATAATGACGAACACAGTGAAAGCAAGACCTGGATCGGCGCCAATTAATAAACCAAGTAACAAACCACTAGCAACTCTACTCATTTTTTTCCCCATTTAAATTTAAGTTAAAATAACGCCCACATTGTAACATTATTTTATTATGGGAGTATTAAGTGTTCTAAAGGTTAATTCGGGTCACCCCAACTACCTAGCTAGTAATTTTTCAGTAATAGAATAATAAACTTCCTCTAAAGTATGTAAATCCTGCAAACTAATACATTCATTTACTTGATGTATGGTCGCATTAATAGGCCCAAGCTCTACTACTTCCACGCCATAAGGGGCTATAAACCGGCCATCGGAAGTACCTCCACTGGTAGATAGTTCTGGATTCAAGCCGGTATGTTTGAATATGGCAGTTTTAGCGGCGTCTATCAGATGTCCTTTTTGAGTCAAAAAGGGTTCGCCACTTAAAAACCAATTTATTTTTGGAGTGAGCTCGTGTTTTTTGAAAATTGCTGCGACTGCGGCCTGCAAACTGTCTTGGGTTTGCTCGGTTGAAAATCGAAAATTTAAATTCAAATACAATTCACCTGGAATAACATTGCTGGCTTGGCCATCTGAATGTAAATAGGTTATTTGCATAGTCGTTGGTGGAAAATAGGCATTGCCTTCATCCCATTGCGTGCTGGTTAATTCTGCTAAAGCAGGACTTAGGGCATGAATAGGGTTTTTGGCTAAATGAGGGTAGGCTACATGACCTTGAATACCGCTTAATTGAATATTGGCCGATAAAGAGCCTCGACGCCCAACCCTGATAACGTCACCAAGCTGCTTGCTACTGGAAGGTTCACCCACAACACAATAATCAATTGCTATGCCTTGATCGATAAGTTGTTGCATCACATAACGTGTCCCACACTCATTATGATCGCCTTCCTCTCCACTGGTAATGAGAAAGCCTAAGCGGCCTGGAACATCAGGGTGCGCAGTAACAAATCGTTTAGCCATGACCATCATAGCCGCCAAACTGCCTTTCATATCCGCAGTTCCACGACCATAGGCCATTCCATCCTTTTCCACTAAAACAAAAGGATCCGTTTGCCAGTTACTGGACGCGCCAACTGGTACTACATCAGTGTGTCCTGCAAATACTAACAACGGTCCAGCCTGGCCATAACAGGCAAAAAAATTCTCTACCGGACTTTTATCGAGTTTTTGGCAGGTAAATCCCAATTGTTCTAAATAATCCATCATATAGGCCTGACAACCCATATCTTCAGGAGTTACCGAAGGAAAGCCTATCAACGTGCTTAGGATTTGTTTGAGTTCACTCATTTGAATTATCTCTTAATAGTTCATTAATACTGACTTTAGCACGCGTTTTCTCATCTACTTGTTTTACTATTACTGCACAATACAAGCTGTATGTACCGTCTTTACTGGGTAAATTGCCTGGAACTACTACAGAACCAGCAGGTACCCGCCCATAACTTACTTCACCAGTAAGTCTGTTATAGATTTTAGTGCTTTGACCTATATAAACACCCATTGATAACACGCTATTGCGTTCAATAATAACCCCTTCAACAACTTCAGAGCGCGCTCCGATGAAACAATTGTCTTCTATAATAGTTGGGTTAGCTTGTAAGGGCTCTAATACGCCACCAATTCCGACACCACCAGATAAATGCACGTTTTTACCGATTTGCGCACAGGATCCAACAGTTGCCCAAGTATCCACCATGGTGCCTTCATCTATATAAGCACCTAGATTTACGTAAGAGGGCATGAGTACGGTGTTTTTACCGACAAAGGCACCACGACGAACTACAGCAGGTGGTACTACTCGTACTCCGGTTTTCTGAAAGTCTGCTTCAGAATACTCTTTGAATTTTAGCGGAACTTTATCAAAAAACTGGCAAAATCCTGCTTCAATCACTTCATTTGGGTACAATTTAAAGGATAAGAGCACTGCTTTTTTTAACCATTGATGTACCACCCATTCATTATTAATCTGTTCTGCAACTCTGAATTGCCCGTTATCAAGACAAGACAAAACTTCTTCAACAGCTGCTATTAAATCCGGCTTGGCATTATCCATAGTTAAATTTTGTCTTTGTTCAAAGGCTTCTTCTATGGTTGTTTGTAATGAATTCATTGGTTTTTCCTAATATTTGAGAGAGGTAATTAAATTATCCTTGTTAGCCCATTGCTGATTTAGCCAGTCTTTAAAATCTGCTTGAGTTTTAGTGTCTTCCAGGAGTTGTTTGGAAGTAAACTCAGAAGGTATCGGTATTTGTCTGATGTGAACCTTAATGCTTTTAATGCGCTTGCATAAAAAATCCCAAAGCGAGTGTTGGGCTTGTGGGTAGACGATAGTCACGTCCAGCACACTGCTTAATTGTTCGCCCATAGAACTTAAAATAAAACTAATACCACCAGCTTTAGGCCTTAATAGGTGTTTGTGAGGTGAATTTTGCACTTGCTTTTTTTCTTGAGTAAAGCGTGTGCCTTCAATAAAACTCATCACTGCAGCAGGCGTTCTTTTAAAACGGTCAATGGCGTTGATGGTTGCTTCTAAATCTTGACCTTGTTTGTGCGGATACTTGGCTAAATATTCTTTACTATAGCGTTTCATGAAGGGACAACCCATAGCCCACCAGGCCAAACCAAGCACCGGCACCCATTTTAATTGATCTTTAATAAAAAATTTCAAAACCGGGATTTTGCGATTAAATACTTTTTGTAAAATAACTATATCCAACCAACTTTGATGGTTCGCAATAATCAAATACCAATCTTTGGGATTTAACTCATTTAAACCAGTGATTTCCCATTGAATATTTTGGATCTTATTGACATAAAAATTATTGATACTGCACCAGTTGGTAGCAATAACATCCACACAGCGAGTACAAAAGTCCTGCCAGCGTTTATTAGGAATTAATTTTAATAATCCTAAAAGAACTACCGGAATAGTGCCAATAATGGTGGTAGTCATTAATATTAATAGCGGCAGTACAGCATAAATTTGACCGCCTTTTTTATACTTATTTTCCATTATTATTCCTTATCTTTAAGAGCAGATTCCAAATCTGCTTGTAAATCATCGATGTATTCTATCCCGACCGAAAGTCTTATCAAACCATCATCTATCCCTAATTGTTTGCGTTTATCTGCTGGTATGGATGCATGAGTCATGATTGCTGGGTGCTCGATTAGACTTTCAACACCACCAAGACTTTCAGCAAGAGTGAATAATTCACAGCGCGATAAAAAGTTTTGAGCAGCAGTCAAACCTCCTTCAATGACCATACTTATCATGCCGCCAAAAGCATGCATTTGATCTTTGGCTAATTGATGTTGGGGATGAGAGCTTAATCCGGGATAATAAACTTTTTTAATTTTAGGATGTTTCTCAAGCCACAGGGCAAGCTGCAACGCATTTTCACAATGTCTTTGCATTCTTAATGACAAAGTTTTCAAACTGCGTAAGACTAAAAAACTATCAAAAGGACCGGCAATTGCGCCGCATGAATTTTGTAAAAAGGCAATTTTATCAGCCAATTCAGTATTATCGCCCACCACCACCACACCATTAATAACATCAGAATGCCCATTTAAATATTTGGTCGCAGAATGAATAACCAAGTCATAACCTAATTCTAAAGGGCGTTGAATCCAGGGAGTTGCAAAAGTATTATCCACCACCGAAATTAATTTATGACGTTTAGCAATGGCTGCAATTTCAACTAAATTTGCTAGTTTTAGCATGGGATTAGAGGGTGTTTCTAACCAAATTAGTTTGGTTTTAGGCGTGATAGCAGCTTCAATATTTTGTGGATTAGACATATCCACAAAAGAAAAAGATAGATTACTGGTTCTCGTTTTGACTTTATCAAATAAGCGAAAAGTACCACCGTACAAATCATCCATAGCAATTACGTGATCGCCTGCATCTAATACATCAATCACAGTATTGATTGCGGCCATCCCTGATGCAAAGGCAAAGCCTCTTTGACCGGATTCCAGGCTTGCAATACAGGCTTCATAGGCCGCTCGGGTGGGATTATGCGTCCTTGAGTATTCATAACCAAGATGTACGCCAGGGGCGGATTGTTTGTAAGTCGACGTTGTATAAATTGGGGTCATAACTGCACCTGTGCTTGGACAAGGTTGTTGTCCTGCATGTATGGCACGCGTATCAAAGTGGTCGATTTTCATGCTGTTTTGCTCCCTAATGCAATTATTCTTAAAGTTTTATTTTCTGTGGCCGACATATCTTAAGAATGACATTCTAGAGAGGGATGCATGCGTAGGCAAGAAGTCAGTTATGAAAAAGTCGCCAAAGCTGCTGAAAAGATCAAAAAGAGTGGCAAAGAGCCATCTTTGACTGATATTTCTAAATTATTGGGTTTGGTCGGCAATGTCGCTGGTTTGTCCGATTTATTAGAGCAATGGTACAGTAACCAACCTGAATTCCAGCGTATTAGCACCGCTCCTATGACCGAAAATATTGCCATCGGTAGTGATGATATCCTTGTAAAAAATACAGAGCTTGAGAAATCATTATCTTTGTTGCGAGCCACCTTAGAATCAACTGCGGATGGAATTATGATGGTAAATGGCCAAGGTGCCGTGGTTGACTGGAATCAAAAGTTCGTGGAAATGTGGCGAATTCCTTCGAATCTGCTCGAATCAGGTAAAGAAAAAGAAAGTTTCGATTATATTTTGGATCAGTTAATTAATCCGCAAGATTTAATCTCCGATGTTCAGTATTTATACAGTCATCCGGAATGGCAAGGTGAGTTACCCCAATTGGATTTCAAAGACGGACGTATTTTCGAGCGTTTTACCCAACCCCAACGCGTAGGTTCACAAATAGTGGGTCGAGTTTATAGTTTTAGGGATGTGACGCAAAAACGTATGTCAGAAGATGAGTTACGTATTCGTGAACGTGCTGTCGAAGCAAGTACCCACGGAGTTGCGATAATCGATATCACGAATCATGAAAATAAAATTATTTATGTGAATAAAGCTTTTGAAAGGATCACTGGCTATACGGAGCAGCAAGCAACAGGCCAAAATTTGAGCACTCTGCAAGGCGCAAATGTTGAAGAGGTTAATAATAAACGCATAGACATGGCAATTCGTGAATTACGTGAAGAAAAAGTGGAAATCGAAAGTATTAGACGTAATGGCGAAGCCTTTTGGTGTGAAGTAAGTGTAGCGCCTGTAAAAGATTCTTTTTCAAATGTGAAGCATTATGTCTGTATTTTAAATGATATTACTCAGCGCCGAGAAATGGAACAGCAATTAATCAAGCAGGCCACTCATGATCATCTGACTAATTTGCCCAATCGCGTTTTATTAATGGATAGGGTGGAGCAAGCGATGATGCAGGCTAAAAAGCGCAAATCTATTTTGGCCTTTTTATTTTTGGACTTGGACCGTTTTAAACTGACGAATGATACTTTAGGCCATAATTTAGGCGATAAAATGCTGCAGTCAATTGCCAATAAATTATTATTGGTAACGGATGATTTTGATACAGTAGCCCGACTTGGGGGTGATGAGTTCGTAATTTTGCTTACCAATATCGAAACCATGCAACAAGCAGAAACTGTGGCACAAGAATTATTAGAACTTATTGAGCAACCCATTCACATCGATAAAAATGTATTAAAAATAACTGCCAGTATTGGAATTAGTTTTTATCCCCGAGACGGGCAAGATTATGAGACTTTGATGAAAAGTGCGGATTTATCAATGTATTATGCGAAAGATAATGGCAGAAATGCTTATCGCGTATTTGAACCAGAAATGAATAGGCGCGCAATTAACCGCATGCAATTGGATGTAGCCTTAAGAGAAGCTATTAAAAATAATGAACTATTTATGGTGTATCAACCTTTAATAGAATTGAAAACCAATAAAGTAGTTGGTTTTGAGTCCTTAATGCGCTGGCACAGTAAGTCTCTAGGTCAAGTTAGTCCAGTAGATTTCATACCTATGGCTGAAGAGAATGGCTTAATTTTAGAAATGGGTGAGTGGGCTTTGGAAGAGTCTTGCAGGCAAATGAGGGCTTGGCAAGAACAGGGATTTGGCGGTTTGAGTGTGGCGGTTAATATATCTGGTCGTCAATTTCGACACGTTAATTTACCAGAAATGGTGGCGCAAGTATTACACAAAACAGGTTTGGAATCCCAATATTTAGAGCTTGAATTAACAGAAAGCTTGTTGATTGAAGATGTTGAGCATGTTGTTACAACCATGCATGCTTTAAAAGATATGGGTGTAAAATTAGTAATTGATGACTTTGGTACCGGCTATTCAAGTTTATCGTATTTAAAACAATTTCCAGTTGATAAATTAAAAATTGACCGCTCTTTTATTACGGAAATGGCTACTAATAAAAACGATGCTGCCATTGCTAAGGCCATTATCAATTTAGGTCATAGTTTAAATTTACTTGTTTTAGCAGAAGGTGTGGAAAACGAATTTCAAAGAGATTTTATTCTTGCCCATGGTTGTGACTATGCACAGGGTTATTTCTATAAACCTGGCGATACCCCAGACAATATAATTAAATATCTAAAGTCAATTTAATTCACATTCCGGTACGGAAATTGCACAGTAATAATACCTTAAGCTTTTATCCACTATTTTGGAGGAAGGATGCAAGCTATTACTATTGTTGGTGCCGGTTTGGCAGGGACTTTGTGCGCCCTTTATTTGGCCAGGCGAGGCTATGAGGTGAATTTATTTGAATCCAGGCCTGATTTGCGCAAAAGCCCGATTGATTATGGTCGATCCATAAATCTGGCCTTGTCTTGTCGCGGTCTGACGGGTTTAAAAGCGATGAATTTGAACGATGATATTCAGGATATTATAGTGCCCATGCGTGCACGCGCTATCCATGAATCCTCAGGCGAGGTGCATTTCCAGCCTTTTGGGCGGCATGAGAATGAGTATTTAAATGCAATTTCTCGAACTGATTTGAATTGCTTGTTATTGAATAAGGCCGAGCATGCCAAAGGTATTCATCTGCATTTTGATATGAAATTGCATTCCTTAGACATTCATAATAAGCAATTATGCTTTGAAACCAAAGATAAAAAGCAATTTACTACTACATACCAGCGATTAATCGCTGCTGATGGTGCGCCTTCGCAGGTGAGAGAAACCTTGAAGGAACAAGGGATTATTCAGGCAAGCCGCGAGTATTTAAGTCATGGCTACAAAGAGCTTTCTATTAGTAAAAAACATACGGTAGGTATGGCGCGAGAGCATTTGCACCTGTGGCCGCGCGATTCGTTTATGTTATTGGGAAATCCAAATCCGGATGATTCGATTACGGGGTCTTTGTTTTTAGCTAATGAAGGGAAAGATAGTTTTGCTGAGCTAACGGATGAACACCGCCTGCAATCCTTCTTTAAAAGAGAGTTTCCGGATGCCTTTGAGGCCATGCCCAATTTAATCGGCGAGTACTTTGATAATCCGACAGGGTTTATGAGCACTATCAAGTCTGCTCCTTGGCATTATAAAGATGAATGCTTACTAATCGGCGATGCGGCGCATGGAATTATTCCGTTTTTTGGCCAGGGGATGAATAGTGCATTTGAAGATTGCAGGATACTTGATGAGTTATTGACTCAATATAAAGACGATTGGATGTTGGTAATGCCGGCCTTTTATAAAATCCGAAAACCGAATACGGATGCTGTGGCTAAGATGTCGATGGATAATTACCATGAAATTCATTCAGATATAAGAAACCCGCAGTTTATCCTGCGAAAGCGGGTAGAGCGGGAGCTTATGGCGCGCTATCCAGGGCGTTATGTTTCCAAGCATATATTAGTAATGTTTACTAATACTCCTTATGCACAAGCTTTGGCAATAGGGGATATTCAGGCAGATTTGTTAGACACTTTATGTAATTCAATTCACGATTTTGAGGAGGTACATTGGGATGGGCTGGAGAAATTAATGCAAGAATATGACAGAAAATTGGCGAATTCTGTATGACTTATTAAAACTCGTTATTTTTAAACGAAATTAAAAGTCAAATTTTTGTCACGCGAACTGTTTCAGGGACATTTTTTTGTCGCTTCCTGAGGATTAGGTGCGCATATTCCCTTTTCCTGCTTGAGGGAGAAGGGGCGGATGAGGGTGGTGAAAGTGGCAGATATGCGCTTGAAAACCCCTCATCCGCCCTACGGGCACCTTCTCTCCCGTGGGGAGAAGGGATATTATAGTGGGCTGCTGATAATTTATTCACCTCGTTGCTTAAGTTGGCATGACATCTGCAAGAGCTAAGATGTCTAACAAATTCTTGCCACGGAGGCAATCATGAAAACTATACAAGCTTATATCGATTCTAAACAAAGCGAGTTAATGAATCATGAGTTTTTTAGCCTACTAGAAAACTTAAACAGCATCGAAGAGATTGGTTACTTTATCCCTGAACTAACTTTTTGGGCTATGACCTTCCAAGATATCTTACGGATTAACGAAGAACGAGTAACGGATCCATTTTTTAAGAAAGTTGCACGCCATCACAGATTGGAAGATGCAGGTCATGAAAAGTGGTTTTTGAGTGATAAGCAATATATATCTAAATTCGAAGGTGATAAAGATTACAATCGTGAAGACGTTGCCTGGCTGTATAGCAAAAATTCACAACTAGTACGTGATGCGGCTTATGCTATCATGGCTGAGATATTCAAACTTGATGAAGAGATTTTGAATGTAGTCTTATTGTTAACGCTTGAATCATCAGGACATGTGTTTTTCCGTAAAGTAGTTGATCAAGTGAAAAAGACTGGCGAGGATAAAAATTTACAATACTTCTCCAGTTCCCATTTAGAAGTTGAACTTGCTCATGCCTTGTTCGAGGAAGAAATGGAGCGCAAAATTTATGAAAGAAGATTGCCCGTTGCTACTCGCCGTGAGGCACTAAAAATAATAGACAGATGTTACGTAGCATTTAGCAAGATGTTCGATGGATTGGTTCTTGCATGTAACAGACGCATAGAAGAAGCAAAAGAGAGGGATACAAATGGAATTGCAACTACAAAAGACTTGGGATACTCAACAAATCAAGCAGCTTAAAAGCGATACTGGACAAGCGTTACTCGATGATGAGTCAACGCTTGTTTCATTTAGTCAGGATTTTGGTAAATTAATTCAATCTTATCCTTCGGCGGTTTCCATTCCAAAAGATGTAACTCAAGTGCAGCAATTTATTTCATTTGCACATGATAATACCTTGCCCATTGTGATTCGCGCTAAAGGTTTAAGTCAAGGTGGCCAATCTTTGCCTGGTGCTGGTGGCGTAACTTTATCCATGCAGCATTTTGATAAAGTTTTGGATCTTGAAGCGGATGGTGTTTGGCTTGAGGCAAATTGCACTTGGGCCAGTTTATTAGAGCTAAGCTTAAAATCAGGTAAGGCACCGTTTGTGTTACCTTATAATTGTAATTTATCCATAGCAGGGGTTTTATCGGCAGGGGGCGTTGGTGCTTCTTCGTTTAAATACGGATTTATTAATGCATATGTCTTGGCTTTAGAACTTATTGATGGCACTGGCACTCTGCATACTGTTGATAAAAATTCACCTTTATTTCATGCCTGCCTTTCAGGTCAGGGGCGTTGTGCGGTAATTACCAAAGCAAAAATTGCATTAAGACCCGTGCAAAAGCAGGTGAAAACCTTTAGTTTGGTTTATGCAGATGTTACAAAATGGTTTGAGGATATTGAACGACTCAAGTCCAAAGTCGATTATATGGAATTATTTTGCTCTCCTTCGATTCAAGGTTCTAAATTAAAACAGGGTAAACGCGTGGCTATGGCGCAATGGTTATACGGAATGCATTTATCAGTAGAGTTTAGTGGCAAAGCTCCAGAGTTGAACGATATAGCTAGTAATTTATCTTATTGGAACGTATTAAATACTCAAGAAGACACTATTGCTGATTATTTTTTGCGCCATAATCCGCGTTTTGAGATGATGAGGCTTTTGGGGCAATGGGATTTGTATCATCCTTGGTATGAGTGCTTTGTACCCACTAAAGTTTTGCAGGATAATTTATCACGCTTATTAGATGAACTTCCTTTGCATTATGCAAGCCTTGCGCAAGTAGTGCCAATTGCTCGGCAAAAGGCACAACTGATGATGCTGCCTGATGATGATTCGATTTCTGAGTTCATGATTTTAAATCCTGGTATTCCGTCGGTGTTAAAAGATAGTGCTTTACAAGCGGTGCAGGATTTAGATGCATTTTTATTGGACCAAGGTGGCAAACGATATTTATCGGGTTATTTGGGCCATACTGTGAACAAAGAGTATTGGCAAAGACATTTTGGCAATCACTATGATCAATGGATGACGTTAAAGGAACAGTACGATCCCCATCATATTTTTAATTCGGTCTTGCACCAAATATCGCGATAAAATATAGTGTAGGTTAATGGGAAAACTTTAAGTCTACGTCCCGCGGCTTGACCGCAGGATCTTCACTTTTTTAATCCTAATCGAAGCTCCCTTCTCCCGCTTGGCGGGAGAAGGTGCCCCGAAGGGGCGGATGAGGGTAGTGATGGTGGCAAAATATTTTAGACAGCGCCACTTTGCTAAACCCTCATCCGCCCTACGGGCACCTTCTCCCCAAGGGGAGAAGGGAGCTTCGATTAGGATTAAAAAAGTGAAGATCCCTCAGGCCAAGGCCCAACCTACGAAATTCAAGCCGCGGGACGTAGCAGAGACGGGAATGTAACATGCATGATTTTTTTACTGGCAAATATGCCCGTTTTATTGTTCTTGGCTTAATTGCATTTTTTTCATTATTAATTCTTATCGAATGCTTTCGGTTTATATTTAAGCCTACTTATACTATTGCCGCAACCCCTCAGGCTCCGGTTGTGAAAAAATCAGAGAGCGAACCCTATGTTCTCAACTCTTCTTTGTTTGGCGCTTATGTTCCCGATAATCTGAATGAAAATAGTGTTAAGAAATCGATGCTGAATATCACAGTAGTAGGGATTTTATATTCGAATAAAGATAAGGATTCGCAGGTACTTCTACGTTCTGCCAATGGACAAGAAAAAATGTATAAAATTGGTGATATACTACCGGGTGGTGTTAAAATTGAGCGCATTACTGCTGGTGGTGTTTTAGTGGAGCGAAATGGTAATTTAGAGAGTTTAAGTTTGCCCAAAAATGATTTAATCTTTGAACCTGTACCTAAGCCTTTAAAAGAGGAATAAAATTGTGAAATCTGTGCGTAAATTATCAATAATTGTATTTTTGATTCCATTTTTAGCGTCGTGTTTTTGGAATTCATTAAATTTACGCGAAGGAATCTATCATTTTAGAGCGCAAAATTTTCGCAGTGCTTTTGTACGTTTAATGCCTGAGGCTAAAAGAGGCCAACGAGATGCTCAGTATGCTGTAGGTTATATGTATTACTATGGCCAAGGAGTGGTTGAAGATAGAAAAAAAGCCTGGTTTTGGATTACCCAGGCCGCACAAAAAGGCCAGCCTGATGCAGTAAAGGCGACGCAAATTTTGGGGACAGGACATCCTTTGCAAAAAGCATCGGGTCCTGTAAGACCAAATAAATAAATTTCCTTAATAACAATAAATAGAAGATTAAGCATTGATCCTAAGTGACCCTCTAGGTTCATAGTTTGTTTTCAGAGAAGTGGGTCCTACTGTTCAAAATCCGTGAAGTTGGCCTTGCCAATCCTAATGAACTAAATTGATCACCATGAAACCAATTCCCACAAGATTCGCCCACTTTATTCGCCAAAGCCTGAATTTTTATCCCCACTGCCTTAATCTCCAAATGAAAATGACTAAAACGATGTTTAAAATCCAATAAAGGTATTACTTCTTCACCCTGGACATGATAAGTCTTTTTAATATATTCCAAAGCACAAATACCCACATCAATACTTGGTAAACACCATAAACCACCCCAAACTCCTGTTGGCGGTCTTTTTTCTAAATAAATTAAACCTTCACTGTTACTAAGAACTAAAAATTGTTGCTGGTATAAAGGTACTGGTTTTTTAGGTTTTTTATTTGGGTAGTTTGTTTGCTCTTCTGCTATAAATGCTTGGCAATAATTTTTAACAGGGCAATGAGGGCAATCAGGCTTTGAGGCTGTGCAGCAAAGGGAACCTAAATCCATAATGGCTTGTGTATATTCGGCGCAGTCTTGTTCAGGCATACATAAATCAGCCATCTGCCATAATTTTTTTGTAACCTGAGTTTGGTTCGGCCATCCTGCAATCATGAAATAACGGCTCAAAACTCGTTTGACATTGGCATCCAAAATAGCATGGGGGAGGTTGTAGGCCTGAGCTAAAATAGCTGCAGCTGTTGATGCGCCTATCCCCGGTAAATCTATCAGTGCATCCAGATTTTTTGGGAATTGTCCTGCAAAACGTTCACAAATAATTTTAGCTGTTTTATGTAAATTGCGGGCACGACTGTAATAACCAAGTCCTGACCATAATGATAAAACAGTATCTTCTTCTGCATTTGCCAAGTCTTCAATGGTGGGAAAGCGCTCCATAAAGCGACTAAAAAAACCAAGCACGGTTTGTACTTGTGTTTGTTGCAACATGATTTCTGAAACCCAAACTCGGTAGGGATCCTTTGGGTATTGCCAAGGTAGATTTTTTCGACCGTGCTGCGCATACCAATTGAGTAAGGGGAAGGTGAAATTAGTTTGAAGCGTGTCCTTATTTATTTTGTATCTCCTTATCTAAGTTCCCTTCTCTCACTTGCGGGAGAAGGGAGTATGCAGTTGATCATTTTTTACAGTGTCAGTTGCGATTTCTTCGTAGTTCCCTTAGTTTCATCAACCTTCTTCTTATCAAAAAATCCTTTAATCCCGCTACCAAAACTACTTCGCACCATAGCATTAACATCAACACTTACATCATTATCGAAATCGAATTGTTCCATTGCAGATAAAGGCAATTTTAAAATAGTATCCGCTAATGTACTAACGCGTGCTGGTGTATTTGGACCGATAATTTGTGCAATAGTAGTTGTTGCATCGAATTCCAGTGTTGTTTGATTTTTGAATTCTGCTTTATCCTCATGATGTTTTAGGTAATAAGGATCTGTTTTGGCATCAAAATTATAATTGGATTGTACAGCAACTGAGGTAAATCCTTTTTCTTTTGCTAGTGTAACATGTGGTTTCATATAGGCCATATTGCGGTTCATATCGCTGTATATTACTACATCTACATTAGGATCATTAAGGAAATGTTGCAAGGCCATAGTATTACGTTTAATCATTTCCGGAACTACTTCAGTTTCAAATGCTAACCAAGGTGATTCAGTTGCAATTTGATGTATGTGTGCATCGGAAGAAATGCATTGTACCTTTAATCCACGAGCTTCAAATTCATTTTTCAATGCTTCGGTAAGCTCATTATAATCTTTAATGCCTCGAGTTAGCACAAACATTTTATGGTGTTTTTGCGAGGAATTATTATTTGATGCTGATGTTTTTTCTTCTAAAACAAGATCTTTAGACTTTAAGTTTCTTTGGATTAAATTAATTACATCATTAATCAGCGCCACAGTTGTCCTACAATTTGGGGTTTGCGTATTCAAGCTTTCAATCATACGGTTTAATTGATTTTCTGATTGATTAGGCATTTCCGATTTTAATGTATCTAATAACTGAGTTAAGTATGCTTTTAATCCTTGTTGAATCTTTGTGTCTAATTTTATATTTTCAATTTGAACTTTATCTGCTTTAGTACTATCCATCAGCGCAATAGTCTGATTTACCTCATAAACCAGAGTATCCAGTCTGAACCCTGCTAATTTAATTAAATATTCACGATAATCATTAGAGGGTTTAGTAGGTAAACGATAGAAACTAAATTCTTCATACATTTTAGCGCGGGAGTTATCACAATCCTTCAAAAACATACTTAAGTGATGGCGTTTTTCCCAATCTAAACTTAGGGCAAAACCTTGTTCTACATCCTCACCAGTATTAGTTTTAGTGTTTACCCAAGAGCTGTATTCCTGTTTTGGTGGAACTAAATTGTATAATTCTCCATAAGCAATTTTACCTTTGTCTGGGCCATAAGTGTATAAATAGACGTTAGAACCAAAACGGGAAATCAAAATGGAGTCTTGTTTAAAAAATCGTCCCATTGCTTCTAGGGATTGAATACTTTCAGTCAATGTCATTTCAGCAATATGTTGTGAACCCTCTAATGAAGTGTATACGATGAATGAACGCTCTTCCTTGCCATAATTTCCAGTTACTGGTGTGTATCTAAAACCGTAGGTATTTAATAATTTTTTCAGTCTTTGGGTGGAAATCTCATTCCATTCTTGTCTGAATGTTTCGCAAGCATCTTTTAATTGCATATCTTTAGCAATTTCATCAGGTGTTTTTACTAGTGGAAGTAATTGGTCTAATAATGCTAATTTTTCAGAAGATTTGGGATTGGCATCTTTTTCCAAATGAGCCTTGTAATCAATCAACCAATCTTTAGTTTCTGGATTATCTTCTGCGGACATAATTATGTATTGACCATAATTTAAGATTTGTTGTAATTGTTCGTAATTAATGGTTTTTTCTTCACCTTGGTATAAGTCTCTATGACCAAATTCATCTTTAGAAAACAGCGTTTTATTTTCGGCAACATCAAAATTTGCTGCTTCAAATTTTTTCTCGCGGTAATTAGCGGCGGTATCGGTTTCTGTATTTGCTCCGAAAAATCGCGCGGTTTGCATTTTAACTTTGTTCTCTAGGCGTACAGCATGCATCTGTTCATTAAACATGTGTAAATTATCAACTGAAATAATTTCTATGGGGTATTTATTGGATTCAAATTTGGCCGTAAATTCATCGTGGTTGCATTTACCGCTGTTAGTTGAAGCAATGAAAAAATCAAAGTTTGCATTACCTGCGGCTACATAATCGTTTACATCATCACCGATATAGACAGTTTTGCGGTAATTAGCATGTGATTTTAAAGAGACTCGGAATTCGCTATTGCTGAGGAATTTAGGAAGTTGGTTTTCTTCGACAACGTTTAATTCTAATAAGGCTTTAAATTGTTGGATTAAAAGTTTCGTTGGGTCAGGTTTGTATTTTCCATTTAAATCGATGCCCATAGTATCGTTTAGAGTAATGAGATAATCGTTTGGCTTCTTGGTTTTTTTATCAGCAAATTTATGTGCTGGTCGATTATCGGGTAGTTGGCAATGGACACCACTAATGTGATGATTAACAGCTTCGGCTACTGTATCTGAATAATTATCACTACAAATAGCTACCTTATTTCCATTTTTATTCATATTTAGTAGAAAGTTGTGCGCGCCTGGAATAGGGATCATGCTTTTACCCATGGCGACAATTAAGTTGTCTACCCCATCTTGATTTAGGCGTGATTTTAGAGCGGATAAGCTTGATTCGGAAATACTAGGAAAGCGTTCTTTTAGTGCGTCAACTAAACCATCAGCCCAGACTTTTTTACCATAACCAATGTCTAGAACTTGTTCAATAGTAGGTATTTTAGTTTCTTTTAGTTCAGCTAAAATAGCCCGGATTCGCCAGGCTTCGGAAGGTTGGGAATTAAAAATTGTTCCATCATTGTCTAGGATCACAATAGCATGGCCTGATTCGAGTAATGAGAATAATTCTGATTTGCTTTGCATGATTTTTGCCCAATTTAAAAAAACTTATTTTACAGTGTGCCCAATATAAAATCAATTGTGATTGTGAGCCATTCGTCATGGCATCCGAGTTGCGCCCAGGATATTTCCGGGTAAAAAACAAACATAAAGGATTTTTCTTGACCTGTGGCGCTGTCTCATGATACTCTTCATCTACCCAAATCGGGTCATAATTAGTAACCGTTTTATAGGAAGTAATATAATGACAGAACAAATTATCAAACTTAGTCCACTAGTAACTCCTCAAGCATTTTATGAAACTAATAAAGAATTATTAGGCTTAGTTCCTGATGGTACTGGTATGCAAATTGTATTTAAAATCAAGGGGCAAAATGTTGTCCTTGCAGGTCCACGTGGTCGTTCTGTAATGACTGTTAATGGTGGTACTGTTGAAAATCCAGCGCAACCTTTTGTCAAACAAATTGTTGAGGAATTTGAAGAAGAAAGCTTTGGTGTCCTAAAACTTATACAAAATAGTGATAACACTCTGTCTTTATCATTAAATGGTAAAATCCATGCCTTAGCAGTGCAAGAAGATAAAAGTTTCGTAGGTGGTGAAGTTGGTAAATATATGTATGTTACTTTCACAGCTGTTTGTGAAACTGCTACTATGGAAGAATTAGAGCAAGCCGCTGCTTCAATGAATCCAACTGCTGCATTTTGGAATCGTATTGGTAATCATTTGTTCTCTCACTTACGAAGTGCTCCAAAAGACGATACTTTCTCAACTTATTGGGCTTCAAAAGCAAAGGATAGAGCTTCTCTTATTGAAGAATTAGCTAAAACTGATGAAGAAACTCTTTTAACTAAACCAACACAAGTTTTTGGCACAAAAACAATTGCTGAAGCTTTAGCTAAATTGAACGAAATTGATAGCCATAAAGCTTTTATGACTATGTTTAAGCATACTGTTGGTCGATTCAGTGAGCGTTCTGGATATTATATTTTTGAAACTAATGAATTAGTTAATGCTGTTGAAACTGGTTCCAAAGTTGTTAATGATGTTAACGGTGTAGAACGTGCTACTGGTATTTTTAATGATAGCGCTGTAAAGCAAGTATTGCCTTCATTCTTAACTAAGAAAAGATCATCTGCTGAATTATTGAATGCAGTTGGTGTATTTGGTGGTTCAAGCTCAAATAGTTCTGTGGTTGTTACTCAAACTCAAGAACAACAAAACACGATCTAATTGTATTAGTAGGCTGGGCCTCGGCCCTTAACCGTCAGGTTAAGCAAGCTTTCTCTTTGCACGTCATCCAGAGCGAAGCGAAGGATCTTCTCTTCAGTTAGCACAGATGTGGCTTGAGAGAAGATCCTTCGCTTCGCTCTGGATGACGTACCGGATTGAAACAGGGTAATCAGACCTTATTTCATACTATAATTCTCTTAGCCTCACGGTTAAAGCTTGGTCCCTTCACTATACACCTTGTCGTTCCTACCCACTTTTTCCCGCTAATGACATTTCAGTAAAAATATGATACTCTATGTGCTTTAATTATGAATGGAGTACAATAATAATGAACAAACTTACTGTATGGACTCATGTTGCTGTATTATGTGGCGCACTTATTGCACCGGGTTTTGCCTTAAATCTCGATTCATTACTGCCTGATGAACGGAATACTATAGAAATCTTCCAAAAATCCTCGCCTAAAGTTGTTTATGTACATCGTTTAGCTACAGTAATTAATGCCCACCGTAAGATGGATGTACCTGCTGGTGCTGGTTCTGGTATTATTTGGGATGATAGAGGTCATGTGGTAACCAATTATCATGTGATTAAAGGCGCTGAAAAGCTAGCTATTACTTTAGATAAAATGACAGTTCCTGCTAAAGTTATTGGTGTTGAACCCCGTAAAGACATCGCAGTTTTAGAAATTAAAAATCCTAAGGCTCTGAATTATCTCAAATCTTATAAACCTTTTGAGCTAGTTCATTTAAATGATTTGATGGTAGGGCAAAAGGCTATTGCAATAGGAAATCCTTTTGGTTTAGAACATAGCCTATCCAAAGGCGTTATTTCCGCCTTGGGCCGAAAAGTTCCCGGAATTGGCGGTGTTACCATTCATGATATGATTCAAACAGATACGCCAATTAATCCTGGTAATTCAGGCGGTCCTTTATTAAATAGTGCAGGTCAATTAATCGGCATGAACTCCATGATTTTCTCCAAATCAGGTGAATCTGCCGGGATTGGCTTTGCAGTTCCTGCTGATTATTTAGATAGAACAGTTACCCAAATTATCAAACACGGCCGAGTGATTTTATCCGGTATAGGTATTCAAAGAGTTGAGCCAAGCGTTGCACGCAAACTAGGCATAGCAAAAGGTATCTTAATCGCGGATGTGATCCCGAATACCCCAGCAGCAAAATTAAATCTGCAAGGTACACATAGAGATCAATGGGGTCGTATAGTACTAGGAGATGTAATAGTTGCACTTAATGCTCATCCTATTGATAGTTATGATACTTTATATAATTTGCTCACAGAAGTTAAAGTAGGGGAAAAAGTAACTGTGTCTATTCAAAGGGGTAATAAGAAAATGGATGTGACTATGAAGACTATTGATATTGCGGCAATGCAAGGCTAGACATAATTAAAGTCCTGTTGCAGGAGAAGGGTTGGGAATGAGATGCATGGCCGTCATCCTGAGCCTAGTCCGTCATCCTGAGCCTAGTCCGTCATCCTGAACGCAGTGAAGGATCTCCTGAAACTGGCCCAGTGCCACTTTCGGAGATCCCTCGTTGCACTCGGGATGACGGGCTCTAGTGCCCAGTCCGTCATCCTGAACGCAGTGAAGGATCTCCTGAAACTGGCCCAGTGCCACTTTCGGAGAATCCCTCGTTACACTCGGGATGACGGGCTCTAGTGCCCAGTCCGTCATCCTGAACGCAGTGAAGGATCTCCTGAAACTGGCTCAGTGCCACTTTCGGAGAATCCCTCGTTGCACTCGGGATGACGGGCTCTAGTGCTTAGGCCGTCATTGCCAAATTCATATTATTGTGTTTATCAATAAAATCATCAATCGCAGAAACACTAGTGTGCAAAACTTCCAATTCTTTAGGGTTTCTATGCGTTCTATCTCTTTTGGTTAAATCAAAGCCCATATTCTTCGCAAGAGTTTTAAACTCAGTTAAGCTGTGTGGGTTAAAAAGACCGTATCGATTTCGCTTAATCGCACAAACATCCTCTATTAGACCTAAAATAACATCGCGCTTAGCATCAGTAAGAACATTATCGCGGTCAGATAACCAAGTTGCTATGGTTTCTAATTTGCTCACTTTGGGATCAATGTTTTTATTAAACCAGCTTTGCCTCATGTTAGCAAAGCCTTTGATATTATTAGTCAGCCGCGCAAGAATTACTTCTAGTTTCTCTTTGTCTGTATGCGGATTGTCAGGTAGTGCTTTTTTACTATGCATAGCAATTTTATTGGGTACGTCGTAAGAACCACGATTAGAGCTATTATTAAAATTAAAAGGAATATCGCCGTTTTCATTTAAGTTCGGGAGATCAGCAAGTTCTCTAACTTTAGCTACTTTACTAGGTCCATAAACAACTGTAGTAAAATTAATTAAATACTCATTGGCACCCACATTAGTTACAGTAAAATCATTTCCGAAATTCAACATTAATAAAGCGACTTCTAGCTTAGTCGGTGTATCAGTATTTGCAATTGAATTTAAGGTTCGAATATCTTTATCATCTTTAATTTTTTTGTATATACGCTTCACTGCATTGCTATCTATTTTGATTTGGCATCGCTGTTTGTTGTAAATTTCAGTAACTTTAGCTTTTAATTGCGTACTACTGGATTTAATAATAAAGCCCTTTTCTCCCCAGCCGTTCGCATTTGCAACTATTGTTTCAACTCCCGAGTTTAGACTCAATAACTCTAAAGCTCTAAACATTTTATGCTCAGCATTTTCTGGGTAAGCTACGTTGGTATTTAACTTCATTAGCTCCAAATATTGGGTACTTGTTTTGCCAAATTTGTCGCCAACTTCTTGATACAAACTATCTACCATTGTATTTTTAATTAAAATCGCACTGTCGAATCGAGCAATAAGTTCATCGATTTTTTGTACGTCGCTATCACGTAATTGTACTACAATTTTGTTGTAGCCCTGTTCAACAGTTTTAAAATTTTTAATGCCAAGATAGCCTATAAGAGCTGGTATTATGCTAGTTGCGTGATAGTCAGATACTTGCTCTAGTGTTAAATTGTTTTTAATAGCATATGCTTGTTGTAATACTCTATAAGAATTATTTAAAGTATTATCTAAGGGATTATATTTATTAAAAACCACGTCAATTTTGTTACAAACAATTCGATTGAATCTGGATTTCAATCCAGTATCACTGATTTCTGTTAGTACAGCATTAAATAGTTCTTGTGTTTGAGGATCACTATCAAATTGACTAAAAAAATCTCTGCCAAGCTCTTCAAAAACGCGGTGATTGGTATCAGTAACTGCAAGTAGCATTTGTAATCTTACGGTATTATTGTTGTAAATAGCATCTATTATAGAGGCTTTAAAATCATTAATGTCCACTTCTATAATATGATCTCGTTCTTCACTCTGGATTGGTAAGACACTTGGTAGATTTGCTACTTCTGCTCTTGCCCTCACTAAAGTTTCCGCATCATCTGCGGTTGATGGCATTAAACTAGTAGCATCAAGACAAATAGAGTTCATATGAGCTATAAAACTAGTATTACCTACTGCTTCAGTTTCTAAAATTAATAATTCATTTTTATGGCCAGTATCTTTAGTAGTTCGATAGTGAGCGTTAAATCGTTGAATAATAGTTCTTATTTGAATATCAGTTAAGGCTTGGTTTGTATCTTCGTCTGTATCGTTGTCTTTATAATTGATTAAGCATAGGTCAGCATAACCACAAATTACAGATTCCACATCCATGTCTTTTTGGATTGCTTCTCTAATAATTGCTGCGAGTCCAGTTGATATTTCCTCATTATTATGTAAAATTGTGCCAAAGTTTTTCTTGGTAATGTTGTGTGCAGAACAAAATAGGTTTATTTCTGCTAATAAGAATTGAGTGGCAAATTGTAGTGTATTAATATGAGTAGTTTTAAAAACTGATTCAGCAGGAAAATCGAGCTCCTCTCGAATTCGGCTGCTTATGTTGTTCATTATAGATTTTATTTCAGCTTGACTGTCTATTGTGTCTTCATTAGGGTTGTCATAGCCCAAATTGATAATGTCATCATCAGATATTGTAAAATTGACATTAAATTCGTCACCAAACATGGTACGGTGGGTGGTATTCATTGTTGCAACTATTTCTGCTATGAGAGCAGCACTATTTATTGGCAAGACTCTTTGAGCAAATTCTTCTGCTACTCTGGCTAGAAATCGTTCTTTATTAGAACCAGTTTGAGCTAATCTAATGTTTGAAAAAGCGTCATACATATCATTTAGAAAACGATTGTCGTGTGCAATAGAAAAAGTTGGTGTAAAATAAGCACTGCCAGAATGGGGTACTTGCAGATGTGCTGCTTGTAGATTGCAACGATTAGAGACAGATTGTTTCGTAAGTCCTGAAGCGTCAATAATAGAGCTAAAATTAGCCATATATGTGTCAATTTGTCTTATTGTGGATCGCTTCTGATTTATAATCACTTCATTTGTAATAAACTCCAGATCAGCTAACACCTTAGTTTTATAATGGTTTAAAGATGCTACTGCACTTGAAAAAAAAGTATTGTGCTCAGCAAATGTCTGGCAAGTATTATCCAAGGCAATATCTTTTCCGGCCATCATGGGGACTAATAAATGTACGACGCCTGTAGCTGGATTTGCCCAAAGGTATTTGTGATTTAAAGGTTCTACTTGATGAAATCTCATAATGCGCATCTTGCCTAATAAGTTTTAATGAGAGCACATTATATAGCACGTAAATCAAAAATCAACCATTTCTGCAGGTTTTAATGCTTGGATTTTCATACTATACTTCTTGTTTATAAGCGTTTAAGGACGATCGTATGTTGCTTAGCAAGCAAGAATCATTAGTGTTATTAATAGATGTTCAAGAGAAGCTCACACCTTTTGTTTTGGAAAAAGAACAGCTTATTGCACGTTGTGAATGGATTTTGCGGTTGGCAAATAAAATGGAAGTGCCAATTTTAGTTAGTGAGCAATACCCCAAAGGGCTTGGCACTACTATCCAACAATTTCATCCTTATTATGATCACCATACCAATATTGAAAAGGTAGCTTTTTCTTGTATGGCAGAAGCAAGTTATGTACAAAAACTAAACCAGTTTAACAAAAAACAGATGGTTTTAATTGGCATTGAGGCGCATGTTTGTGTTTTACAAACAGCGCTGGAATTATTAGAAGCGTCTTATGAGGTTTTTGTCGTCGTGGATGCTGTTAGTAGTCGCAGTGCTTTAGATTTAAAATACGGTTTAAAACGGATGAAACAAGATGGTGTTCATTTAGTAACCAGTGAGATGGTTTTTTTTGAATGGGTACGAAAAGCAGGAACTGCGGAATTCAAGGCTTTGAGTAAAGAGTTTTTACAATAAGGAGATGCCATGAATTACAAACAACACATCGCCGTAATTACTGGTGGCGCTTCAGGAATGGGTAAGGCATGTGTCAATTTTTTGCAGAATAAAGGCATGCGAACGGTGGTTTGGGATAGACAAGAAGATGCGCAGACGCAAGCTGTTTTGAGTATTGTTTGTGATGTGAGCAATGAAGATTCGGTTGCACAGGCTTTGCAACAAACTATTAAAGAAGTTGGTGTTCCTAGGGTGTGTATTAATTGCGCAGGAATTGCGCCAGCAAAACGCATAGTTGGTAAAGAGGGCCCAATGCCATTGGCTGATTTCAAAAAAGTACTGGATGTAAATCTTATTGGTACTTTTAATGTGATGCGTGTAGTAGCTCATGCTATGACCAGCTTGGATTTAGACTCCGAATCACAAGAGCGCGGTGTGATAATAAACACAGCTTCTATCGCCGCCTTTGAAGGTCAAATTGGACAAGCAGCCTACAGCGCATCCAAAGGTGGCATAGTTGCTATGACTTTGCCAGCAGCCAGAGAGTTGGCGCAATTTGCAATTCGAGTTAATGCGATTGCCCCGGGATTAATAGCAACTCCTTTATTGTTAAACATGCCGCAAGAAGTGCAAGACAAATTAGCAGCTACAGTTACTTTTCCTAAACGATTGGGTAGGCCGGAAGAATTTGCGAGTCTGGTTGGGCAGATTATCGAAAATCAAATGATTAACGGCGAGGTAATTCGTTTGGATGGAGCTTTACGGATGAGGTAGTTCAAGTCGTTGCGAGCGTATCGTTATCCCGTTGTTGCAACGCTCGCAAAGACGGGATTCATACAGCAGGTATTAGCTTAGCAGCAATTGCATCCGAATTAATTTCATATTTTCCAGCTTCAATCTGAGCTTTAAGATATAATACTCGAGCAGTATTTACCTCTGGATGATCTTTAAGCAATGATTTAATTTCTTCCATATGCTCTTCAGGAGTGGTGGTGTGACTAAATAAAGAAGTCATAAAGTCTAGTAAATTGGTTTCTTGCTGATTTTCTGTATCAGGCATGAATGCATCCTCGAAAGTACATGACATTATATCGGCTCCTTATGTAAAATCTTTAGTGCATTGACTATCAGTATATGCCTTTGCAAAAAATAGTAAACTAGTTTTTTCGATGAATGAAAGATGCAATTTTTGTGCCATTAAGGGGTGTTTATGCGAGGCTTTTGGGGAGTTTTAGTATTTTTTTGTACCGCGACTTATGGAGCGAGCCATCATCCACAAGATTTTTTACGTTCCATTGCTGGCAGTAAGATGAGGGAATGCAAATTTACCAACATTTTTGTTCCAATTGTCACGCACAAAAACCTTTGATTAATGTTGGCGCACCTAAAATTGGTGATGCAAATGATTGGGGTTTTAGATTAAAACAGAGTTTTAGTGTTATTTTTAAACATACCGATGAAGGTTTAAATGGTATGCCACCAAGAGGTGGTTGTTTTGAATGTTCCGATAAACAATTGATGTTGGCCATAATTGCAATGCTGCCTGCTCAAGAGCAAAAGAATATGTTACATCAAGCTAACGATTATAAAAAAGACACTAGTAAAAATTAATTATCAAAAAAAGCTAAACTTATTTTTAAATCTCCCGATACACTAAAAAAAAGAGGGAGAAATAAAGTGAAAAAACAACTACTATTAGTTCCTGTGTGCGCTTTGGCCGCCTCTTGTGCTTCGATGGACAGATCTACAGCGGTCGTAGATGATGCGGGGTATACTCACTATACCATGAGTATGGCATCAGACCATAAAGGCTCAGGTTATTTTCCTAAACAACGAGAAGCTACCGGAAAGAAAGTATTCGTGTTTGATCCTAAGGCAACTGCTTGGGCAGCCTATGATGCTTCTGGTAATCGAGTTCAAACAGGTAGTGCTTCTGGTGGTAAAGATTTCTGTGAGGACGTTGGTAAGCCTTGTCGTACAGTTACCGGTTCGTTCCATGTCTATTCTAAAAAAGGTGAAGATTGTACCTCAAGTCTTTATCCTGTAGAAACTCATGGTGGCGCTAGAATGCCATACTGCATGCACTTCTCAGGTGGTTATTCGATTCACGCTGCTTATGAAGTACCTAACTATAATGCCAGCCATGGCTGTATCCGAGTTTTACCCAGTGCAGCTAAATGGTTAAACGAGAACTTTATTGATATTGGAACTCAAGTAGTCGTTAAGCCTTACTAAATAAAGATTTCTCCACAACTAGCCCTGACTTGTGCAGGGCTTTTTTTATTCTTTTCTTGCCATTAATCACGTCTCATTTTAACATCATGTTTTTCTCTTATAAAAATTAACTATGATTTTATGTATTGATGTTGGTAACTCTCATATTTATGGCGGTGTATTTGATGGCGAAGAAATCAAATTGCGATTTCGTCATACCTCAGCTGTTAGTACTTCTGATGAGTTAGGTATTTTTTTAAAAAGCGTATTGCGGGAAAATAATTGTTCGCCAGAATGGATAAAGCAAATTGGGATTTGTTCCGTTGTTCCCCAAATAGATTATTCTTTGCGCTCTGCTTGTGTAAAATATTTTTCTACAGAGCCTTTTATATTACAAGCAGGGGTGAAAACAGGATTAAATATTAAATACCGCAATCCAATAGAAGTAGGGGCAGATAGAATATCCAATGCTATTGCGTCAACACATTTATACCCAAATCAAAATATAATAGTAATCGATTTTGGCACCGCAACCACCTTTTGCGCTATTACCGCACAAAAAGGCTATCTTGGTGGCGTCATCATGCCAGGAGTGCGGTTATCCGCTGATGCATTATCCAGAAACACTGCCAAATTACCCACGGTAGAAATTGTTAAAACCGATCAAGTAATAGGGCGTTCCACAGTAGAAAGTATCCAATCAGGTGTTTTTTACGGCGTATTGGGTTCTTGTCGTGAGATAATTCAACGTATTAATAGTGAATCTTTTGCCGATAATAAAGCACTGGTTTTAGCAACTGGTGGCTTCTCTTCTCTTTTTGATAATCAAGGTTTGTATGATCATATAGTTCCTGATTTGGTTTTACAGGGAATTAGATTGGCTGCTTTGATGAACTCTTAGTTGTAATTCTCCTATCATCACCAACCCCATTGCCATTAAGTTAAGAAAAATCCCCACGCCTACGTCCCGCGGCTTGTCCGCGGGATCCAGCGATCTTGGGAGATTCCTGGATCCCGCGGACAAGCCGCGGGAGGTAGGGAATGGTATAAACTCCTTAACATAATGGCAGTGATCCCCGACCCCCTCCCCAGAGAGAAGAAGCGAGCTATATAAAAAAAATCTTCAAAAACACATTTTTTTCTTGACGAATGGAGAAATGTGTTTCTATAGTGTAATAAAGTGGAGTAAAATAATAAAAAAGTGGAGATTTGTGGAGGAGGATAATTCCTCTACAAAATAAAAATTATGTTTCGTGGCATTAATACCATCACCATAGACACAAAAGGGCGCTTAGCAATACCTACGCGTTACCGAAGTGCTTTGGGTGCTGAAGAAAAAGTACCTTTGGTGGTGACTATTGATACAGAAGAAACCTGTTTGTTGTTATATACCGCTGCACAATGGCAAATAATCG
Organism: Legionella sp.; assembly: GCA_041662885.1. Lineage (GTDB taxonomy): Bacteria > Pseudomonadota > Gammaproteobacteria > Legionellales > Legionellaceae > Legionella. The sequence goes on from JBAZRP010000023.1 coordinate 26,698, forward strand.
AAGATAATTTGCAAAAACTACCCAGTTTTAATGCTGCAGCACGTAGAATACAGCGTTTGTTAATTGGACATGCTACTGATATTGAACTTGATGCAAATGGTCGTGTTTTGTTGCCGACTGTTTTAAGAAATTATGCGCAACTTGAAAAAGATGTAGTGATGATAGGTCAAGGTAATAAATTTGAAGTATGGAATCAGGAGATATGGGAATCAATGCGTGAACAATGGTTGGCTGAAGAAGCTGCCAAAGTTGATGGACTCCCGGATGAAATGAAAACGTTTTCTTTGTAATGGAAACTTAAATGATGCATCAGTCCGTGTTACTGAATGAAACGATAGAAGCTTTGGCTATTAAACCCGATGGTATTTATTTTGATGGAACTTTTGGACGGGGTGGCCACAGTCAGGAAATTTTTAACAAATTAGGTAAAGACGGAGTTTTACTAGGAATAGATAAAGATCTAGATGCGGTTGCCTGTGCAAAAGATCGTTTTGGCTTAGATAAACGCTTCAAAATGTTTCATGGTTCTTTTGCGCAGATTAAGCAGTTTGCTCATGAAGCAGGGGTTTTGGGTAAGGTTAATGGGATTCTACTGGATTTAGGAGTCTCATCACCACAGCTGGATAATCCAGAGCGTGGATTTAGCTTTATGCAACAAGGCCCTTTGGATATGCGCATGGACTTGAGCCAGGCTGAAAGTGCAGCAGTATTTGTTAATCATGCCGAAGCAGATGAAATGGCATCAGTGTTTAGACGATTTGGTGAGGAACGATTTGCTGGCAGGATAGCCAGAGCAATCGTGGAAGCGCGGAAAGTGGAACCCATTACGACTACTTTGCAATTGGCAGAAATAGTCAAACAAGCAAATCCGAAATGGGAAAAACACAAGCATCCAGCAACCCGAGTGTTTCAGGCGATTCGGATTCATGTAAATCAGGAATTAAGTGATTTAAGTTCTTGTTTGGAGCAATGCATAGATGTTTTAGCACCAGGAGGACGTTTAGTTGTAATTAGTTTTCATTCACTTGAAGACCGAATAGTGAAACAGTTTATGCGTGATAAGGAACAAGGGGAACGCCCACCACCGGAAGTTCCAATCTTACACACAGATTTAATGACCAATTTTAAGAGAGTAGGTAAAGCGATAATGCCACAAGATGTAGAAGTAAAAGAGAATGTAAGAGCCCGAAGTGCTGTACTAAGGATAGGGGAGAAATTAGCATGAATGCTGCAGCGAGAGTAATAAATCAAGGTACTTTATTCAATGGACAATTGGCAGATATGCATATGTCAAAATCATTCTATTTATTAATTGTTTTGTTGATAGCGGTACTATTGAGTGCTTTGGGGGTGATCTATAGCACAAATTCCTATAGACTCACATTTAGCCAAGTACAGCAAGAAGAACAGCAAGCTCATAAATTACAATTGCAATGGGGTCAATTATTGCTTGAGCAGGCAAGTCTTGCTACTCCGGCCAGGGTTGAAGATCTGGCTATAGAAAAGTTGCACATGACTTTGCCAACTTCAAAAAATACATACATGTTGCATGCAAAGTAAAAATGAAAACATCGAATCATTTAGCCAGATTAATAACAATATCTGGCTTTTTCTCTCTACTTTTAGTCATTCTAATTTGGCGTATGGTCGATTTGACCGTATTGCACCGACAATTTTTGCAAGGCCAGGGCAATGCGCGTAGTTTGCGCGTAGTAGATATTCCTGCCTATCGCGGTATGATTACCGATAGAAATGGCACACCTTTGGCAATTAGTACTCCTGTAGAATCTGTCTGGGTAAATCCTAAAGAATTTGCTCCGGATAAAGAGCAATTCATGCAATTAGCTAAATATTTACATCTTACTCCCAAACAATTAAGCCGAAAAATTGTTGATGCTGAAAATCGCGAGTTTTTATATTTACAAAGACAATTACCGCCAATTCTTTCCAAGCATATACAAGCCTTAAAAATTCCAGGAATTGGTTTTCAAAAAGAATTTAAACGTTATTACCCCGATTCAGATAGTGTTTCGCAATTATTGGGTTTTACTAATGTCGATGATAAGGGAATTGAAGGCATAGAATTAGCTTATCAAGATTGGCTGATGGGTGTTGTTGGTAAAAAGCGCGTAATTAAAGACAGAACGGGGCGCATGATTGAAGATTTAGGGGTCATTAAAGAACCGCGTCCGGGTCATGACTTAACTTTGAGTATTGATAGACGTTTGCAATACCTTGCTTATAGTGAATTAAATAAAACCGTCGAAGAATTTGGAGCTAAAGCTGGTTCAGTAGTAGTTATTGATGCTGAGACGGGTGAGATTTTAGCTATTGCTAATGCCCCTTCTTATAATCCCAATTCGCGCGGACGTTATGTGCGTGATAGCTATAGAAATAGAGCCTTAACCGATACCTTTGAACCAGGTTCGGTAATTAAACCGTTTAGTATTGCTAGCGCTTTAGAAACAGGTTTGTTTACACCGAATACTATTATTGATACCAATCCCAGTCGAATGGTAGTACATGGACGTATTGTTAAAGACATTCACAATTATGGGGTTTTGGATGTAACCGGTGTCTTGCGGCATTCGAGTAATGTCGGGGTTACGAAAATGGTTTTGGCCAGTCCGCCAGAACAATTAATTGGTTTATTGCAACGCAGTGGTTTTGGTCAAAGAACTGAAAGTGCTTATCCTGGAGAAAGTGAAGGCACTATGGTTAGTGCTAAAGATGCTAATCCTTTTGTATTGGCAACTTTGGGTTTTGGTTATGGCATGTCCGTTACGGCAATGCAATTGGCAAAAGCAAGTTTGATTTTTGCCAATAAAGGCCAATCAATGCCGGTCACTTTAATTCATAATGATACGCCAACTCCAGGTGCGCAAGTAATGCAGGCGAAAACTGCCGAGCAAGTTTTGACAATGATGGAAGCGGTCATTGGTAAAGATGGAACTGGTAAAGATGCTCAGGTTGAAGGCTATAGAGTGGCAGGAAAAACAGGTACGGCAAGAGTTGCAGGTAAAGACGGTTATAAAGACAAAAAGTACACTGCCAGTTTTATGGGAATAGCTCCGGTGTCACATCCAAAATTTGTAGTGGTTGTCATTGTGCATGAGCCTTCACGTAAAGGTTATTATGCAGCAGCAGTTGCTGCACCTTTGTTTTCAAAAGTAATGGCAGGGGCATTGCGTTTATTTAATGTTCCAACCGATAAGCCGGTGACATAAAATGAAATTGACTCAATTAGTACAGCCTTGGTTAAAACAAGGTGGCATGGAGTGTGAAGTTACTGGGGTGCAGAATGATAGTCGTCAGATTAAGCCTGGTGATTTATTCATTGCCTATCCTGGTGCTGCTACCGATGGTCGCTTGTATATTGAAAAGGCTATCGCTGCAGGTGCTGTTGCTATTGCTTATGATCCAGTAGAATTTCCAGCGCAAATTCATATTCCAGCAACTATTCCAAGTGTAAAAATTCCGCAATTAGCAAGTAATCTTGCAGAAATTGCCACGCGATTTTATCATAATCCTGGTGAGTTTTTGCAGATAACAGGGATTACTGGCACTAATGGTAAAACCACAATTGCCTATCAATTAGCCCAAGCACATCAAATGCTTGGTCAAGGTGCGGCGTATATAGGAACTATTGGTCAAGGTTTAGTGAATGCTTTACAACCTTTGGATAATACAACTCCGGATGCCTTGTACTTAGTTAAATTATTAAATGATTATAAAGAAGCAGGATTAAAACAAGTCTGCATGGAAGTTTCATCACATGCATTAAATCAGCAACGCGTTGATGCTGTGGCGTTTGAGCAGGCTGTATTTACTAATTTAAGTTTGGATCATTTGGATTATCATCATACCATGCAAGATTATGCAGCTGCCAAAGCTTTATTATTTGCCAGACCGGAATTGCAATGGGCCATAATAAATCAGGATGATTCCTACCAGGAATTAATGAGCGCTGCTTTGGGTCGCTCGGTAAAAAGACTAAGCTATGGTATTCATAATGAATGCGATGTAAGAGCGATCAATTGGCATACGGATATTAGCGGTTCTAAATTAGAAATACAGTCGCCCTGGGGTAAGCATCTAATTACGATTCAGGCTTTGGGACAATTTAATATTTATAATAGTTTGGCTATTTTTGCGAGTTTATTGGCATCATCTTATCCACCTGATGCTGTAGTTGCAGTTATGAGTGAATTAAAAGCCGCACCAGGTCGCTTGGAATTAGTTGCTCAAAACCCTTATGTCTTAGTAGATTACGCACATACTCCTGATGCTTTAGAAAATGTATTGAGTACTTTAAGTCAATTAAAAAAAGGTCGTTTGTGGGTGGTTTTTGGTTGTGGTGGTGATAGAGATAAAACCAAACGACCAATAATGGCTAAGGTTGCTAGTGATTATGCAGATAAAATTATAATTACAAGTGATAATCCGCGTAGTGAAGATCCACAAGTGATTATAGATGAAATCATGGCTGGTATTGCCGATAAAAATGCTGTAATTGCGCTAGTAGATCGCGAAGCTGCTATTGCTTATGCTCTGCATAATGCTGATAAAGACGATATTATTTTAATTGCGGGTAAGGGCCATGAGTCTTATCAGCAGATTGGTACAGTAAAGCATCCTTTTTCTGATAGGGAAGTGGTACAAAGATTAAAGCCAAGTAGTTTCCTACTTCCCCAGGGCTGAAGGGGCTTTATCTTTTTGCTCTCAATCGAAGCTCCCTTCTCCCGTAAAACGGGAGAAGGGAGCTTCGATTGAGAGCAAAAAGGTGAGGACTTCTCAGCTAGCAGAGAGAATGGACAACTAAAATTTATTGTGGGTCATTTGTACGGTTTGTTCTCCCGTCAAAGCCCCATTTTCCTCCAAAAGTTTGATTAATTTCGTTTTCACAGCTGCTGCTGTACTGCCAGAAGCTTTAGCATCATTTGCCCAATCAAGTGCAGATTTCTTATTATTAGAAAGGGCATTGATATCCAGATCTATTCCCTTTAATTTTTTAAACTTTAGTAAGGAAGTTACAAAAGGTAATTCTAAACCCGCACAAGCTCTTCTAAAAGCCAGGCCATAATTCTTTTCTTTTATTGGATTGAGCAGGGCATTTTGATTGCATAGCGATTGGCAGTGGCGATAAATCATATCCGGGCTATTCCAGAAAGTTTTCCATGATCTTGCAATGATCACAGCGGATTTTTTGATTTTGGCTTCGCGTGCAAGTTTTTCTGTTTTACCTTCATCAGTCCAGGATTCATCACTAACAAGTACTGACTTACTTACTTTACTCATCTTTATTATTCCTTCAGCTGAGTTATTACCGTAAATACAGGCTTTGATAGAACTATAAGCAGATTTACAACAATACATAAGTGTTGGTAAATACTGTTTTAATTCTTCATTATTAGAGTCAATTTCTACTGGAACTGTGGTAGTACCTTTAGGAAATATAGGAAGAAATGCATTCATGATTGTGCTTGGACCGGAAATGGAAATAACTGAATTTCCAAATAAATAGTTTTTTACAGTTCTCCCTCGCTGTTCTATTATCGGTTCATCTGGTAAGGATGCTATAAAGGTTCTAAAATCAAAAATAGATGGATTATTGGTATGCTTTTTAAAAAAGGCCTGAATTATGAAAGGAATTTCTGGGTACAAATCTTCCTGATAGATTGTAACTGCAGTGGATCTGAATTTAAGCTTCAAGCCCAACTTTTGTGGAGTAAGCGGTGTTGCATAGTTATCAATTAGTTTCTTTTGAATAGAGCGAAGAGCTGTAATCGCATCTGCTGACAAATGTTTGTTGTCAGTTTGAGATTTTATACTAAAGGCAAGAAAGTCTGAGTTGGGAATTAAGGATATTATTTTAGTTTGCGGATTGAGTCTTATTTCAAGTGGTATAAGTATTGCTCCATTTGTTTCCTTTAAAGGTTCATGTTTGGAGAAATTAAAGTCAACATCAAAATCACTATAGATACCACACTCTTCAATGATGGGTAGAAGGGTGCGCGCATTATCAGACGCAGCTGCAACATTGCCACCAGTGTTATTTCTAAAATGTTCTAATTCCGCTATGGCTTGCAAAAATACAGTTTTATCGTGTTTATCAGTTAGTTTGGATTCAAAATCTTCGAATGCAAGCGCAATAATAGAATATTTAGCACAAAAACTCTTTAGTTCGCTGATTGCCTTTTCGGTCAAGCATTTTGAGCTATATACCAAATGTAAAATTGCCTTAGGGTTGTTTTGTCTTATACGAATGAAACGTAATTCATTCTCTACCCCAAGAAAAACTTCAGGATTTTGGCTAAACCAAATTTTGTAAAACCGAGTTAAATCATATAAATACATTATTGAACCTTTGGGATTAAAAAGAGCGCTAGTATACACTAATTTGAGCATTTTTGAAGCCCAAAAACTTGAGTTATCTTATGGAATTCATAATCTCACATCCCAATATCCCGAATTATAGTGCAAGTTGGGCCGAGACCTGGGGCATCCCTACCTTTTTGAACCCCATCGAAGCTCCCTTCTCCCCTCCGGGGAGAAGGTGCCCGTAGGGCGGATGAGGGTTTAGCAAAGTGGCATTGACAAAAAAATTTCATTATCGTCACCACCCTCATCCGCCCCTTCTCCCGTAAAATGGGAGAAGGGAGCTTCGATGGGGTTCAAAAAGGTGAGGATACCCCAGGCCTCGGCCCAACATATGTTCTTAACCGATAAACCGATAACTTTTGCTTGAATTTAACTCAGTTGTATCATATAATGCCAAATCTGAATTAAATTTGGGATGTAATATGCGTATTAAAACATTTACAACAGAATGGCATTATTTGTCCAATTGGGGGACGAGTGATAGGACTAATTTTCAGGCCTACCCGGTTCCTAAAGTTACCTTGAAAAAAACGGTACAGGACTTATTAGCCGCCATAAATAAAAATGACGATAAAGTTCTAGCAGAATTATTGGGTAAAGAATTTATTTATCCGCAACTTATTACATCGTATAAAAATGTTCGATACGACAGTTTCATAAATGGAATCGGGCAGCGTGATACATATAAGTATGAAAAATATAAAGTTGCTCCAACACTTGAGATGTTGATTGTTGATGAACGGGAAGAGTTTTTGAAGCTTTATCGAGCAACTGAAGGCAAGCCTAAGCTAAGAGCACGCTTATTGGATTTTTCTAATCTTGATTTGCGATATGCTAACTTGAGCTCAATTAATTTTGCCAAGGCTAATTTTCACAATTGCAATTTAAGTTACACCGAAGGTTTAACTCAAGTTAAATTAGACCGAAGTATTGGATATGACTATGCAAAGCTACCAAAAAATTTGCTGCAAGTATGGACTAAGGAAAAATCGATTAAAGTTGTAGACGATTTAGTGGCTTTGAAAACTTATGGCCGAAGATTACAGTCGTCAACGGATGCAGATGGTAAGAAAAAAGGTGGGTTGGCCGTAAGTCATGCGGATTATTTAATTAATTTAATACTGCAAGCACCAAAACACGATGCTAAATTTAGAAATAAGTTTTTGCAGGAACTGCACAAATACGATAGTGAATTTGATAAACCGCGTTATCATGGTATTAAAACCCTCATTGCCAATATTGCATTATTTATTTTAGGCGCAGGAGTGCTTTATGCTGCAGCTGCTACGGTAAATTATCTGCAAAACGATAGGGTACTGTTTTTTACTGCCACTAGAACAAGAAATAAAATAGAACAAGTTGCAGAAGATATGGCTATATCTCATTCACCATCAGCCTAACCCTGCTCTCCAAGCTCCCTTCTTCCGCCTGCGGGAGAAAGTGCTACTGCCACGTCATCCTGAACGCAGTGAAGGATCTCTTGAAACTGGCGCAGTGCCACTTTCGGAGATCCCTCGTTGCACTCGGGATGACGGGTTGTGGTGCATAACTTAATGGCAGTGCGCAGGCGGGGTACTGCCACGTCATCCTGAACGCAGTGAAGGATCTCCTGAAACTGGCGCAGTGCCACTTTCGGAGATCCCTCGTTGCACTCGGGATGACGGGTTGTGGTGCATAACTTAATGGCAGTGCGCAGGCGGGGTACTACCACGTCATCCTAAACGCAGTGAAGGATCTAT
>JBAZRP010000024.1:0-16566 GCA_041662885.1 Legionella sp.
TATAAAAAAGTTCCGCGCTTTATAGAAAAAGATGCTAAACGCGTTCCTAATCCTGACTGGCGCCCTTTCGTAGCGACCATTAGTAAATCTTCAAGACAAAATGGTAACACTGCTTCTGAAGAACATTTTAGTTTATCTCAAGGTACCACCCAGGAACTATTTGCTATTTTAAGTACTTTTTTTAATTTTTTAATAGCTGAAGAGTACCTTGTTTCCAATCCAGTAGCTTTAATTCGGCAAAAAAGTAAATTTATTCGTAAGCGCCAACAAAAAGCGCCAATTCGAAGACTCAGTATGCTTCAATGGGAGGCCGTAGTTCAAGCTGCTGAATCTTTAGCAGAGGAATCTCCTGAAAAGCATGAGCGCACCCGTTTTATGTTAAGTTTACTTTTCGGCATGTACTTACGTATCTCAGAACTTGCAGCCAGTGAGCGCTGGATGCCCTGTATGAATGATTTCGCTAAAGACAGTAATGGCCATTGGTGGTTTACCACCGTTGGTAAAGGCAATAAAGAACGTCAAATTGCGGTTAGCGATGCTATGTTAGAAAGCCTTACACGCTGGCGTTTGTTTCTTGGCTTAACACCCCTGCCCTCACCCTCTGATAATTCACCACTAATTCCTAAAATTCGTGGTTATGGTCCTATGCAAGACACAGCGCCCATTAGACGGATTATCCAAACCTGTTTTGACTTGGCAGGTCATAATCTTCGCCTCAAAGGTTTAACAGAGGAAGCCGATAGTCTATCTGCAGCTACTGTGCATTGGTTACGCCATACAGGCATTTCTGAAGACGTAAAAATCCGCCCGAGGGAGCATGTGCGCGATGATGCAGGCCATAGTTCCAGCGCTACCACTGATCGCTATATTGATATTGAAAAACAAGCACGGTATCATTCGGCACAGAAAAAAACTTTGGTTTAAAATGCTTTCCTTACGCAACATTAGCTTATCCCGTGGCAGCAAAATCTTATTAGACAAAGCAAACGTTAGTTTGTATGAAAAACAGAAAATTGGTCTAATTGGGAACAATGGCTGCGGAAAATCCACATTATTCGAATTGTTATTAGGCCGAATAATTGCGGATAGCGGCGAATACTCGATTAATCCACAATTAACTATTAGCCATTTATCACAGCAACTTCCTGATAGTACTGAAACCGCCTTAAATTTTGTCCTTGCCGGCGATGAAGAATATATTCGCCTCATGAATCAGCTGGACAATGCTGAAAAACAAGGTAAAGACGAGGAAGTAGTACACTGCCACGAACTTTTAGCGCAAACTGGCGGCTATGGCAAACCAGCTCAAGCAGCCTCAATTATGGCAGGCCTTGGGTTTTCTGGGCCAGAACAAGCCCAACCGGTAAATAGTTTTTCGGGTGGTTGGAGAATGCGCTTAAGCTTAGCCCGTTGTTTGATGAAACCTGCAGCGCTTTTATTACTTGATGAACCAACCAACCATTTAGATATGGAAGCAATTTTTTGGTTAGAGCGTTATTTGAAACAAAGTCCTGCTTCAATCATCTTAATTTCACATGATAGAGAATTCCTGGATGGTTTTGTCACTAATATCCTGCATATTGAACAGCAAAAACTGAGTTTATATACTGGAAATTATTCTACATATGAAAAAACACATGCCCAACAACTAGCCTTGCAACAAGCCATGCATGAAAAACAACAAACTAAAATCAATCACATGATGTCTTTTGTTACCCGATTTAAAGCCAAGGCAACTAAAGCCAAACAAGCACAAGGTCGCTTAAAGGCCATTGAAAAAATGGAAATTATTGCTGCCGCTCAAGTCGACTCTCCCTTTTCATTTGATTTTTTTCCATGTCCACGCGCTGGTTCTCCCTTAATTCAATGCTCTCAAGTTGATGCAGGCTATGAATTAGAACAACCTATTTTAAAGAAGATCAATTTAAGTCTTAACCCAGGAGATAGAATTGCTTTACTGGGTCCCAATGGCGAAGGAAAATCAACCTTAATAAAAACGCTCACAGGTTCGCTACCCATTTTAAATGGAACCATTCATCGCTCACCTCACTTGCATATTGGTTACTATGCCCAACATCAATTAGAGGATTTGGATTGTGCTTTAAGTCCTGTTGCAACCATACAAAAACTATCACCCGAAGCACGCGAACAAGAAATTCGCGATTTTCTTGGTGGTTTTGATTTTAGGGGCGACATGGCTGTTAATCCTATCCATCATTTTTCAGGTGGAGAAAAGGCTCGACTTGCCTTAGCTAAATTAGTTTGGCAAAAACCTAATTTACTGTTGTTGGATGAACCAACCAATCATCTGGATTTAGGAATGCGCAGTGCTATTGAATTGGCCTTACAAAGTTATGAGGGTGCTTTAATTTTAATTTCACACGATCGCCATATGTTACGCTCTTCAGTCGATGATTTTTATTTAGTTTATAATAAAAAAGTCACGGGATTTGATGGTGATTTGGATGATTATTACGTTTGGCTACAAGAAAAGAATAAAGTAAGTAATGCAACAACCGATAATAATGCCAGTTCTTATAAAGAGAAAAAAACCTTACAAAATCGTTTGAAAAAATTAGAACAAATGATTGAAACTTATCAAAAACAAATACATCAATTAGACGAACAATTAGGGAATTCGTCGCTTTATGAGGATGATAAAGAACAAAAAACCTTGCAGAAATTGATTAATGATAGGGATTTGGCACAGACTAATTTAATGCAGGCGGAAGAGGAATGGTTGGAAGTTGGTAGTATTTTGGAGCAATCGTAGATTGGGGCATTTGACCTGAGGTATCCCCACCTTTTTGAACCCAATCGAAGCTCCCTTCTCCCGCTTGGCGGGAGAAGGTGCCCCGAAGGGGCGGATGAGGGTGGTGACGGTACTGAAATTTTTTGTCAATGCCACTTTGCTAAACCCTCATCCGCCCTACGGGCACCTTCTCCCCGAGGGGAGAAGGGAGCTTCGATTGGGTTCAGAAAGATGGAGATCCCTCAGGTCATTTGACCCACTCTACTTAAGCCGTTCGAGAAACAACTGTGCCGCCAATTGCTCGGCTTTTCTTCTGGTTCCTGCATGACCTTTGGTTTGAAATTCAATTCCTGGGACAGAACAACTAACATAAAACACTTGCTCGTGCTCATCTCCTTCAATTTTAATCAAAGTATAAACAGGCAAATCGCGTTTTTGAGATTGTAGGTATTCTTGTAATTGAGTTTTAAAATCTTTTTGGCTTTCATTTAAGGTAGGATCATTGAGTCTGGATTCATACAATTTTAAAATTAGCTGTCTTGAAAACTCAATACCCCCATCTAAAAATACTGCTGCAAATACAGCTTCCAAAGCATCGGCAAGAATTGAAGCTCTACGAAATCCACCACTTCGTAACTCACCTTGACCTAATAATAAAAAATCACCCAAACCGAAATCTGCAGCAATTTCAGCTAAAGTATCACCCTTAACTAAAAAAGCACGCAGGCGACTTAATTGGCCTTCACTTTGCAATGGAAATTTAGTGAACAATTCATGGGCAATTACAAAACTTAAAATTGAATCGCCTAAAAACTCAAAACGTTCGTAGTTTTCACTACCTATACTGCAATGAGTTAAAGCCTGTTTTATTAAAGCAGGCTTTTTAAATTGATACCCTAATTTTCGGTATAATCGTTCTAAATCAATTTTCACTACCTGCCACAACCTCTTCTGTTTTGTTAAAATCAAACAATAAGCTGACATTATATGCTAAAGGACGCACCAACTGGTATTTTACCTGCACTTTAAATTTATTCGTTCCATCTGGAGTAATACGTACATTATCTTCTTTTAAATAATCAATGCCATTTATGTCCAAACGCTTAAGCAAACTACTGCGTAAAACTTCTGTATCAGCAATAGGATCACCACTTAAAGAAGATACAGCAGTAGCGTTTAAGCCTTTTACAGAAGACAAAATGGTATAATATTGAATATATACTGGTACTAAACGCATTACTAACAAACCACCAGCAATTACTACTGCCATGGTTCCAAGCATGCCAATAAAAGTCATTCCCTTTTGGTTGTTCATTTAAAAAATCCTTTATTGAATTAACTTCCCTAATTTATTCCAACGGACAGTATCTTTAGTACCATTCCAACTCATCCACACCAAAAATGCTTTGCCTCTTAGATAACTTTCAGGCACAAAACCCCAAAACCTACTATCAGCGCTATCATCACGATTATCGCCCATCATGAAATAAGAACCTTCAGGTACCACTACCTCAAAATCAATTGCCGGCACATCAGAGCGAACGAAAATATCATGCTTTACGCCATTTAAATTCTCTTTATAATGCGCAACTGCTTTACCAGAGTTTTCATCAGTAGTGTAGTTAATAAACGTTAGTTGTGCTTCCTTACCATTAATAGTTAATTTCTTATCATGATAACTTATAGTATCACCAGGCACACCGATTACTCGTTTAATATAATCAAATCGAGGATCTGGCGGCCAACGAAACACAGCTATCTGTCCTGTCTTTGGGTCTGCAATCGGTACAATCTTCTTTTCCCATACTGGCAGTCTTAAACCATAAGCAAATTTATTAACTGCAACAAAATCACCCACTAATAAAGTTGGTTCCAAAGAACCGGTTGGGATACGAAATGGTTCTACTAAAAAGGAACGCAATAATAAAACAATAAAAAACACCGGGAAAAAAGACCGGGAATATTCAATAATTAAATTTGGCTTCTTGCCTGCAGTCCGTCTTCGCGACCAAAACAAAACATCCAGTAAATAAATAAATCCTGATACTGCTGATAGGATTACTAAAATTAATGCAAAATTCAAATGGTTAAAATTCACGATAAATTCCTATTTCTTTTTCTCACTCGAAAAAACAGCCATAAATGCTTCTTGTGGTATTTCAACCGATCCCACTTGCTTCATGCGTTTCTTACCCTTTTTTTGCTTATCCAATAATTTTCTTTTACGCGATACGTCTCCACCATAACATTTTGCAGTAACATTTTTCCGTAAAGCTTTTACTGTTTGTCGTGCGATAATATGACTTCCTAAAGCTGCTTGAATTGCTACATCAAACATTTGTCTTGGAATCAAATCTTTCATCTTCTCAGCAACTACTTTACCGCGATTATGCGCTGCAGAGCGATGAACTATAACCGATAATGCATCAACTTTCTCACTATTAATTAAAATATCCATTTTTACTAAATCAGCAGGATCAAAACGTAAAAAATTATAATCCAAGGAGGCATAACCACGACTGACTGATTTTAATCTATCAAAAAAATCAGAAACTACTTCACTCATTGGGATATCATAAGTTACCGAAACCTGACGGCCACTATAAGTCATATTGATTTGCACGCCGCGTCGCTCAACGCATAAAGTAATAATGGGCCCCAAATAATCTTGCGGCACTAAAATATTGGCCCGAACTATAGGCTCAAACATTTCCCTTACTTGTGCTGGCGGTGGTAAATGCGCGGGATTATCGATTAATAAGGTTTCACCTTTTTGGGTAGTAATTTGATACACAACGGTAGGAGCTGTAGAAATCAAATCCAGATTATATTCTCGTTCCAAACGCTCCTGAACGATTTCCATATGCAGCATACCAAGAAAACCACAACGAAAACCAAATCCTAAGGCTTCTGAAGATTCAGGTTCATAAAATAAAGATGCATCATTCAAACTGAGTTTCGCCAAAGCTTCTCTGAAAGCTTCAAAATCATCCGAACTAATAGGAAATAAACCGGCATAAACCTGTGGTTTCACTCTCTGGAAACCTGGAAGCACTGAAGAGGCTGGATTTTTATCTAAAGTTAAAGTATCACCTACAGGCGCACCTTGAATTTCTTTAATTCCAGCGACCACATAACCTACTTCACCAGCTCTCAAAGCTTCTAATTTAGTACGTTTAGGAGTAAAAACACCAACCTGATCTACTTCATAAGTCTTACCCGTAGACATGACGCGCATTTTATCGCCTTTACTTACTGCGCCATTTACAATTCGTACTAAAGAAACCACACCTAAATAACTATCAAACCAAGAGTCGATAATTAAAGCCTGCAGCGGAGCATCTACCTCACCTTCGGGAGGAGGAATGCGTTCTACTAAGGCTTCTAACACATCCTCCACACCAATACCGCTCTTGGCACTGACCCTAATCGCATCATGCGCATCAACACCGATAATATCTTCAATTTCTGAAATCACCCGATCTGGTTCAGCTTGGGGTAAATCAATTTTATTTAAAACGGGTAAGACCGTTAATTCTTGATCAATAGCCGTATAACAAACAGCCACAGTTTGCGCTTCTACCCCTTGGGCGGCATCAACTACTAAAATTGCCCCCTCACATGCAGCAAGCGAACGCGACACTTCATAACTAAAGTCCACATGACCTGGTGTATCAATGAAGTTTAATAGATACGTTTTACCGTCTTTGGCTTTATAATTTAAAGACACCGATTGGGCTTTGATGGTAATACCACGTTCACGCTCAATATCCATGGAATCAAGCACTTGCGAGCTCATTTCACGGTCGCTCAAGCCACCACAAATTTGAATAAACCTATCAGCCAAGGTGGACTTACCATGGTCAATATGGGCAATAATAGAAAAATTTCGAATCCGCTTTAAATCACTCAACTTAAAAACCTTTACGTAAATTGTCACATTCTATCTTAAAATCTAAACTATTGCATTATCCCCCTTTTGCCTTATACAATGAATTCCCATATGCTTGAATTTGCGGATGAATTTATACCAAAAGGAGTGGTTACATGCTGTTTGAAAAATTACCCAAGAAAAAACTCTTATTAATAGCTTTAGCGAGTTTAAATGCCCAATTTGTTCTAGCCACAGATTCAAAACCACATCCTTGGAAAGATCAACCCAGCTTCGAACCTTCGTACGTCGTGACCATAGCTGCAGGACCCATATGGGCAAATCCAGGCGAAACGCAGATCTTGTTTTTAGCACCTAATATCGAAAAAGCATACATTCCGGACAATTCTTCTCAAGTTTTAGCTGAAGGTGAACTCTTTTTTGGATTAGTGCGATCTTTAAGCCCAAGCTTCCAGGGTCAGTTAGGTGTTGCAATTGCTGCAACCAATAATGCCGTACTTACTGGAGTTATTTGGGATGATGCTTTTTATATGTTTGATAATTATCTGTATCAATATAAATTAAACCATACGCATATCGCTTTAAAGGGTAAACTTTTGGCAAACCAAACGTATTTTGTAACTCCTTGGGTAAGTGCAAGTTTGGGTGTGGCATTTAACCAAGCTCAAGATTACTTTGATACTCCAATCATCCCAGAAGCGGTAACTAATCCGGCTTTCGACTACAATATTAAAACCGCATTTACTTATACACTTGGTGCTGGGATTCAAAAAAACCTCACGAATCAAATCCAAGTTGGAATAGGCTACGAATTCTCAGACTGGGGTGCAAGCCAATTGGGTGTTGCTCCCTCGCAAACTTTAAATTCCGGTTTGCGCTTGGGTCATTTTTATACCAGTGGTGTAACAATTAATGCCAGCTATCTTTTCTAAGGACTTAAGAATGAAGATGATTTTTTCTAAATATCAATTTATTGGTGGGCTTATTTTTGGACTAATTAATTCTCTAAGTTATGCATCAGGACCAATACTGCATTTTACTCCAAGTTCAGGTTTATATCCTCCCACAACAACAGTATTGATAGGAGATCAAGCAAGTATAAAGTATACGATTACAAATCTATCACCTATAACGCATACTTTAAAATTAGTTCCTCAAGTAGGTTTGTACCAAGCCTATTATGGTCCTTCTGCTGGTCCTGATTTCCAATTTGATTGCCAGTTCGTATTCAGCCTACGTTATCAAGAATTTTGTACCTTAGAATTATTCGTTAATGGTGATCCTGCAGTTGGTAACGTTGTTGGTGGACCAGTCGTGTGTGAACAAGGTAATCCCTTACAATGTTATGAACCAAACCCAGGTAGTCAGCTCAATGTTACTGTAGTTCCGTAATGATTCGCATTGCTAACGAAGCTTATTTTATCTAAAATGGGTATTTTAATAGTTTCTTGTGATACCCGATGTTGGGTCAAAGGACCCAACCTACTAAGGATTTGTAATGCGATTTATTGCTGGGCTTGCTTTTACTTTACTAATACTTTTTTCAGGCGCTACTTTTGCCGATACTGCTTTCACTCAACGCAAAGATGTACAGCAATTTATTAAAAGCATGGTCAAAGACCACCATTTTAGTGAAAAAGAATTAACCGCCATCATGAATCAAGTACAATTGCAACCGCAAATCATAGAATCCATGGAGCAGCCTTACGAAAAGAAAACTTGGGATGTTTACCGAGCTTTGTTTCTAACCCCTGAGCGCTTAAAAGGTGGTTTGGAATTTTGGAAAGCCAATCAAGCAACCCTGGAAAAGGCTCAAAAACGTTACGGAGTTCCTCCTGAAATTATTATTTCAATCCTGGGTGTAGAAACTTTGTATGGCACCCGTCAGGGAGAAAATAAAGTTTTGGACAGCTTAGCTACTTTGGCGTTTACTTATCCAAAGCGCTCCAAATATTTTACTAGTGAATTAAAAGAATATTTACTACTCTGTCGCGAACACCAGGTTTCACCAACAACTTATCATGGCTCTTATGCCGGAGCTATCGGTAAACCACAATTTATGCCTAGTAGTTATCGTTATTATGCAGTTGATTTTTATAATACTGGCAAACGGGATTTGGTAAATGATGATGCAGACTCTATAGGCAGCATTGCCAATTATTTTCATAAACATGGTTGGAAAACCAACCAAGGTATAGCACAGCATGCAAAAGTAAAGGGCCATCGCTACCAAAATTTACGTATAAACCCTAGAACTGCCAATTATCAATATACTCAACTAGAAGCAGCGGGTGTCAGTCCCGTAACCGCCGCGCATAATCATCCATCTCGAGCTGCTTTGATTGAATTAACTACAACCAAGGGTACAGAGTATTGGATGGCTTATCCTAATTTCTTTGTAATCATGCGTTATAACAGTAATCCTCAATATGCTTTAGCTGTTTATTTACTGTCGCAGCAATTAAAAATGCATTGGCAAGAAACTCATACAAAAAAACATAGAGCTTATGTTTAAAGGGCAAATTAATGGACACTTGCTTTTTATTTACTAAATACTTAGATCCCGAAGGCTGCTTTTGTGTAAAACTTAATGCAGAAGGACAAGTTATTGCCCCTGCAGCACAATATACCTTTGAACAAATTCGTATCTTGCAAGAAAACAGCACGACATTGGTGGTAGAAACCAGTGAAAATATCTGTTTGCTCAACTTGGAATTACCTTGGTTACCTGATCGTAAAGCACGAGTAGCGATACCTTATGCGCTCGAAGACCAATTAGCCCAGCCAATTGAAGAATTGCATTTTGCGTTTGACAAACAACGGTATCAAAATAAACAGTATTTAGTTACCGTTATCAGCAAACAAAGAATGCAGTACATTATGCATCTACTAAAAGAACACGGCATAAATTATGAACTTATTAGCAGCGATTGGTTTGCTTTAAATTCGGAAGAAATTATTTGCGCAGAAGGAGTTACGCTTATAAACAGCGATGACTTCAAAGGGACATTGGCAGGAGATTTAGCGCTAACCTACTTAAAAAATCATCCTCAATACACTGCTCTGACTTTTCAAGAAGACCAGCAATTCTATGTATCGATAGCTAATAAACTATTAAACACAAAACCATTAAATTTATGCCAAGGTGAATTGCATCATGGCACGGATGCGGAATGGATTGAAAAAGGCTATAAATGGGCTGGTGTTTTATGCTGTCTGTGGTTAGTGTCTCTATTGTTTTTTAATGCACTGCATGTATATTCTTTAAATAAAAAAACTAAAGAAATCGATGAACAAATCGCCGTAATCTACCACCAGTTTTTTCCAGATGCAAAACAAGTAATTAGCCCTAAATTCAGAATTGGTCAACTCTTGGGAACAAACTCCAGTGGTTCACAGGCGCATTTTTGGTTTTTGCTCAATCAATTTGCCAAAGGCATGGAAAATTCCACCTTAAACCTGGATCAATTGATATACCAAAACAATGCTTTATTAGTGACTGTGGTGAGTCCCGATTTTCAAAATCTGGAAGCCTTAGAAAATAAATTAAAACAAAATCAAGTAAAAGTGAAACAAACTCAGGCTGCAACTCATGACCAACATGTTGTAGCTACCTTGGAGTTAACATGAAAGCCTATTTAAATTCGCTCAATGAACGGGAACGTTGGATGGTGCTCTTAGGTGGCTTGAGTCTTGTCCTTTATTGTTACTATATTTTTTTATACGCGCCTATTCATAATCGCGTGCAACAAAAATCTGCGATTTTAGCAGAACAAATCGACACCTTAAACTGGATGAAAAAAGTTAAAGGTGAGGCCCATACAACCAAGACCAAAAAAACAGTAGATAACAATCAACTCTTGACCTTATTGGCAACACAACTAAAACAAGATGATGAATTAAAGTCAGCTTATCAAATACAACAAACGGCCTCAGGTGAGATTCAATTAAGTTTTGAAGCGGTACCTTTTAGTTTGTTTATGAAATGGCTAGCAGAAATTAATAAAGAATATTCAATAATCATAAAACAATTAAACGTGGAACATTCCAAAACCCCTGGAGTAACGCGATTAACGGTTATTATTACGTCCTGATAAATATAGTTGAGCCTTGGCCCAACCTGTTACTGCTGAGTAACTACCGGCGTACTTATCTCCTCATGTACCACTGCCATAATAGGCTTCCTATCTGAAAAGAATGCCAATGCAGCACCTTGATATGGTTGCGCTGGACCCTCTTCCCACAATTTCAACTCCATAGTTTTTAACTGTTCGATATCTTTTTCCATAATATTTAATACATCAAGATCATCTATAGGCTCTTTGTTAGCATTTCTAAAAGGTAAGCTAATTGCTTTATAAATACCGTAGGAATAACCAATAATTGAACCTATTATGCCTGAAACTTGAATGCCACTTATAGCGCCTATTACAGGATAGGCAAATAGGCTGGGAATTGCTGTGAAGAGTCCTATTTCAAAATTAGTGATACGCTTTATCATTTTGGGAAGATCAGGTTTTTCAGAAATATAGATATAAGCATCCTTAGCAAGGGTTTGGTCCACCCAATGTTTACCGCCAGTTAACCAGTTAAAATTTATCTTCTTAAAAATATTTTCACTAAACTCTGGTATAGACTTAGTAATAGTCCCTAAGGAAGCGAAAATATCTCCAACTAAACCTGTACATACATTCCAACCTAATTTTCTTGTCAATTTGTCTAGAGCATCTAATACGGCTAAATAACCAGTTTTTCCGAAAAGGACATAAAATGGAAGCGCCATTAGATTAGTTGGAGCAAAAGCCCAAAATATACCGGTAAATGTTACTCCAAATTTCAGCAGGGAATCCATTGGAAATGCAATAAGAGCAACGGCAAGTGAAAGACCAAATTGAAATAAGAACACCGTAAATTCCAAAACACTAGAAACAATAAACAGAGAGATAGCTATTGCCATATTAACTAACCATATAGCTATAGCAACAGACATAGCTACCACGTCCAAACTCCGTTTTAATAAACTTTTGAATACAAATGTTAATGTATATGCAAGTATATTTCGGATTATGTTACCCGTACCAACCAGAACATACGCTATTAAGCCCATCAGTGTTTCCAGGAAGGAGATAAGTTTCATCATTTGGTTAAAACCCCAAGCTTTGTAGTGAGCGCGGAATTATATCACTAATTACAAAAAATATGCTATGGCGGCATTATTTATATAAATTTATCTCCATTGAGAGCAGTGCAATCCTACTGTACTTCGGCCCAGGTTTTCACACCTGCACCTTGCTTAAGCTCGGCTGGCATTGCATCTAATGCTTTCTTCGCTGCTTCTGGACTATCGTAGCTACCGTACAAACCTTTATAATATGTTTTACCATTGCGTTGGTATTGTACTTGCCCCATGCGATCATTTTTGGGTGCTTTATATAATTTTTGAGCTACTTCTGAAGCCTTATCGCCATCCGCCATTTCAATAGTATAATTACGAGGATTTTGTGAATTGACCCATTCGCGATCTCTGTCTTTAAATGAAACTGGGGAATGATAAGCACCTACGTGATACGTCTCAGGAACTGAAACTGTTTGGGGTTGGCGGTAATTATCAGAGCCGTATTGTTGCATTTGATAAGTACCCTGATAATAGGGAGTATTATTATTGTAATAAGTATATGCCGGATAAGAAGGATATTCCATGACTGCTCTTTGCTCCATATCCATACAAGCACTCATACTAAAACCAGCAAATCCGATAATAATCACTCCAAGTTTCTTATTCATGACCATCTCCCAGGCGAACCATGCTTAAAAAATATACATAAATTCATTTGTAATTAAGTAGTTATCTAAAGAATAGTACATTTTTGAAGTTTTGCCTGAGCATGCTATAGTAGGTTGGGTCTTGGCCCAACAAACGATGGTACAATGCCTAAATTGTTGGGCCAAGGCCCAACCTACAACTTAAGGTACGATTTATGTGGACTCACAGACGATCCGGACAAACCAATCAACGCGGCTCACAGGACCATCGCGATCCCTATGAGCGCGACCGAACACGCGTTATTCATTGTCCTGCTTTTCGACGCTTACAAAGAAAAACGCAAATCCTGGGAACTGACGAAGGTGATTTTCATCGTACACGCTTAACGCATTCGCTTGAAGTTGATTCTATTGGGCGAAGCATTGTCCGTAATTTTCTAATCAATCATCCAGACCAAGTTTTATTATCCAATCTATTACCCAACGACGACTTAGTCAGTGTTATCTGCTTACTGCATGATATCGGCCACCCTCCTTTTGGCCATGGCGGAGAAGTTGCCTTAAATTTTATGATGCGAAATTACGGCGGTTTTGAAGGGAATGGCCAAACGTTAAGATTGCTTACCAAGGTTGAAAATAGTTATGGCCAATACGGATTGGATTTAACCCGACGAGCTCTGTTAGGTATTTTAAAATACCCTGTGGCGCGATCTAAAGTGGAACCGACTATTCAGGCCACCGTACCTGATTCCTTACATAAAACGATTAAAATCAACGATTGGCTACCACCTAAAGCCTATTTTGACTGTGAACAAGTGGAAGTCGATTGGTTGCTCTCCCCATTTTCTGCCAGTGATCGCGAATTATTTCAATCACTTGCCAAACAGCCTCAAAAGTCTCATGCTGGCAAATCCGCCTATCATAGTTTTGATTGTTCTATTATGGATATGGCTGATGATATAGCCTATGGCGTCCACGATTTAGAAGATGCTATTCATTTACGCTTAATTAATACCGGTCATCTGGACACTAGTGAATTCAGACAATTATTATCCAATACCTCTTGCTTTTCGGATCCAGATAAATCAATTAGAACCCTATTTTCTCCTGATGTGTATTTAAGAAAACAGACTATCGGTGAAATGGTTAATTATTTTATAACCTCAACCGAAATTGTTACCACCAATGAGGCGTTTGAAAATAATTTATTAAAATATAATATAGCCTTGATTCCAGAAGCAGCTGCTTTGTTAGACTATTTAAAACAGTGTATTTACACTAACGTAATTGACTCGCAAGAAGCGCGTACTTTTGAGTACGGCGGCCAAACGGTAGTTCTTAGACTTTTTGAAGCTATAAGCTCCAACCCGGCTAGTTTATTAGATAACAAAAATCGTGAATTATTTAAAATGGCTGAAGATGAAACGTCTGCTTTTCGCATAGTATGTGATTATTTAGCAAATATGACTGATGAATACGCATACCGTATGCATGAACGTTTATTTGGATTTAATACCAGAACAATTTTTGAAAGATTGTAAATTTGCCGATATAAATATGGCGTCCCCAAGGGGATTCGAACCCCTGTTACCGCCGTGAAAGGGCAGTGTCCTAGGCCTCTAGACGATGGGGACCTTAGACTTTTTTTACTTCAAACTACACACCAAAAAATGGTGCTTACCAAAAATATGGCGTCCCCAAGGGGATTCGAACCCCTGTTACCGCCGTGAAAGGGCAGTGTCCTAGGCCTCTAGACGATGGGGACCTTAGAACTATTTCTCCATCAGCAAAAATGCTGATGGTGGAGCTAGGCGGGATCGAACCGCCGACCTCTTGCATGCCATGCAAGCGCTCTCCCAGCTGAGCTATAACCCCATAAAAAATATGTTAGGCAGTGTAATGATCTGCCCTTAGAGTGTCAAGCTGTTTTTTCATTTCAAACACAATTGCGAGAGAAAATAGTAAATTGCATTATATCATGTGCTCATATTTTATACAACACATTAATTGGATTGTAGGTTGGGCCTTGGCCCAACATTTACTTTCCATTGTAACCCCAATGTTGGGCCAAGGCCCAACCTACGCCGATTTAGTAAGAAATAAGTTCTAATTGCCTGGTTTCAATCTGGTACGTCATCCAGAGCGAAGCGAAGGATCTTCTCTCAAGCCACATCTGTGCTAACTAAAGAAAAGATCCTTCGCTTCGCTCTGGATGACGTGCAGATTGTAGGTTGGGCCTTGGCCCAACATTTACTTTCCATTGTAACCCCAATGTTGGGCCAAGGCCCAACCTACGCCGATTTAGCTATAAAAAATTTTACTTGACCCTCTTGCGTTCATTTTTCAAATCTGCTTTAATCCGCACAGTGTTTGAAAAAACTACTTATGGAAACTAGTAGGCTTAAGTATTGGTACTGCTTAAGCATGGATTTACCGGATAATGGAAAATGGATTATGTCTAACGATTTAGCACTGTATCTAAGTAAGCAATTACTTTGGCATGCCTTGCTCATAGCAGCACCCACCGTTCTTGTTGCACTTGTCACTGGTTTACTTATTTCTATCCTACAAGTTGTAACTCAAATTCAAGATTCTACTTTAAGCTTTGTGCCTAAACTGCTGGCCGTAGTTTTGACGCTTATGCTCTGTGGCGAATGGATGTTGCATCAACTGGTCAACTTTACGCATTCATTAGTGCTTAATATTCCAGGGATGATACATTCATGAATTTATCTCTACCCTGGATTAATACACTAGTACTGATTAGTATTCGTCTCAGTACCGTTTTGCTGTTCTCCCCTATTCAAGCAATCCGCCTGGCTCCCATACATGCGCGAGTGCTGCTTGTTTTTATTTTCGCCTTAGTATTTATTAATTACTTACCAACTCCAGAAACATCTTCATCCTTATTTCTTGGGGCATTGCTTGAATGCGCAAATGGTATCATTTTATCTGCAAGCTTGTATGCCTGCTTTGCTGTTTTTCAAATAGCAGGACAAATAATTGATAATCAAATCGGATTTAATTCTATAGTACTTTTCAATCCAGCTGCACACAGCCAAGAATCATTAAGCAGTCGTTTATTATCTATGCTGGCAGTCTTATTATTTTTTGGAGTTGATGGGCACTTATGGTTATTCAAAGGCTTAAATCACTCTTTTATGCTAATACCCCCGGGGAGTCTCAAATTATTCTCAGGCTTTACTCCTGTTATCAAACAATTTGTCTTTATGTTTTCTATGGCATTTATGATAGCCAGTCCGATTGTGCTCATACTGCTGGCAATTGATTTAGCTTGCGCACTCATCACCCGTACCATGCCGCAACTAAGCACCTATTTCTTAAGCTTGCCCATTAAAATTATTTTAGGCTTAGTAGTCTTGCATCTAATCTTAAATAATTTTGAAAAAGACAGCATTACCGTATTTAGGCACTGCTTTGAAACCTGGCAGGAGCTGCTTTCATGAGTGAAAAAACAGAAAAAGCCAGTGCTTTTAAATTAAAAAAAGCTAAAGAACAGGGTCAAGTAAGCAAAAGTATTGATTTAAATACGAATCTTTCCTTACTCATTATATTAGGAATGATAACTGCCTTGTGGCCTAAAACAATAGCCGAAATCCAAAGACTTATGCGTGCCCTCTTGATTTCATCTGGAACAATCACTTTAAGTCTGGATGCAAGTCAGCAGTTATTTACACTTATTCTCAATACTCTTTGCAGTCTATGGCTTCCTTTTGCTTTAGCCGCGACGCTCAGCATTATTTTAAGTTCAATAGCACAGACGGGATTAATTTGGTCCAGCAAACCACTCGTACCGGATTTTAAAAGGATAAGCCGGGCTTATAAAAAAGTGCTGTCTGTCAAAACAATTTATGATGCTCTTAAAACTTTATTCAAACTAAGCACTGCCTTGGTAGTTTTATATCTATTAATCAAAAAGCACCTCCTTGAGGTATTGCCCTTACAGTTAAAGCAACCCAAAGATATATTGGTATTTATGATGCATTTTCTTAGCAACATATTGCTGCAAATACTGCTTGTTTTAACTATCTTTGCGATATTCGACCTGCTTTATACGCGTTGGAAATACTCTAAAGACCAAGGCATGAGCAAACAAGAGCTTAAAGAAGAACACAGACAACGCGATGGTGATCCCAAG
>JBAZRP010000024.1:16576-32062 GCA_041662885.1 Legionella sp.
GCGGCAAAAGACAAATTCTTTAAAGAAGATTGCAAGTGCTGATGTTGTAGTGTGTCAGTCACGCTTGGCTATTGCTCTCAAATACGACCCCAAAACTATGTCAGCACCGCAAGTTGTTTGTAAGGCACAAGGTGAAATGGCCCTACAAGTACTTAAGCTTGCTAAAAAACATTCCATTCTAATTATTGAAAATCATGGTTTTGCTGAAAAACTGTATCAAACTGTCGCCTTAAATCAAACAATTAACAGTGAGTTATTTGCCAGTGCCGCTACGATTTATAAGGAAATTCTATGAAATCAAATACAAAAAGCGAGTTAGTATTAATTGCTTTTGCCTGTGGCATTCTTATGATTTTATTTATTCCTATTCCAAAAGGATTATTGGATTTATTACTCATAATAAATTTTAGCTGGGCTTTAACCATCCTTCTCCTAACTTTTTACACAGATAAGCCCTTAAGTTTTTCAACTTTTCCAGCCTTATTATTAATCTCTACCTTATTTCGTTTGGCATTAAATGTGTCAGCAACCCGGCTTATTCTTACTGATGGCGATGCAGGACAGGTGATTTCTGCCATGGGCCAGTATGTTATTCATGGTAATTACGTTATGGGTTTGGTGGTCTTTTTAATTCTGATTATTGTGCAATTTATAGTTGTAACCAATGGATCGCAACGCGTTGCAGAAGTAGCGGCTCGTTTTACTTTGGACAGCATGCCTG
This sequence comes from Legionella sp., assembly GCA_041662885.1. Classification (GTDB taxonomy): domain Bacteria; phylum Pseudomonadota; class Gammaproteobacteria; order Legionellales; family Legionellaceae; genus Legionella. The sequence continues at coordinate 17,298 of JBAZRP010000024.1, forward strand.
GTAAGCAAATGAGTATTGATGCTGATTTAAATACTGGTGGTATTTCTCAGGCTGACGCAAAAATTCGTCGCGCCCAAGTTGAAAAAGAAGCTAATTTTTATGGCGCCATGGATGGCGCTAATAAATTCGTCAAGGGTGATGCCATCGCCGGCATTCTAATTATGTTGGTAGATATTATTGGTGGTTTTGCAATTGGGCTCATACAAAAAGGCTTAAGCTTGTCTCAATCCATTCAAACTTATACCTTACTTACCGTTGGTGATGGTCTAGTAACGCAGATTCCTGCTTTAATTATTTCAACTGCTACAGGAATTATAGTAACCCGTGCTGCAACTGATGCTCATTTAGGTACCGAAGTCGCGCGTCAAATCGGAGCCTATCCTAAAAGTTTAATCGTAGTTTGTTGCGGTCTAATCAGTTTGTTATTTCTCAAAGGCATTCCATTGGTTCCAGTAGTGCTTATTCTCAGTATTTTCATAATAATGACATTCCTAGCATTAAAAAACCAAAAAGCAGAAAAATTACTTGAGCCTGAACTAAGTTTGTATGAAAAAATTTCCTTTCAGCCCTTAACTATCAATGTGAACCCGGATTTATATCCTACTTTGATGCAACACGAATCAGAACTACTCAAAAAAATCCAACTAATTCGTGAAAAAGTTGCCTTTGAATTAGGAATAATAATGCCGCCAGTAACATTCAGTATCGATAAAAAACTTCCCTTTCCTTTTTATCAAATAAGTATTTATGAAAAAAATATCCATCGTAACCCACTCTATCTCGATAAATATTTAGCAATTCGCACTAAGCCAAATACTAAAATCCTACCTGGTATAGAAGTACAGGATCCAAGTTATGGATTAAATGCAGTCTGGATAGACGCAGAACAACGAACTGAGGCTTCAGATGCAAGCTATACAGTTTGTGAGCCAAATACGGTTATTTGCAGTCAATTAAACGAAGTAGTACAAACACATTGTGCCGAACTATTAACACGTGCTGAACTCGAAAACTTATTAACACAGCCTGCTACAAAATATTTAGCAGAGGAATTAATTCCCTCAATGCTGTCTTTAGGACAGGTTCAAACTATTTTAAAAAATCTGCTGCAAGAAAAAGTTTCAATAAGACCCTTGACTCAAATACTGGAAATTGTACTCGAGTCAGCAAAAAAGTTCCCTGATCCTACCCAACTTAGCGAAATAGTCCGTACTGGTCTGGCCAGCAGTATTTGTCATAAATTACTAGACCAAGAACAATGCTTGCAAGTTTTAACTTTAGAAAGTTCTTTGGAACAAAAACTCAATCAACAGTTGCAAAACAAGGAACATTTGATTTTAGAGCCAAGTCTCACAGAAAGTTTAATCACAGGTTTAGCAAAACAAGTAGAACGGATGCTTGAAGAACGTAAAAGTCCAATTTTACTTTGTTCCTCTGTTTTGAGAAGACATTTAAAACGATTAACCCAAAGAGTAATTCCCCATTTGACAGTACTGGCCATGAGTGAAATTCCAGTTACTGTCCAGGTGGAATTTTATGCTGTTATTCACTAAGGAAAGAAGATGTTAGATGCTGTAAGTACTGCTCAGTTGACTATGAATACGGATCAATTAAAACTCCAATCTGTAAGCCATAATATAGCCAATTTAAACACCAGTGGTTATAAAAAACAATTTCTAGATAGCTTAGAACCAGATAAGCCTGTGCATTATACACATTTAGCTACCCAGGGAACTCTAGCCCAAACACAGACGCCTACTGATTTAGCTATTTCAGGATCCGGTTATTTTCAGGTACAAAACAATCAAGGCATTTTCTATACCCGTCGCGGCGATTTTCAATTAAACAAATACGGTGAATTAAGTACTGCTACCGGAGAAACCTTGCTTGGTGCTGGAGGCGTCATTAAACCAGATAATGCCGCTTTTACTATTGATGCACAAGGAACGGTATTCATCGATAAACAACCTATAGATCAATTAGAAATACTACGGTTTGAAAACGAGCAAGAGCTTTTTTATATCGGTAATGGCCTTTATCAATCCAATGCTACACCAAGCCCCGCCGATCACAAAACCAGAGTCTTACAAGGATTCGTAGAACAGTCCAATGTGACTTCTGTCGATGAAATGATGTCCCTGTTACAAATTTCACGTCATTTTGAAGCCACACAAAGAATTATGCGCATTGCTGATGGCCTTGTCTCAACTGCCATTAGTCAATTAGGAGAAGGAAATGTCTGATGCATTAAGCATAGCTGCCAGCGGATTGAAATCGGAAGAATTTCTTATCGATAAAATTGCTAATGATTTGGCGAACTTAAACACACCAAATTATAAAGCCAGCAAATTAACTTTTGAGGATATGCTGTATCAAACTATAAATGGCGCTCAATTTGGTTTAGGAACAGCGGTATACAAATCAGGAAAAGATTTTGCCACAGGACCTTTAAAACCAAGTACGAATTGGAATGATGTTGCCATCAATGGTGCTGGTTTTTATCAAGTGGTAACCAATGATGGCTCTATTGCCTACACGCGAAATTCAAATTTCATTGTCGACAAAGATCACTATCTTGCTACTCAAGATGGTTTAAGGCTAGCAGACAACATACAAATACCAGAAGATTTTAGCAAAATTACTATCAAAAACAGCGGTGAAGTTGAGGTAAGCCTTGCTAATGAAACGGAGGTTCAAGTTTTAGGGACTATCCAATTAGCTAAATTCATCAATCCAGAACAATTAAATCCTATTGGCTCTGGGATTTATACCAGCACTGAAGATTCAGGTGAAGCCTTGATTGACAATCCTGAAACTAATGGGCTTGGTGCTTTGGTGCAGAATCAAATTGAAGCTTCTAATGTGGATATGGTGAATTCTTTAATGCAATTAACTATGGCGCAAAGAGTCTATCAATTGAATGCTAAAGCCGTACAAATAGCTGATGAACTGGAACAGTTGACTAATGAAATACGTAATTGATAATAGAGTTACAATCAGGAGATCCCTCGCTACGCTCGGGATGACGGGGGCCCTCGGGATGGTGAGGGCACTTGGTAGGATGAAGGCTCTCGGGAGGACGAAGGCTCTCGGGAGGACGAAGGCTCTCGTGAGGATGAAGGCTCTCGGGAGGATGAAGGCTCTCGAAAGGACGAAGGCTCTCGGGATGACCGGGGCTCTCGGGATGACCGGGGCTCTCGGGATGGTGAGGGCACTTGGGATGACCGGGGCTCTCGGGATGGTGAGGGCACTTGGGATGACCGGGATACTTGGGATGACCGGGGCTTTAACTAACTCTGTTTTTGCCATGACTCTATTTAACGAGACGCTCTACAAACCGCTAATAGCCGATCGCAAGGCCAGTATGCCAGGTGATGTGCTCACAGTTTTAGTTTTAGAGACTGCTAATGCCAAAACAGGGGCCGATCTCGCTTCTGGCAAAGATATTAAAACCAGTTTGGAGGCGGGATTAAATAAAGATAATTACAAAGTGCAATTTGGTCTTACCGGCAAAGGTAGTTCGGAAGCAAAAACAGGTCGGAGTGGCACTATCAAAGCCTCACTTACTGTTCGAGTCAAAGAAATTCTGCCGAATTTAACTTATTTAGTCGAGGGCATGCAGTTAATTACCATCAATGGCGAACAACAAAAAATTCGACTCAGCGGTATCGTCCGCTCCGAAGATATTAGTGCGCAAAATACTATTCTATCCACACGTCTTGCCGATGCACAAATCAGTTACCTGGGACAGGGCTCGGTGTCTAATTCGCAAACACGGAATTATTTCTACAAAATATTATCCTTCGTAGGGCTGGTATGAAGAACTTTATTTTACTATTAATCCTTTGTTGTGCCATTCCCAACCAAGCGTTTACTGCTGTTCGCCTAAAATCAATTGCCCGCCTTTCAGGCTTGCAGGAAAACCCCATCACCGGTTATGGTTTGGTCATTGGTCTGGCAGGAACTGGCGATTCGCGTCGCAATAAAGATACTACTCAAGCCATAGCCAATATGTTACAAACTTTTGGCGTCACCCTTCATCCCAATGAAATTAACAGTAGAAATACCGCAACCGTAATCATTACCGCCAATCTTCCAAATTTCGTGCATCAGGGCGATAAAATTGATATTAATGTTGCCTCCTTGGGCGATGCTAAAAGTTTACTTGGCGGTACTCTTTTAGTAACACCGCTTAAAGGCGCTGATAATTTTGTCTATGCCTTAGCTCAAGGCCCTATTTCTATTGGTGGCTATAAATACGATCTCTTCGGTAATGTAATTCAAAAAAATCACCCAACTACCGGAATTATTCCAAGTGGTGCTGTGGTGGAAAAATCTTTGTATAACGATGTGGTCGATAAAACGGGGGATTTGCACATGATACTGAATCATCCAGATTTCACCACTGCAAACAATGTAGAACAAGCAATTAATATCGAATTTGGCGCAAATACTGCTAAAGCGCGATCCGCTCAAGATATTGAAATAAATCCTCCAAGCCAAGATCGTAAGCACTTTATCCATTTTATCAGTCAATTGGAAAATATAAGGATAACACCCGACTCTATTCCTACAGTAGTCATCAATGAACGCACCGGCGTTGTGGTAGCAGGAGCTAATGTCACTTTAGATGCAGTGACTATTTCACAAGGTAATTTACAAATTGCCATTGCCACAGAATACCAAGTCTCACAACCAAGCCTAATTCAAAACATGGGCAAACAAGTACGGACTACTATTACGCCTGCAAGCAATATCAATGTCCAAGAAGCCAATGCTAATTCCATTCAATTAGCAAAAGGAGCAAGTATAGCCGACTTAATAAATGCATTAAGCACCGTTCATACTTCAACGCGCGACATTATTGCAATTTTGGAAAGTTTACAACGTGCAGGAGCCCTACATGCTGAATTGGTCATACAATAAGGAGAAATTATGAATCAAGACCCAAGCATTACTGCTATAAGTTTGGCCTTAGATGCAGCTTTGATGCGTCAAACTGCCATTGCTAATAATATAGCCACCATCAATAGTAGCAATTTTCAAAACTTAGAAGTCAATTTTGAACAACAGTTTGGCTTTAATGAAAATTTATCCTCCATTAAACCATTTTATGAATTAAGCCAAAAAGCTACGAGCATTGAAGAACAATTAAGTAAGAACGTGCAAAACATGACCCATTACCGAGCCTTGATCAAAGGACTGAACCAAAAATTTTCAATTATGAAATTAGCCTTACAAGGAATTAATCAATGAATTACCTGCAAATTTACGAAATTGCTAATCAAGGCATGAGCGTAGAAAAGCTACGCGTAGATGTAGTTGCCAATAACATTGCCAATCAACACTCTATCAAAACCAGCACTGGAAGTGTTTTTCAAGCAAGCTCCGTCGTCAGTACTGCCAAACCGTTTACCGAATTAATGCAAGAAGCAGGGATTGATTCCGTAGCATTGGTCCAACAAAACCTGCCGGAACATAAAGTCTATCAACCAGGACATCCTCAAGCAGATAAACAAGGATATATAAGCTATCCAGGCATAAGCACAGTCGATGAAATGACCACCCTATTACGTGCTTCGCATGCCTACGAGGCCAATATTAAAATCATTAATGCAGCGCACAGTTTGTACTTACAAGCATTAAGCATAGGAGAGGATCGATGAATATTGATGCTATTAATGCCTTATGCTTAGAAGACTGTAAGCAGATTCAATTAAGTCCTGCAATAAAACAAGAAGCCACAGTCTCTGATTTTAGTGCGTTACTTGTAGACAAATTAATCACAACCAACCATCAACTAATTAAAGCAGATCAATCCTTAACACAATTAGCGACTGGACAAACAGAAAATTTGCATCAAACGATGCTGAATTTAGAGCAAGCTAAATTGTCCTTTCAGTATATAGAACAAATTCGTAATCGATTGATGACGGCCTATCAAGAATTATTAAGAGAGCAAATATGAATTGGCAACTGACACAAGCATGGTTTTATAATGCATCTCAAACACGCAAGCTGCATATTATCTTAAGTTCTAGCGGCTTACTCTTGTTAATTAGCCTAATATGTTGGTGGGGTTTGACGCCAAGTTATGATGTTTTATTCCAACACTTGGAAGAACAAGATGCCAATCGCGTTATCAATCAACTAGACCAATCCCAAATTCATTATCAATTACGCAATAATGGCCAAGATATTTTCATTGATAAAAATCTTATTCCCAAAACACGACTAAAAATTATGGCCAGTGATGCCAGTTTAAATCCCAGTATTGGTTTTGAATTATTCGATAAAAGTGATTTTGGCATGACCGATTTTTCCCAAAAAATTAACTACCAACGAGCTTTACAAGGAGAATTAGAACGTACTATCGCAAGCTTTGATGAAGTAAACAGTGTGCGTGTGCATATAAGTATTCCCGAAAACCATGTCTTTGATCAAAAGGAACAAGAAACTCGAGCTGCGGTGAGCGTAAATCTAAAATCCCCACTCAGTCAAAAACAAGTATCTGGCATTCAACAAGTTCTCTCTAACGCCGTGCCGAATTTATTAAAAGCTAATGTGGTAGTGGTGGATCAAAATGGCAAAACCTTATCGCAATCTAAGACCAGCGCTGCAAAAAACTATTTTTCAGCAAAAAAATCAATAGAACATTATTTAACAACTAAAGTATCACATATGCTGCAAGCAATTTTTGGCGACAATCAAAGGGTAGAAATTAATGTTGATTTAAATAACGACGAACTCCAACGTGAATTAATAAGACCGCAAAAACAAGGTCAACTTACTCATGAGAAGCAAGTAACTAGTGAGGCTGCTAAAAAATCAGCAAAACACAAACAAATAATCAGTTCTGAAAAATCCTATCAATACGGCACGGAAAAAGAGTCTTTTAAACGTGCCAGTGGCACCATTAAAAGAGTGTCCGTAAGTGTGTTATTACCTAAATCTTGTGAACCTGAAACACAAAAACAGGTGGAAAATTTAGTTAAATCCATTGTTGGATTTAATCATGAACGCAATGACAGCATTAACGTCGCCGCCCTACTCGAACAAAAGGAATAGATAAATGAGCAGTCCTGTAGAACCAAGCAATTTAAACCAAGCAGATTACATGAAATTATTCATGCAAGAATTGAGTTATCAAGATCCGCTGAAACCAGTAGATAACCGAGAGTTTATGGCACAAATGGCTCAGTTTTCGCAACTACAAGCAACCGAACAAACAAATGTGCTTCTAGGTGAGTTCTTAGGCATGAGTAGTGCTGATCAATGCTTAAATTTGTTAGGCAAAAGCATCAAAATCACTAATTCTGACGAATTTGGTACCGTTACAAACGTACAATTTTTCGATAAGGAGCCACCGAAAATAGCTGTCGATTTTGGCAAAGGCGGCATCTCTTATGTGGGCTTACTAGATATTAAAGAAGTGGAGGCAAAATGAATTCAGCATATTATACCAGCCTATCTGGTATGCTTGCCGCTAATTACGGCTTACAAAATACGTCAAACAATGTCGCTAATTTACAAAGCCCTGGCTTTAAACGTAGCGATGTTTTTTATTCCTCCCTAGGGACTGGTGATGAAAAAACAGGCCTTGGTGCTGGAGTACGAATTGGTGGCAGCAGCACAGATTTTAGTCCTGGAAAATATATAGAAACCGACAATCCTGCAGATCTTGCTATAGTTGGTCAGGGATTCTTTATAGTGCGGCTCAAATCAGGAGAATTACTGTATACCCGTGATGGTGAATTTGCTTTTAATACTGATGGATTACTGATAGACAAACACAGCGGAGGCCTGGTCCAAGGATACGATACATCTGGTAATTTAGTGCCTATAAAACAACAAGGCCCAGAAAAATCTGCAGGCAAACCAACGCATGAATTATACGTACAAGGTCAATTCGTACGCATAAAAAAATCAGATTCAGAAATTGAAGGGCAAATAGGACCAGAAAAAAGTGTGTACCAAAACATCAAATTCGATGTCCAAAAAATTTATGACAAGCAAGGAAAAGCGCATACTATTACTATGGAGTTTGAATCCATACCGGTTTTAATGAATGGAACTACACCACTAGGTGATGATAAAAGTTGGCGATTGGTTGCAATTACCTGTGATGATGCAGATATCGATGCTTCTACAGATCAAAAAATTGTATTTGCCAATGTTGACTCAGGCTCTGAAACTGAAAACAGTACTATTAAATTCATCCTAAACAATAATCAAGAACTGTCCATTAATTTTGGTAGCTTTAACGAAGGTGCCGATAAGTCAGTTCAACTAGTTGATGCCTTAGGACATCCAGAAGGAACCGCAATTAGCACTTTGCAAAATGACGGCTACGGCTCTGGTACACAAATTGATTTCGCCTTTGATGAAAATGGCCAGATAGCCTATATCTATGACAATGGCCAAACTATCGAAGGTCTTTATTTGGGACTAGCGCGCTTTGATGATATGGAGCATAGTCTTAAAACAAGTAAAGACAGTTTATTTGCGCTTAAATCCGGTGGCAAAGCCTATATTGGCCGTGCCAATAGCGAAGGTTTTGGAAGTATTAAATCTAAAAATCTGGAAGAATCTAATATTAACCCCACCAATGAATTTGCCAATCTTGTAGTATTACAAAGAATGTTTCAAGCCTGTTCGCAGATTTTGGATATAGACAAACAGTTATTAGAAAGTTTAGAAGCACAAATATGAATCAGGATCTTATTTCGCCGGCTCTGCAAACATTTATGGTATTAAGCCTGCTCGGCTTAATACCCAGCATGCTGATTATGCTGTCTTCCTTCACAAGAGTCATAATCGTCTTATCCATCTTGCGCACTGCCTTAGGCTTACAACAAACCCCACCTAATAGTGTATTAATTAATTTAGCATTATTTTTAACTTTATTTACCATGATGCCAGTTGCCAAAGTAATTTATACGCAAGCCTATCAACCGTACGATGCTCATTTAATCACTACCAAAACAGCCTTAAACAGAGCAGCAAAACCCTTGAAAAAATTTATGCTGCAACAAACGCGGGATAAAGATTTACAAACTATGGTGCAATTAGCCAAAGAACCTATGCCAAGTTCTAAGGCTGATATTAAACTCTACCAATTAGTCCCAGCATTTTTATTAAGCGAAATCCATACTGCATTTCAAATTGGATTTATCATTTTTTTACCGTTTTTATTAGTGGATCTTATAGTTTCAGGGATATTAATGACCATGGGCATGATGATGATGCCGCCTATGAGTATTTCCTTACCGATTAAGATTTTACTATTCGTTTTGATAGATGGCTGGCAATTGGTAGTTCAAGCTTTGGTGGGAAGTTTTAACTAGGGTTACGTCTTGAAATATCATCCTTTTTTCAAATCTGAATCGAAGCTCCCTTCTCCCCTAGGGGATAAGGTTGTAGGGATGAGGGTTTAGCAAAGAGGAACTGTCTAAAATATTTTGTCACCATCACCACCCTCATCCGCCCCTTCGGGGCACCTTCTCCCGCCAAGCGGGAGAAGGGAGCTTCGATTCGGATTGGATTGGATTGGATTGGATTGGATTGGATTGGAAAAAGTCACGATACCTTAGGTTGATTCTTGGCCCCTTACCTTTGAAAAAGTACCAACTTTAACCTAAACCCCAGCCATCATCTTTGCCATATCCGCTTTTAATTTCTTAAAGTGGCTCAAAGGTGCTAATTGTGGATTAGCCATCTTTTGTACTGGCAGGTAAAAAGTTTGTTCTAATAAATACTGACCACTTAAAGCAGCATGCGACACGTGATCGGTAAATACTATCCAGGAACTTTGTGCTGGAAAATCGCATTGAGTTTTTGCAACTTCATTTTGATAAGCATCATCCAATTTCATAGTATCATGCAAATGCAACATATAATGATCATAAGGAGAGCGCAAAGATTTGGTTGCTTTAACCATTTGCAAAACTTTGGCTTTGAATCGAGAATACGGAGGAATGTGCGGGACAAATCTATCAACTACTTCAGTAAATGGTTCGCCAATATTCCACACTCTAGGCTCATTATCAGGATTTACATTACAAAAAACACGTAAAATTCGTAAACCATTGACTGGTGAAGCAGGGAAAGCATCTACATGCAAACGGGTATCATCTTTACGTTTGGAAATTGCACGCCCACTAATTTGCGCAGGTCTATAACTGGTACGACCCCATTGCAAATGCTCGGTATATGCAGGTAGCGTTTTTTCGATTAAATCAAAGGCAAATTCAGCAAAACCATGCATTAAAGGCTTAAGTTTTTCATCCAAACCCGGAGTATTCTTATTATAACCACCCAATTTATTATGTTTGTAATCATAACTAACATTTTTATGTTTACCATCCAAAATAGAATCAGATATTAAGGATGCATCCACAGCATTATAAAAATACTCCGGGAAAAACAATACCTTACCCTCTTCCAAAAGCTTAATGCTTTCATCAAGATTAATATCATCAATAGTTTGGGCATAAACTGGATAAGTCATTTATCACTCTGTCAGAACGTAATGGCCTATTATACCAAATTTTTTCTTTTTTGATAAGACCAGGACGGGTTCCCAACCACCGCCAAGAGCTTTTATCAAGGCCACAGCCGCAGTCATTTCCAAACCAGCCACATCATTCGCTGCTTTTTGCGCAGAGTATGCAGCTATTTGCGCGGTAATGACGCTTGAGTAATCTACAGTACCTGACTTATATTGATTAATAACCAATTTTAGCGCTAATCTGGCACTAGCAGCTGCCTGTTCTTGTACGATTCTTTGTTGTTTTAAAATCCGCAAAGCACTTAAGTTATCTTCTACATCCTGGAATGCAGTAAGAACTACCTGACGATATGCTGCAACTTGAGCATCGTAATTGGCCCGTGCCGCACGAAAAACTGCTTTACGCAAACCACCATCAAAAATAGTTTCCGCTGCTTGCAAACCCAAAGACCAACCTAAAGAAGGACTGTGCAAAAGTTGATGCATGCTTCTGCCTGCGGCACTTCCCGTGCCTGATAGAGTTAAGCTAGGATAATACGCGGCAATTGCTATACCAATCTGGGCACTACTGGTCTGAACTAAGCGTTCTGCCTGGGCAATGTCTGGTCTTCTTTCCAATAAAAGAGAAGGTACTGATACCGGAATTACTGGGGGTTTTGCAGTCAAAGGCATTTTTCTTAATGTCAGCGCTGCTGGCGGACGTCCTATTAAAACTGCAATCGCATGTTCGTATTGCCCGCGCAAAATTCCATTATTTAAAGCTTGGGCTTGGGCATTTTCCAACTGCGTTTGCGCCTGAACAATGTCAGCCCGTGATGCAACACCCGAACGGTATTGATTGCGCGTTAATTGTAATGATTTCTTATAATCATTAACTGTGTTATCCAAAAGAACCTGGTCTTTATCCAGCATACGCAATTCAAAATAATACTGTGCTAATGCTGCCTGAGCAGATAAACGCGTCACCGCCAGTAAAGCCGCATCGGACTGTGCTGTCGACATACTTGCCTCTACCGTACGCCGCACCAAACCCCAAATATCAGGTTCCCAAGTAGCATTTAATGACGAAGAATAAGTTGTTGTAGTCGGTAATTTACCTCCAGCTACACTGGTATTTGCTGTACCGGTTGTGGTGGAATTGCCATTGGTACTAAAAAAAGTCGTTGAACCACCGCCTGCTTTTTGCCTAAAAATGTTATAAGTAGCAGTCAGCAATGGAAAATAATTAGAACGCGCTTCCTCAACTAGGGCCATAGCTTGTTGGTAATTGGCAGCCGCATTGGCAATATTTTGGTTGTATGCATTTAATTCATTTTCTAAATGATTTAATAAAGGATCATTAAATACTTGCCACCATAAACCACGCTCTACTGCATCTTGCGGCTTAATAGGTTTCCACTGCGAAAAGGCTTTGCCTTTCGCCTCTTTAAATTTAGGGGGAACCACCGTTAATGGACGTTTGTAATTAGGCCCAACTAAACAGGCTGAGACTAGAACACTAAGTGTAAGTACCAGCAATCTTCTAATGAGAAAACCCATAATACTCCCTAAAAATCGATACCTTGAGCCAAGGCTAAACCTTTCTTTCGTTGATGAAATTGACGTCTTAAGGTTTCCATCGCCAAATAAATTACTGGTGTAGTATACAAGGTTAAGAATTGACTGACTATCAACCCACCCACAATAGCAATTCCCAAGGGGCGGCGCAATTCCGAACCTAGACCAAAGCCAATTATCAAGGGCAAAGCGCCTAACAAAGCTGCCATAGTAGTCATAAGAATAGGGCGAAAACGTAATAAAGCTGCTTCATAAATCGCTTCCCTTGGTGATTTATTTTCTGTGCGCTCTGCTTCCAAAGCAAAATCTATCATCATAATGGCATTTTTCTTGACGATACCGATTAACAAAATAATACCAATTAAAGCAATTAAACTTAGTTCTGTTTTACAAACCAATAAAGCCAATAAAGCACCTACCCCCGCAGATGGTAAGGTGGATAAAATCGTAATGGGATGAATTAAACTTTCATAGAGCATACCCAATACAATATAAACTGCCAATAGAGCAGCAGCCACCAAATACTTTTCATTAGCTAGCGATTGCTGAAAAGCCTGCGCAGTACCCTGAAATGAACCACGAATCTTCGGTGGTAAATCCATCTTATTTACTTGGGCTGTCACGCGATTAACAATATCACCCAAAGCCGACCCTGGCAGTAAATTAAATGAAATTGTTGCTGAGGGTGCCTGACTTTGATGATTTACTGATAACAAAGTCGATGAAGCTTGATTGCTGGCAAAGCTTGCTAAAGGAATCACCTTGCCCGTTGCAGAAGTCAAATACACTAAATCCAAGGCTTCAGGAGTTTGCGCATATTTGGGCGCAACTTCCATCACCACTTTGTATTGATTCATAGGCATATACATAGTAGAAATTTGACTTTGGCCAAAAGCATTATATAAATGCGCATCTATTTGTTGCGTAGTAAAACCATAACTGGAAGCTTTGTCGTGATCAATCGTTACATATGATTGCAAACCGTGACTGAGTTGATCGCTATTAATATCTGCAATTCCGCCTAACTGTCTTAATTGTTTTAGAATTCTTGGTGTCCATAAATTAATTTCTTTCAAACTATCTGCTGAAATAGTGTATTGAAATTGTGCCGTGTTTTGGCGCCCACCAATATTCAAATCCTGAGGTATTTGCATGTATAAAGTCGCACCACTAATCGCTGATAATTTAGTTCGCAATCGTCCCATAATCGTTTGTGTACTCTCTTTTCGTTCGGATAGGGGTTTTAAGATAATATACATAGTACTGGTATTAGTCGTATTTCCCCCTGCTCCGCCATTACCGATAAAAGAACCAATTTTTGCAACAGCTGGATCTTGTAAAATTGTAGTAACAAATTGCAAGACCTTTTTTTCCAAAGCTTTAAAAGAAATATTTTGATCCGCCTGCATGGAGGCAACAATTCGTTCGGTATCTTGTTGTGGGAAAAATCCTTTAGGAATGTAGATAAATAAAATAATCGTTAAAGCAATAGTTGTAAAAGTGAGCATCAACATTAAACCAGGATATACTAAAGCCTTTTTCAAACTGCGTGCATAAAAATGATGAACTTTTTCCATAAAACGCATGAAGCCATTCTTGGTTGCCAAGGATTCTTTTCGTAACATTTGCGCACACATCATGGGTGTCAATGTTACAGAGATCACTAGTGAAACTAATATTGCTATAGAAAGTGTCACTACAAACTCATGAAATAAACGCCCCACAATACCACTCATCAATAAAATTGGAATAAAAACGGCAATTAAGGAAACGCTCATGGACACTACCGTAAAACCAATTTCTTTTGCTCCATCCACTGCTGCTTGCACGGGTGTTTTATCCATAGCTAAATGGCGCATAATATTTTCTAAAACTACTACGGCATCATCGACCACAAATCCGGTGGAAATTGTTAGGGCCATTAAAGACAAATTATCCAAGCTGTAACCTATTAATTTCATGACTGCGAACGTACCTAATAAAGACAGAGGTACGGCAATTCCAGGAATAATCATGGAACGTATGGAGCCTAAAAATAAATAGGTTACTAGAATTACTAAAGCCATGGCGATAAGCAAAGTTAATTCCACATCATGTAAGGATGTGCGAATCGTCGAGGTGCGATCTAATAAAATAGTTACATCAATACCACTTGGTATGGATGTTTTTAATTGCGGTAAAATGCTTTTAACATAATCGACGGTTTTAATTACATTCGCGCCTGGTTGTTTAAAAAGTACTAATAATACGGCCGGTTTCTGATTAGCAAATCCTGCATTACGAATATCAGCGACTGAATCAATAACCTCACCCACATCGCGCAAACGCACCGGACTATTATTGCGATAGGCTACAATTAATGGAGCATAGTCAACAGCTTTATTAATTTGATCATTGGTTTTAATTACCGAACTGCTACCGTCTATACTACTTATTTGTCCTTTGGCTTGATTGGTATTAGCAGTGATTATTGTGTTGGCAACAGAACCTAAACTAATACCGTATTTACTTAAAGTAGTTGGATTTAATTCAACACGCACTGCTGGCAGAGAGCTACCACCGATAATGACCTGCCCTACTCCTTCTGTGCGTAAAATTCTTTGCTGTAAAATTGTAGCAGCTACGTCGTACATTTGTCCTTTGGTGTATTTATCTGAAGTCAACGACACTATCATTATTGGTGCATCAGCTGGATTTA
>JBAZRP010000025.1:0-13117 GCA_041662885.1 Legionella sp.
ATTCGCATTAAATAAATAACGCTCCGGGGCTTTGATGCTTTCTTCACTATCATCGGAATCTGGCGCATCATATGATGCATCCATAGCATTCAAACGCTGCTCCATAACCAATACATCTTCGCGACTCACGCCTAAATCTTTGGCTACTGCATCCACTTCTTCATTAGTAAACCAACCTAGGCGATTTTTCATTTGCCGCAAATTAAAAAATAATTTACGTTGCGCTTTAGTTGTAGCAACTTTAACAATACGCCAATTACGTAACACAAATTCATGAATTTCTGCCTTAATCCAATGAACTGCAAAAGACACCAAACGCACACCCATTTTAGGGTCAAAACGTTTTACGGCCTTCATCAGACCCACATTACCTTCTTGGATTAAATCATTCAAAGGTAAGCCATAGCCAATATATCCACGAGCTACACGCACCACATAACGTAAATGAGCGAGTACTAAACGCCTTGCAGCTTCTATATCACCTTCTGAATGAAAGCGTTCCGCACAGGCAATTTCTTCTTCTTGAGTAAGCATAGGGATTTGATTGACTCTATGAATATAAGAATCAAGGCTGCCTACAGGCAAATTCATAGCGGCAAGCTGTAACTGCTGACTCATACTTCCCCCTCCAATGACCAATATTAAAACAAACTTATAGTTCAATTATACCTTAATTATAGGCTTCTATGGAAGCCAATTGCCGTTTTACTGACAAATAAGCACCCACCCAACCCAAGGTAATTGCAAAAAATAGTAGCAATACAATTTGTATTAGGGACAAGCCCTCTAAGGGATAATGCATTTGATATACCATAGCCAGCTGATTAGCGGCCATCCCTAGGCTTAAAACGACAATATTCACAGTAAATACCGCAATAATTGCACCTGCCAGGCCATACCAAATCCCTGAGTACAAAAAAGGTCTCATGATAAAAGATTCTGAAGCGCCGATCAATTTTAAAACCTGCACCTCTTCCTGACGGCTGTGGATGGTTAACCGTAAGGTAGTGCCGATAATTAAAATCACCACCAGAGCCAAAAATGCCATTAATACTTTAGTGGTCTTAGCCACAAAACCTGAAAAAGCATGTACGCGATTTATCCAATCCATGTCTACTTTAGCCTGTTCAATCTGAGATAAGCCTTTCAAATGACTCAATAAAACATCCAATTTAGCTGCAGAATCAACAAGTACCGCAGGAGTAACTTCAATAACAGCAGGCAAAGGGTTGTCAGGCAAATAGCGCATAATATCATGCATCCCTTCTTGCTTCGTTAATTCAGCCAAACCTTCCTGAGGAGAAATGAATACCACCTGACCAACAGCTTGAATATTCTGAATTTTTTTCATTAATTCTTGTTGATCACGTTGGTTTAAGGATGCTTTCACATACAAAGAAATATGCCCTCCTTGCTGCCAACCCGAAGTAAATTTATTAAGATTATACGTAAACAACCAAAACAAAACGGGCAAGGCTAAAGCAATCGCAATAACCAACACTGTCATAAGGGTAGCCAAGGGGCGCCGGCATAAGAGATTTAAACTATGTAAAACTGCCTGTCCGTGGTAAGCAAAATAAGATTTTGAGTTCTTTAACACAATTTGCCTCCTTTCAACATTAAAATTCTATGTCTCATACCGGCAATTAAAGCTAAATCGTGGGTTGCGATTAAAATACTGACCCCCACCTGATTAAAGCTCTCAAAAATAGACATAATGTCCTTAGAAAGATTAGGGTCTAAGTTACCGGTAGGCTCATCTGCTAATAATAAAGCAGGTTTATGCACCACAGACCGCGCTAAGCCCAATCTTTGTTGCTCTCCTGCGGATAATTGCAGGGGAAGCAATTTTTCTTTAGACAATAATCCAACCATATCTAAAGCAGCACGAACCCGTTTAGCAATCATAGGATAAGGAAATCCTTGAATTTGTAAGGTTAAGGCAACATTATCAAAAACCGTACGGTCATTGAGTAACTGTGGTGATTGAAACGTAATCCCCAATTGCCTTCTGTGTGCTGCAACATCGCGCCTTTTTAGCTGGTTTAGATGCACTCCATTAACAGTCAACTTTCCTGAAGTAGGCCATTCTAAAAGCGCAATCAACTTAAGCAAAGTGCTTTTTCCAGCGCCAGAATGACCTGTCAAAAAAGCCATTTCGCCTTTTTGCAAAGAAAATTCTACCTGGCTTAAAGCTTCAAAACCGCCAGGATACCGTTTACCAACCTGTTCACATGTTATCATCATTGAATACTGCACCGACAAATTGCGCTGCATCAAAGGGCCGTAAATCCTCTATGCCCTCACCAACACCCAAATAGCGAAAGGGTATCTCCACCTTTAGCAGTCCCATCAAGTTTAGTCATGGTAATACCAGTAACCTTGACTGCTTGATGAAATTGCTTTGCTTGTACTAAAGCATTTTGACCGATGCTGGCATCCAAAACCAACATAGTTTCATGTGGTGCTTCAGGGTCAATTTTATGGAGTACTCGTTTTACTTTTTTTAACTCTTCCATTAGGTTACCTTGGGTATGCAAACGTCCCGCAGTGTCAGCAATGAGTACGTCTATTTTACGTGCTTTAGCGGCCTGTAGGGCATCAAAAATCACAGATGCACTATCAGCGCCGGTATGCTGTGCGATAACAGGTATGCCATTGCGTTCACCCCAAACTTGCAATTGTTCTACGGCTGCAGCTCTGAAGGTATCTCCAGCAGCTAACATAACCTTTTTACCCTGAGATTGAAATTGTTTGGCTAACTTGCCTATAGTTGTCGTTTTACCAGCACCATTTACCCCAACCATTAATATCACAAAAGGACTTGCATCCTGCGTTTCTATATCTAAAGCTTGGGTCTTTGGGGCTATAATATTTTCTAAATGCGACTTTAAGGCAGCATAAACTGCATCACCATCGGTTAATTGTTTACGTTCCAAAGCTTCTGTTAAATGCTTCAATACCTCCTGGGTCGTATCCAAACCCAAATCAGCACTAATTAATAAAGTTTCTAATTCTTCTAATAAGTCCTGACTGATTTCTTTTTTACCAAGTAACAAGCGGCCAATTCCATCCCCCAATTGGTGCCTGGTCTTAGCTAAACCGCGTTTTAAACGGGCAAATAAGCCTGGTTTTTCACCTGACTCTAAATTGTCTTTATTATCAATAGGATCTTCATGTACTACAGAATCTGAGGACTTTGAATCCTGACCGCGTTTAAACCATTTAATCATTTTACTATACAAATCCTAAAAAATATGGAATCCTATATCTTTTTCCATCTGGGGTTTCTTGTGCGTACCTTACTCTCAATTTTTCTTATAGTACTATCTTGCCAGAGCTTTAGCCAGGTTCAAGAGTTTCAATTGAATAATGGCTTAAAAGTTTTGGTTAAGGAAGATCACCGTGCTCCTATTGCCGTGTCAATGATTTGGTATAACATAGGTTCCGCCGATGAGCCAGGTGGAATTACTGGTGTTTCTCATGCCATTGAACACATGATGTTTAAGGGAACGCCCAAATACCCTTTAGGAGTTTTCTCTAAAACCATAGCCGCACTCGGTGGTCAAGAAAATGCCTTTACCAATAATGATTATACCGCATTTTTTGAAAAAATAGATGCCTCTCATATTGCGACCGCTTTTGAATTAGAAGCTGATAGAATGAATAATTTGCTACTTGATGAAAATGAATTCAACAAGGAAATTAAAGTAATTCGCGAAGAACGCCGCATGCGAACTGATGACAATCCTCAGGCCCTCGCCTTTGAACGATTTTTAGCAACCGCACATTTGGCCGCCCCCTACAATCACCCGGTTATCGGATGGATGACTGATTTACAACAAATGCAGGTCAAGGATTTAAAACATTGGTATCAGACTTTTTATGCACCTAATAATGCCACTCTGGTAGTAGTCGGTGATGTGCAAGCAGAAAAAATACATGCCCTGGCAGAACAGTATTTTGGCGCTTTACCAAAAAAATCGATACCTGAACGCAAAATGCAAAAAGAACCACCTGCTTTGGGAGCAAAATCAATAACGGTTAATGCCCCTGCCAAATTACCAATGCTACTTATTGGTTATTCGGTTCCAAGCGTTAAAACTGCAAAATATGCTTGGGAACCTTATGCCTTAGAATTAATAGCGGCCATTCTTGACGCAGGAGAGAGTTCGCGTTTTGCCAAAAATCTGGTACGCGGCAGCCATGTTGCTACCGGAGCTGAAGCTTATTACAATCTTTATGCTAAGTATTCAACCCAATTCATAGTTTTTGGCGCACCAAGTGAGAATCACAAAATAAAAGATATTCGCCAAGCTTTGTTAGCACAATTAGAAGAATTGAAAAAAATGCCGGTATCTGAAACAGAATTACAGCGCATTAAAAATCAAATTATTGCCCAAAAAACTTTTGAAAAAGATTCTCTTTTTGGACAAGCTATGGAACTGGGATTATTAGAAACCAATGGCATTGGCTGGAATCATGCTAATGAATACACCGAAGCTATGAATAAAATCACCGCCCAACAAATACAACAAACGGCACAACATTATTTCCAAGAGTACAATCAAACCCAAGCCGTATTAAAACCCATTCAGCAATCTGAGGTAGCATCATGAAAATGTTTTCCGTACTACTGTGTTCGCTAGGTCTTTTAGTAACACAAACAAGTCATGCAAGTACTTTTACCACTGAAAAATGGCAAACAAAAAACGGTGTACCGGTAGTATTTTATCCTGCTATGGAAGTACCTATGCTCGATATTAGTCTTGCCTTTGCAGCAGGCTCTGTTTACGACGGAGATACTTATGGTTTAAGTGCCCTAACTTCACATATGATGAATCAAGGTAACGCTGGCCATAATGCAACGGAAATTGCCGAAGCTTTCGGTGATACGGGTGCACAATTTAATACTGAAACCAGTAAAGATATGGTTGCTTTTACTTTAAAGACATTAAATAAACCCGATGCATTAGCACAATCAATTACTACTTTTTCGCAAATAATCAATCATCCAGATTTTCCCGATGAAGCCTTTATGCGTGAAAAAAAGCAATTACTTATGTCGTTGAAACAAGCCCAAGAATCACCCGATGAAATTGCTACCCTTAAATTTTTTAAAATTATTTACGGTTCTCATCCTTACGCACATCCAGTAAATGGTAGCACTAAAACCTTAAAATCCTTGAGTAAAAAACAAGTTCACGATTTTTATAAAAACTATTACGTAGCTGCAAATGCCACCTTAGTTTTAGTGGGCGCCATTGATAGTCAAACTGCTCATCAAATCGCAGAACAAATCACTCAAGAATTACCCAAAGGCATTCCAGCACCAGTAATTCCTAAAGCTGAACCATTAACCAAGGCGGAAACAAAAAGCATTTCCTTCCCTTCTTCACAAACTATGATTCGTTTAGGACAAATTGGTATCGATCACCAAAATCCCAACTATTTTCCTTTAGTAGTTGGTAATTATATATTAGGTGGTGGCGCCCTAACCTCACGCTTATCCATAGAGGTGCGTGAAAAACGTGGTTTAACTTATGGTGTAACAAGTTCCTTTGTACCTATGCCTGGAGAAGGTCCTTTTTTAATTAGCTTATCAACTAAAAATGATCAATCGGCAACAGCACTAAAAATTACCGAAGATACCTTACATAAATTCATCAATGATGGCCCCTCCCAACAAGAGTTAGCAGCAGCAAAACAATACTTAACTGGCAGCTTCCCGCTATCACTTGGAAGTAATAGCTCTATTGCATCTATCTTATTGCGTATGGCTTTTTATCATTTACCAGATGATTATTTAACAAATTATGTAAGCAATATTAATGCAGTAACTAGTGAGCAAATAAAACAGGCTTTCAAACAACAGGTTAATCCTCTAAAATTATCTTTAGTAACTGTGGGGCGAACTTGAAACAGGAAATCCAAATAATTGGTGGACTCTATAGGGGAAAAAAAATTACTTTTCCTGACAGTGAGGGCTTAAGACCAACACCCAATCGAATCCGCGAAACTTTATTCAATTGGTTGATGCGTGATATAAATAATGCGCGTTGCTTGGATGCCTTTGCCGGTAGCGGTGCATTAGGTTTCGAAGCATTTTCCAGAGGTGCCGCTAAAGTTACTTTTATCGAACAAACGCCCATCGTACAAAAATATTTGGAAAAAACTATTAAGCAATTTGCCAATCCTAAATTACAACTTATTAAAAGCGATGCGCATCACTATATAAAAAATACTTCCGATCAATTCGATATTATTTTTTTAGATCCTCCATTTAGCAAAAATTATCTGCCGCAATTTCTTGATGAATTATGCCAATTTGATATTTTAGCTCCCGAAGGTTTAGTGTATATAGAAGCAGCTGAAATCAGCTCCATAAATGAAACACAGTGGCAACAATTAAAGCTTAAAAGAGCCGGGCAAGTGCACTACGGATTATTTAAAAGAACCAGAATATCTTGACAATAAGTCGTGCTCCTGTTTCAATCAAACTAATACTCCTAAAATAAAAAGAATGCTGAATGAACAAAAAAATTGTCCTGATGTTTACACTATCAGTACTCCTTACTGGTTGTAGTTCCACCTTTAGAAAGCCGCCAGTAAATAACCCCAGTGATGATGCCACAATTAAATTGGCAGAGGCTGCGGTTTCAGTTAGCGATTCTATGATAGAAATGGCACGCATTGAGAAAGTAATTACACCACCGAATAAAGACAATACACTCACTATTCCTAATGCTTATAATTTACAAGCTAGAGCAAGTGTTGATTGGTCTGGACCGATTGAAGAACTTACCGGGCGCATAGCAAAGGCCGCTCATTTTAAAATGCGCACCTTGGGTCAAGTGCCTTCCCTGCCTATCTTAATTAGCATTAGTGTTAAAGATCAAAGTTTAGCTACTATTCTTCGTGATATTGATTACCAAGCAGGTAAGAGAGCTGATATTCACGTGTACCCTAACAGTCAAATTGTTGAATTGCGTTATGCCAAAGTTTACTACTAGTTTAAGCATTATTTTAGCCACAGCCTTAATTATAACCAGCTGTTCTTCCTCGCGCGGAACGGTAGGTAATACCGATTCTTTAGCCGGTTTACAAGCTATGGCCTTTGCTAATAAAAAGAAAGGTAGAACTAGAAATAAGACTGGTAAAATTAGAATAATGGCATTGAAAGAAACTGCTTTAAGTCTAGGTGCTCAAGCAGGTTTGGCTGCACGTGCAAAACAAATTGATGAGGATCTGGTACGTCAAACTAGAAATCTTGATGCTATTTATGATTTTAACTCCTTAATTCTGGAACATAATATTTTACCACCCGTTTTATTAGAGGGCAGAAATACACTCAATCTTGCCGACACCCAAACCATCAGGGTTTCTGATCGCACATATAAAGTTGCCAAGCAAGCACGTTTCGTTACTACTCCTCCTAACTGGCGTCAATATTTGTGGCTGGATTATCAAAAGCCAGAATACCCGCATGTAACTTTACTGCCGAAAACAAAAGCGGAAAGACAAGTATGGTGTATTTATACCGAAAAAGGGTGGAAGAACGGTATCGATCAAGGCAACATAATTCTGGAAGAGAACATTGCCCGCATTAAAGAAGATTTTTCCGGAATGATTCTATATAGAAAGTTATTAGCAATGAATATGGTTTCTCCACCTTATGTATCGAATACCGACCTTGGAGTAACCGGTGATGCTTCTGAAATACATATTGATGATAGAGTATTACGCATTACCGCCTTACCAGCTCTAAATATTAACAGTAGTGAATGGAAGGCCGCTGTTGCTAAAGATGAAAATGCTCTTGAGCAATTTAAACACATGGAACAAGTTGCCCAACAAGCTAAAATTGTTATAACTAATAAATCCTGGCAGCCTGTTATTGCTCCAGTAAATCGGTAATTTTATGAATAATAACACCCATTTAATGCCTGATGAGCCAACACGTTTCAGTCCTTTGTATATGGATAAGATGTTGGAACACACTGCACGCTTGGATGCATCGGATATAACCATTCAAACTGGGGTACCAATCTTTGCCGAAGTTTATGGTAAATTACTTAGAATAACGAATCGACCTATATCGAATACTGAATTGGGCGATTTGATTAACTATATTTACGGTCCTAATGCTACAACGCAGTTACTCTCAGGGAAAGATATTGATACCCACTATGAATTTAGACCTAATCGCGGCGTACGCTATCGATACCGGGTCAATGCTACTGCCTGTCTGGTTGAAGGTCATGATGCTATTCAAATTACTTTAAGAACCATACCTACTACGCCACCCAAATTAGATACTATGGATTTACCTCCTGATGTTCTTGAAGCAATTGCCCCTCAAGAAGGAATTGTATTTATCACAGGAGCTACAGGATCTGGTAAATCTACGCTACTTGCTTCTATTCTTCGTGAATTAATCGAACAAGTGGATTCAAATCGTAAAGTATTAACCTATGAATCACCTATAGAGTTCGTGTACGATGAAATTCCTGCTACGTCTTCTGTTGTAAGCCAATCAGAAATTCCACGTCATTTACCTAATTTTGCTGATGGCGTGCGTAATGCCTTACGACGTAAACCCCGATTAATCATGGTGGGTGAGTGTCGCGATGCCGAAACCATTAGTGCCGCCTTAGAAGCTGCTCTAACTGGACATCCCGTTTATACTACCTTACACACCTCTGGAGTTGCCGAAACGATGCGCCGCTTGGTGACCTCTTTCTCTGGAGAAGAGCGCTTAGGTAGAACCATTGATATTTTGGAAACTATTCGGGTATGTATTTGGCAAAAACTAGTACCAACAGTTGATGAAAAACGTGTAGCCTTAAGAGAGTATTTAGTTTTCAATGAAGAGGTACGAGACATACTTTTAGAAAGCGACCCGAATGAGGTCACATCAGCTACACGCAAATTAGTCCGTCAAAGAGGCCAGTTGATGACTATGGATGCCAAGTTGAAGTTTGAGCAGGGTATAATCAGCGAACGTGTCTATAAACTCATCATTGCTGGCGCCAAAGACTACCAGCAAGAATAAATTAGTGTTATATCTTTGGCGTTGGCCCTGGAGATTTTCGTGAGGATTTTCCTGCCCCGCCACCAGCCCCACTTTCGGCACCACCCAATAATGCACCGCCACCTCCCGAACCACTTGAAGAGCTTTGAGCTGCTGACCCTTGGCCACCACCGGCACCACCGCCGGCGCCACCACCGCCACCGCCTGCCTCTGGAGGAGCACCGCCCCCTCCTGTGGTCTCACCAGCACCACCAGTATAATCCTCGATAGCCTGTTTGGCAGACTCGACACCCTTCATCATTTTCGCAGCCTGCTGTTTACCAATCTGACCTTGAGCGGCCTGTGATTCTTTAGCAGCACCCTCACCGGCGGATTTCAATTGATCGCCCCAACGAGAAGACTCTTGACCCAATTGCTCAGGAGTACCACCAATCCATCGTAAAATTTTATCCGGTAAAATCGAAATCATAGAAAATGCTTGTTGCACTATGATCATATAAATAGTTGTATAAGATAAAATAGAGAAGAAGAAGGCATAAATACCCGCCCAACCTGTATAACGAGTCAGACCTGAACCAGAACCTTGCTCTTTTTTTCCTACAAACGCATTTTCATCACTGCCATAAGCACCGCCTGCGAAGCTATTTTTATGTCCATAACCACCTCCGCCCCCGCCTGGCTGAGTAGCATCTGGACCACCTTGAAATATACTTACAGCATGATCAAAGCTCGCATTCAAAATCCACACACCCACATAAGATAAAGCGATTGCCGCAATATAACCAATAATCATCATTGCCGGACGTAAAAATACATTCAACAAGATCATAATGGCCGGCTCTCCCTTACCAAAGGCTTCATGCCCTTCAGGATGTGTAACTCCCAGAGCCACTACCGGTGCTGCAACCATAGCCTCAATTACGACCATGAGCCAGGCTATAGTACCAAACAGAAACATCATGTAAGGCAGCAAGGGGGTATAATAAGCAGTGGTAAATCCTATCGCTGTCATAATACCTATCCATGACATAATAATAGGCATACCTATAGATAAAAATGCAAAAATAATTGGACCAAAAATAGGTATCATGGCGCAAGCTATAGCTTTTCCTATCATCATCAACCATAGTTCTGCAGAAAAATTAATGTATTGCACACCCATATTCGCCATAGCAACTATAGGATTAACGCCTGGTTTAGAAAGCGTAGTTATTCCTTGTCGGAATATCCAGGACATGCCTTGCAACGGTATCATCAAGAACACCATAGAAATCTGCTGAATGACATTTTGTATCAGGAACATCATGCCGTTATAGAAATTTAGGAACAAGATATTATAAAACAAATTACCTAAGAGCCATCCGAGACAGAACTTGAATACGATAATAACCACTTTACCACAATCAAACTTGGCTTTTTTCATTTTCATTGGAGTGGTATCTACAGTAATAGTCAAGACTTTATCAAAGGTTAATTTTTCTAAACCCGGCTGACCAGGAAGCTGGATCATTACTGAATTATTCATAAATCCGTATGCAGTTGCTGAGTTTGCTTCGGTAACTGCTTTGCGATCCATAGTCGTTTTATCATCGCTAGTAATCGGGGCAGGCAAAGCCTTTGAATCGGAATTTGGAACACCAGTTCCATCAATCAAAGCTTGAATTGCAAGTATTTTACTTTCAGGATCAGTACCTAACATATCGCATAAAAACGCATATTTATTCGAACAGGCGTCAGACAAATCAGCCGTAGTAAAGATACTTGCTTCCATACCATTATTTTCTACAGCGCCTTGTTTATTTTCTGCATTACCATTTAATTTCACCAAATCCATAAAATAGGCACCAGCCATCAACCATCCTTGCGACGTTGCTTTATCGATAAATGCTCTAGTGTTATTTGCTGTTGCGGTATCTGCTGATGCTGCAATTAAATTGTTTGTAGGTGCCATAATTCCGTTGTAATCATTCATAGCTCCTAAAAACTCGGTTCCACTAAAAAGTACACCAGCAGCATTATTTGCAGACGGTAATAATCCCCAAGATACGCACTTATCTTTAAACACAGTACAGAGTAAATTATTTTCAGTATAAGGAGCGCCATATTGTTGCGTCGCTACTGGTGAATAAGGAGCATTACCAGCACTACCAGGGTTATTGGGAGGAACAAGCTGCGGATCATTGTTTATCATCGCCTGCGCAAGGGTGGCCAAGGTCATGTACATTTGTTGCATGGCTATAGCACGCGATAATTGTGCCGTTTGATATTCTGCTCCAGTAAGTGGTATCCCATTAGAACAGTTAGTACAACCTGAACCACTACATCCGAGACAATTATTCTGACCTGGTTGTGCCGGAGTATCTCCTAGCTGTGATACTGAAGACCACTTTATAGTTCCGCAAATACCATTTAAGCCATAAAAGTCTGGATAATCATCTTTACTGAAATTCGGCATCTGCATAGCAAAAGTACTTGTACCAGGATGATTATTTTGGAAGACAACCATATTCACACTGCCAAGAAAGTCTGGAACAGTTTGGGTGCATAATATAGGTTTTTTGTTTTTCGGACAGGCATGTTTTTCATCGGGTACACATGCGGGAATATCACAAGGACTAGCAGATTTTAAATTCGTTAAATATTCCTTTTGCGCTTCTAATTGTTTTTGTATGCCCAACATACACACTTGTCCGGCAAGCATAGTAAAGGCACCCACTTGTAAACCTGATTGACCTGTTGATAGCAATCCTGGCATAGATTGGGTACTTTCAGTTTTGATAATAACCCCGCCTCTATTTAGATAACTCAAGGCTGCTTCCCAAATTTTATCTGCGGCCCCTACCCCCTGAACCACCAACCACATGACAAAAATCTGCATCAAACAATAACCAGATGCCTTTGGAATTAATAAAGCCAAACCCATGGTAGCGCGGACGGGAATCCATATTGAAGACCACTTTTCCCCCATCATTTTACCTTCGTGAGCGGTATTCATGGTCGATACCATGAGGGTATACATAATAATTATTCCGCCCAAAGCAAGCACTGCTGCGTTAAACACTGCAAACATAGCGCCCATGATCTGACTACCGGTGCCATGCAAAACGCCGTCAACGATACCAAATAAATTTCCCAGAAATACAACAGAATAATCACCAGGAGGAGGTGCAAAACTTAAATTACCAGCATCTGCCAGAACCAGTGCGGGGAAAAATAAGAGCATAAGTGCCGTAAGTAATTTATTCATTATTTCTCACCCATCAAACCATGCTGAAACCACTCTTTAAAGGTACATCCCAATTTTCTATTTTTTATTTGAAAATACCAAAAATGGTAACGAAAAGCTAAAGCCAAAGCGATTAATACCACAAAAACACTAACAAAAGCAGCTAAAAAATTTCCTAATATAAGCTGATAAATCATATAGATAAATAAACCTGCCGCCATAGTGAGCATAAACACGCTTAATCGCCATAAAGCCTTTTCTTTAGCTAGTAGTTCAGCGTCACTAAGATTGTATTGAATTTGTGCAGCCTTAAAAGACTCCCCAGATTTGGCTTCACTAGGCGAAACCATTCGACTAACCCCATTTACCAGGTACTCAGTGTATCCCTTTACTCTATCCCAATCAGCCCATGCACGAATATTTATCAGTCGTGAAAGAATTTTCCCTGTTCTTGAGCCAGATTTCTTTTTCATAATTTTTACTTTCTGCTATTTAGACATTTACCTCTTATAATATACTATAGTAGTATCAAGTAGATTAGTACATCAACTTATCACAGTAAAAAAAGAGTAAATTATGCCTGATTTGAGTCATGAAGCCTCTGCCCAGTATTGGTTTGATTACATAGACCCCATGATCTACCGGGTTATCACCTTTATGGAAAGCGTAGAAGACTGGACTTTGGATGGAAATCCAGAGTTTGAAGAAGCCATGCGAAAACTAGGTGAACAGCTTGATAATATTGAAAAAATTGACTTGGGCTTAATGGCTGAAGAAGATAAGTTTATTCGTATAGTAGGTAATATAAAATCAGGGAGAGGTCTTAGATTGCTGCAAGCAATCGATACAGTCCACCC
>JBAZRP010000025.1:13140-31993 GCA_041662885.1 Legionella sp.
TAGTGCTTCACGGGTATTAATTCATGCTGAAGAAACCAGTCTGGGCCCTACTGACCCAGCCGGATTTTTTCTAAAACGCAATATTGTTTTTGAGCGTTTGCGATTGTTAGCCCGAGTTTTTTGTCAATATCGACTTAATCTTGTACTCCGCGCTCTGGAAGGGGATGAATAATGAAGTTAATGAGTAAACTGGCACCTTTTGTTCTTATGCTTTTTAGTGTATTTCCTGCTGCAGCCCAAGATGATGAGGGTGGAGAGTTAAAAGACTATTTAAAATACCTTGGTGGTTATTTTGGTTATGATGTCACCACCGCCCCGCAAACTAAGCCGCCAAATATGTCTTTATTCAACGAAGATAAAAACGTAGCTATGGGCAAAACTCTGATTGATAGTTATTTAGGCGCTATTACCGTACCTGCAGTTAGTGGTGGGGCTGAACCTTCCTTGGTACCCAACTCTTCTCCAATTAATGATTTGGCTAATCTTACTTTTACGAAACCTGACCCGTACAGTGCTAATAGCCATACATCTGCATCTGTTGATCCTGTAATTGACTTGCTAAAATATTACCCAGCACAAAAAGATCCCGTGACTCAAGCTTTGTTAAACATTTTAGGAACAACTGATGTAAGTAATTGTTACCAAGCAAGTGATTCCACGCAATATGTTTCTGATTGTAAATTACAGTATGAATACTTAGTAATGGCTAATGTTATTGGTAGCAAATGGCCACCAATTGCAAAAGCAGGTGAACCAATGTATTCGTATGATGACTACATAAAACCTTTATTGAGTCAGCTTGATAGTGACTCCTTATTGGCACCACTTATGTATTCAACAAAGTCAAATCAAGGGGATAATCCTAATAACGCCAGTACTGGATTAACAGCAGGAAGCCAAGCACAAGATGCGGCTAATTTTATTCGCTACGCTGCTGCTATGATTGTTCCATTTACTCCTGCAAACTTTGCTGATTATGCAGCAGCCTATGCAACTGCACAGCTACAGCATCCAACAGACGTGAAACAAGCTAAAGAAATCGAAGAAGCGCAACAGAAAATTGTTACCTACCTTGCAAATATTCGAGTCTATGCAGCTCAAAGCTCTGTTGCTATTTCGAATTTATACCAGATTATGTCTAGAAGATTGCCTCAAGGAGAGGGAGATGCGCTAACAAGCCAAGCACTTGCTGAATTTACCATGGCTACTTGGCGTCTAAGACCAGTAACAGATTCCACTGGGAAACAAGGTGATAGTTGGATTAAGCAAATCAATAATGCTTCTCCTGCAACCATCCAAAAGGAAACGGCTCTCTTATTAGCCGAAATTAATTACCAGCTGTATTTAAACCGCAAACAAGAAGAGCGTATTTTATTAACTAACTCGATGATGTTACTTCAAAATACGAAAAATAATCTTCCTAGCTTTTCTCCATCTGGAGAGCCAGCAAAGGATTAATTAAAGTGGATTATAGATTTATTTATGTATGAACCCTATGTTTTTTATGTTAATGGGATGAACTGCGTTAATTGTAGTAGTTCGATAGAGTCCATGTTGCGTGCGACCTATAAAACTAACTTCAAAAGCCTTCAAGTCGACATTGCTGCTCTAGATCCTAAAAAGGTTACTATTCAGTTAGGCAATCTGGGGCAGGACCATCAAAAATTATGGCAAGAAATTGCAAATAATATTAACGATATGGAATATGACTGCGAAACTTATGACTATGCAAAAAAGTTAGAAGACGCATCTGCAAAAGCCAAACCACAAACACTAAGTCAACGAATTTTGACACTAATCAAATCCCATTGGTTTTTGGGAGCACTTGGCGTACTCGGTGGCATTGCTTTACTGGTAGGGACTTTAGTTGTAGGTCATATTCCTTTAGGAGTCATGATTGCACTGGGTGTAGTCAGTGGACTGCTAACTTTGGCTTTGGGCGCGCGTTCTTACTATGAGGCCGGTTTAAAACTATTTAAATCGGGCACCTTAACTATGAATCTCTTGTTAGCTATTAGCTCCATTGCGGTACTTGGGGTATCCATCGCTTCCTTCTTTGTACCTTGGTTACCCATGATGTTTGAAACGGGATTATTAATTTATGGCTTTAGACATGTCGGTTTAGCCATTGAAGAAACCTTAAAACAAAAAATCATCCCCGCGACCTTTAAAGAACGTGCCGATAAATACGTAATTCGCGTAGAAAATGGTATTAAAAAAACGGTTGCACTAGATAAACTCAATCCAGTTGATTGAATTATCATCTATCCAGCAAAAGAAACTGAAAAAATTATTCCGATTGATGGTGTTTGCGAACAAACATGCTCTATATTTGATACTATTATCACCGGTTCAACTATTCCTCGCTCCTATCCCATAGGAGAAAAAATATTTGCGGGGATGCGTCTTGCCCCAGGCACCGGACCTTTAAAATTACGCGTTACCAAACCAAGTGCTCAATCTTATTTGGCAAAATTGGATAATAATATAGCACAAGCTCTGCTGACGAAAGCACCGATAGAAATTACAGCAAATAAAATTTTAAGTTATTTTATTCCTGCAGTGATAGGTTTAGCCCTAATTAGCGGGATAGTTGTTAGCATTTTCTTCCCACCAGCGCTAGCAATACAATGTGCTTTGTCTGTCCTCGTTTCCGCCTGTCCCTGTACTTTAGGTGCAATAATTCCCTGGGCGGTCAAAACTGGAATAAACAAAGCTGCGGAAAACGGAGTACAATTTAAAGATGCGGACGCTGTGCATAGAGCTGCATCTATTAATGTAGTAGTTATCGATTTACATGGAACCTTAACCACAGGTATTCCAACAATATCTGACTTTAAGGCATTGGATGACTCAGGCATATCCCTGCAGGAATTATTAAATTTAGCCTGTACTTTAGAAAAGCGTTCTCTACATCCTGTAGGTAAAGCCGTTTTTGCCTTTGCCCAAGAACGCGGTGGTCAACAATCAACTATCAATTTAGCCAAAAAACTGCATCATGCTGGTGAATCAGGGGTTATTGATGAAGAAGAGTATTTCATTGGCAGTTCTTCATTAATGCACGATCAAGGCATTGATACAAAAGAAATAACATCAGAATTAAAACTTGCAGCCGGCGACAGTGTGGTATATGTAGCTAGAAAAGGAAAAGTTCTAGGGTATTTCATAGTTACTCAAGCTTTGCGTAAAGATGCGAAAGCCAGTATTGATGCCTTAAAAGCAATGGGGAAACAGGTACACCTATGCACTGGTGCAGATGAAGATACAGCAAGACGTTATGCCAAAATTTTGTCTATAGATACGGTACATGCTGCCTGTGTTGGTACTACCTCGACAAGCAGTACAAAAAATTCCAAACCTGCATACATTCAATCTTTAATAAATCAAGGCTATAAAGTAGCGATGGTAGGCGATGGCGACAATGACGCACATGCAATTGCTACCAGTACTTTCAGTATCGCCGTAGCCTCCAAAAATGGCGACGAGATCACTCAGCAAAAGGCCGGAGCAGTTATTCAAAATAATAGTTTATTGGCCATGGTTAGTGCTTTTGCAATTGCAGAACAAACAGCGACGAATATTAAACAAAATCTCCTCATGAGTTTCACCTATAATACAGGTGCGGTATTGTTAGCATGTGGCATTTTGCTAGTTATCGGCTTTGCAATAAATCCTGCCGTTGGTGCAGCACTAATGGGTATTCAAGCCTGTCTTATTTTGCTCAATGTTTATCGTTTTAAACATCAATCCTTACCGCATTTAGAAAAAGCCAAGACAGAATCGCAAAATGTTGCGCAGAATTCCAACCAAAAAATACATGACTTATTGCCAAAAGTGGACTCGGTCATTGCCGCCAAAAACGCAGCGTCGTGCACACAAAATGTTGGGGCAATGACCCAACCTGCTAAGTTGTTTCCTTCTCCCTCCGGAAGTAGGTGTCGCGTAATGACAGAGAAGGAATCATCAAGCTTTGATAATTTTTCAAGCAAAATTTCCGTTTTGTAAAAAATGCAGTACTAGTTTCATGGTTTTAGGTTTAACCATAATAAAAGTATGCGTGGTGTTAACAATTGCTACTTTTTTTTGGCCTTGAAGTTGTGCTGAGGCAGGAGGAACTTTAGCATCATATCTACCCGCAATTATGCCCATTTTAAATTTAGGCAAAGGGACTTTATGGACATAGGCTTTTGGATCCGAACTTAATTCAGGTAATGGTTTTACAAAATAATTAAATAAAGGCATCGCTTTAGTTGAAAAGCGCGCAAGCTCGGAACCTTGATTGGGCGGGGCTAACATTACTGCATAACCAATATGTTTTAATTGATCGCTGCTCTGTGTTGCCAGAGCTTCTCTTAGAATTATTCCACCCAAACTGTGCGTAACAAAATGAATCTTTTGATTAGGATTACTGGCTTCTAACTGATTGATATACTGCCTTAATGCCATCCCATGTTCGTGAATACTGTACCGCGCTGAAATATAACTATAGTATTTGACCTCATAACCTTGATGTTCCAAATAGAGTTTTAAAGGCAACATACTCAAAGTAGTACGTAATAAACCATGGATTAAAACCACTACCTCGGGCTTTTTAAAAACAGTGGCGGCATTCGCTGGTATAGCAACAGCCACGCTTAACATTAAAATTATTAGGACATTTTTACAATTGAGCTCTTTACGTCCCGCGGGACGTAAAGCTTCACAAGTTGACTTAATCATTCTGCAATACAAAGCGAGAACCGCAATAAGGACAAACCTCCACACCTGTTTTTTCTATGGGCAAATAGACTTTGGGATGCGCATTCCAAAGCTGCATGTCATCCGTAGGACAACTTAAAGGTAATTCATGCTTGTGTACAACATAATTTTTTTTAGTCGCTGCTTGTTCTTTTGTATTCATTTAATCTGTTCCATATAAGTTCGATAACACATGCTACTCATTATCCAATAATTCACTCATTTTCTCCAGAATATCTGTCGTAAAAGTTGCATTTTGTGGATCAAATACCCAGGAATCATCCCAGTGACGTAGCCAAGTTAATTGCCGCTTCGCTAATTGACGGGTTGCAGCTATTCCTTTCTCACGCATTTGAGCATAATCATAATCACCTTGCAGATACTCTAAAACCTGTCTATAACCAACACAACGCATAGCGGGCATATTTTTACTCAACTGCCAACGCTCTTGCAACTTTTGTACTTCCTCAACAAAACCTTGCTGTAACATCGCATCAAATCTTTGAGCTATGCGCTCATGTAGCCAAGCACGATTTTCTGGAATTAGGGCTACATTCAAAAACTGATAAGCTGGACTCGAGTTTTTCTGCAACAATAAATGCGTTAAAGTCGTACCGCTAATTTGATACACTTCCAAAGCTCTTTGAATCCTTTGTGTATCGTGTGCGTGGATACGTGCCGCAGCCTCTGGGTCAACTTGGGCTAATCTTTGATGCAGAACCTCCCAACCTAATTGAGCTGCTTCGGCTTCTATTTGCTTGCGCACTGATTCATCAGCTTCTGGCAATACCGACAAGCCTTTTTGTAAGGAATTAAAGTACATCATAGTGCCACCAACTAATAGAGGAATACGCCCTCTTTTTTGAATTGTGGCGCACAAAGCTAAAGCATCTTTACAAAATTCGGCAGCTGAATAGGATTCATTGGGATTTTTAATATTAATTAAATGATGCGGTGCTGTCCTTAATTCCTCTACGCTCGGTTTAGCCGTGCCTATGTCCATGTCACGATAAATCAAAGCTGAATCTACGCTAATAATTTCACAGGGAAAATGAGAAACCAGTTCACAAGCTAAAGCTGTTTTACCTGAGGCTGTCGGTCCCATAATACAGATAACATTAGACATGGAGCAAGTTCCTACAATCTTCTTCAGTAAGCACTTTGCATAAAGACGCGGGCACTTTAGAATCAAGCAATAACTTATTTAATTCCATTCGTTCCTCATTACTAAACAAACGGGGATCAAATTTTTGGGCTTTGCTTAAAAATTCACATGTTTTTTGAATTGATACAGAGCTGGCTGTGGCAGCAAATAAATCCAAAAAACTGCGTATATCTAAATAAGGTAATTGAATTGGCATACTACGTACAGATACTGTGGTAGGAGTAAGCACTTCAATCTGCATTCCTACCTGCGCCAATTGCTCTTGCATCTCAAGGGAACATGCTATTGTATGATTGATAGGAACTAACAGGGGCCTGGATGCTAAAGGTAATTCTGCGCTATTTAATAAATCCGCTAAATAATTCTGATATAAAGTAAGCACATCAACCACATAAGCCTGCTCTTTAATAAATACCAGGATGTATTTAGTATTTAAAAATACCCAAGGAGTTTCAGAATCCTGTTTTTGAAATTGATGCGCGGTAAATGGCATATAAGGTTCATGAATTGCTACACTACTTGGCTTTGGGGTCGATACTTCAACGACCGCGGCCTGAGAAGAGTTTAATGCTTTAGTTATATGCGTGGTAAAAAAATCATGCACCAAACGTGCTTGAGTGAATCGCACTTCATGTTTGGTTGGATGGACATTAACGTCTACTTCCTTAGTATCAATGCCAAAATAAAGTAAACACGCTGGAAAGCGACCAGGATGCAATAAGTCGTTATAGGCTTGTTTTAAGGCATGATTGATTAATTTATCTTTAACCATACGTTGATTAATATACACCCATAGTCGGTCATTTTGACTGCGTTGAAAATTAGGGCCGCTAATCCAACCATAAAGACGCATACTACCCACGGCAACATCAAGCACAATGGCATCTTGCATAAAGGCGCTGCCGAATAATTTACTCATTCGGCTTAATCTCGCCTGCTCATTAATAGCTGCGGGCAGAGATAATACTAATTTAGAATTATGTTTTACCGTAATTGCACAATGAGGAGCGCTCAAAGCAAAACGCTTTATAACCGTTTCTATCGCTTGAAACTCAAGTTTTTCACTTTTTAAGAATCGTTTACGCACCGGAGCATTGAAAAAAATATCCGCCACTTCAAGAGTAGTTCCAACTGCCCGGGCACAAGGTGTAAGACTGATTTCATCCCCCTGCGTGCGTAACATCATTGCATGTTCTTGTTCGGCCGGTCGGGAAATTAGGGTAAGTTTCGCTACTGAGGCAATACTGGCAAGAGCTTCACCTCTAAAACCCATACTCTCAATTGCATATAAGTCATTTAAGGTTTTTATTTTGCTTGTTGCATGTGCAGCTATGGCTAAAGGCAAATCTTCTGCCAAAATACCAACACCATTATCACTAATTTTAATATGATTTAAACCACCATAACCGATTTCAATATTAATCACGTTGGCACCGGCATCATAAGCATTTTCTAGTAATTCTTTAACTATAGATGCCGGTCTTTCTATGACCTCACCTGCTGCAATTTGATTGGCAACAGCAGGTGGTAACTGATAAATTCTCATTTTCTTGCCATCATTAATTCAATACGCGTACCTTGAGGAGGATTATCCCAGAAATAATTTTTAATTCCTTGGAAGATGGCCTGACTTAAACGATTTTGATAAGCTTGGCTCGTTAAATTACGCTCCTCTTTAGGATTAGAAATAAATCCTGTTTCTACTAAAATCGATGGAATATCAGGCGATTTTAATACCATAAATCGTGCTTGTTCCACCTTAGTATTATGCAAAGCGGTAAAACCATTTAATTGACCTAAAACGTGCGAACCCATTTGCAAACTAGAATTAATGGTAGAGGTTTGGGATAAATCAATTAATACCGAACGCACCACGCCATTTTGATCGTCCAAATCACCCAGATTAACCCCACCTAACTCGGAATAGTTTTCCTTTTCTGCAATCCAACGCGCAGCTTCACTGGTTGCACCGCTTTGAGAAAGAGCAAATACTGAAGCGCCATGCGAATGCGGATTATTAAATGCGTCTGCATGTACCGAAACAAAGATATCACCATTATATTTTCGTGCAATATCCAATCTATTTCTTAAACCAACGTAATAATCGCCGGATCGGGTTAAAACGGCACGCATTCCAGGTTGTTTGTCGATTAAACGTTTTAGTTTTAGTGTGATTGCCAAAACCACATCTTTTTCACGACTTTGATGCGGGCCTCTGGCACCTGGATCTTTTCCACCATGTCCTGCATCTAAAACTACTAGTACATCACGTATGGATGAGGAAGGGTTGTGCGAAATTCGAATGGGAATTCTAGTTGGTTTGACAGGCAGGGTGCTGGCTACTGGCTGTTTTTTAATCTGCGCTTGAACAGGTTTAGCTGCTTTGAAAACTGGTTTTGGTTTTTGTGCTACCACTGGCTCAATCTTGCCAGTTATTGGCTCAAGATCCATTTGTACACCTTTAATGCTGCCATTTTCTTGCCAAAAAGAAGATTTGACGCGTAAAGCCTGGCTGACATCGACTACTAGTCGCAAAGTATTTGCATCAGGTTTACCACTACGTACTTGTTTTACTAAAGAGGTAGGAAGATTTAGTTGATTTAAATTTACACCCAAAGAAGTGCTTCCTAAATCGATTACTATGCGATAAGGATTATTCAAAACAAATACTTTATAAGTAAAAGTTCCTGAAACTGCAAAATGCAGCGAAGCATTATTTTCTTTTGAATGAGCAGAAATTGTTTTCAATTGCGCAGAATGCGCCACGACAGAAATAAAACACCATAACAAACACCAGATTCGTATGCTCATAAGTAGGTTTCCAAGCAATTAAGCATTTTATTGCCAGCTTCACTTAATGCATGAATGTGCATCTCGCGACCTGCCCCTTTTATAGTTAAATTAAACTGAATATCTACTTTAGGCAATGCCTTGCCCGCACGCTCTGCCCACTCGATGCAACAAATACTGTCTTTAGTAAAATAATCTCTAAATCCTAAATAGTCTAACTCTTCCTCATGATTTATACGATATAAATCAAAATGATTAATCTGCATCGTGTCGCATAAATAACTTTCAACTAAAGAAAAAGTAGGACTTTTAATAGCTGATTCTACACCTAAATGGCGTAACATAGCTCGAATAATGGTAGTTTTTCCAGTACCTAATTCACCATTAAAAGCCAAAATTAAACCTGGATTAATACAGGCTGCTAAATGATTGGAAAATTGTGTACTTGCTTCTTCATCAGGTACATCTAATGTCAATTGACGACTCATTATCTCAAATCCTCGGAATGCCTACGTACCGCGGCTTGTCCGCGGTATCTGGGGATGTGATGGATACCGCGGACAAGCCGCGGTACGTAGGTTTGCAGCATTATTTGTCATTATTTAAACTATGTAACATACTGGGCAATAAGGATATCAAATCACTAGCTAATATACCTGCTGTACTTTTTGTACTTGCGAGTGTATCACCTACAAAAGCATGCACCCAAACTCCAAGTTTAGCGGAGTCAGATAAAGAAATCCCTTGTGCGCACAAACCGGCAATAATACCACTTAATACATCACCCATGCCAGCAGTTGCCATGGCTGGATTGCCTTTTGGACAAACAAAAGTACCCTTATCGTGTACTTGAATAATAGTTCCTACTCCTTTAAGCACGACGACGCCACCGTAGTGTTGTTGGATTTTGGTTGCCGCTGTATATCGGTCTGATTGAATCGCCTCCGTGCTGCAGGCTAATAAGCTTGCAGCCTCACCTGGATGCGGTGTTAAGATCCAATTATCATCTACTTGAGGATATTTTGCTAATAACCGTAAAGCTGAGGCATCAATAATCATTGGTAATTGCGAGGTAATAGCCGCTAAAAACAAGCTTTGAGCCCATTCATCCTCTCCCAAGCCAGGACCTATGACACACACGGTCGCTTTTGCTAAAAGTGGTTCTAAATCTTTGGCGGTATGAACACCCCAGACCATCGCTTCTGGAAGATCAGGCAATGCACCTTGAGCATACTCAGGCCAAGTTGCAACCGTCACACTACCTGCTCCAGTTTTTAATGCCGATTTTGCTACCAAGGTCACAGCCCCGGGCATGCCAGGCCCGCCACCGATCACCAATACGTGCCCAAAATCCCCTTTATGAGAATTTTTCTTACGCTTCGGTAAAGGCAAAGAAAAACTTGCTTGATTCAAAAGTAAAGCGGCTGGAATAAACAAAGATAAAAATGCTTCCAACTGTAATTTTCTGCAATAAATAAGACCGCAATAATCAGGACCATTGAGGGTATACATTCCCGTTTTTAAGGCAGTAAAGGTTACTGTTGCAGTAGCTTGGACGCAAAAACCTTCTACTTTGCCGGTATCAGCATTAAGCCCTGAAGGAATATCTAAGGATACAACGGGTAAACCACTAGCATTAATGTGTTGAATAGCATTTGCAATCAGACCATGAACCAGGCCTTTGATACCGATTCCTAGTAGTGCATCAATAATTAATTCAACTTCACTATCTAAAGGTTCATCAGCTGTTTGGCAATCAACCCCCGCATTAATCGCTTGCTCAGCAGATTCTCTAGCAGCAGGTGGCAAATCTTCTATTGCTTTACATTGATAGACTATAACGGCTAAACCGTGTTCATGAGCTAATCGGGCAAAGACATAGCCGTCACCCGCATTATTGCCAGCACCGCAAAAGACTGCAATATGTTTTAATTGTGGGTAGGTTTTAAGAACAAATTGAAAGGCTTCCTTTCCCGCTAGATTCATCAATTCAATTTCTGTGCATTGATTCAGTTCTATAGCTTTTTTTTCGCAAGCGCGGATTTGATCACAGCGATAAAGGGCATTATCTGGTTTGGTCACACTGGCTCCTTTTACCAAAACGTACGTCATCCGAACTGACTACTCCCTTCTACCCAAGGAGGGGAAGGATTAGGGATGTATGGTTTTAAGTCTGTAGGTTGGGATCTTTAACCCAACAAATCTATCAACTGCGACAATTGTTGCGTCAAATAACTCAACCTAGAGCTGATCTCTTCGCCACTGAGTTGATGCCTTACTTCACTAACTTCAAAGCTGGCTTAGTTTTAGATGTTGGTGCTGAATTGCCAGAATCAGGCGGGGGATTATCACTATCATCTTCTTGAGCAAAAGCAATCCCTCTGCCATTTTCTTTCGCATAAATTTCTAAAACTGATTTAGGTGATACAAAGATCTGTTCGGTTTTACCAGAAAACCGAGCAGTAAATACTATTCTGTCATTTTCTAAAAGCAAACCCCTGGTTGCGGCCGGGGAAATATTTAAAACAATGCGGCCTTGACGAATATGCTCTTCAGGAACTTGAATACCAGGATACTCAGCATCAACCAAAACATAAGGGGTTAATTGATTGTCCACTATCCAATCATAAAACGCACGAATTAAATAAGGCTTATTCGAAGTCATATCCATATTATGCTGCTCTTAATTGTCTCTCTGCTTCCGTCAAACTTACTTGGAAGGATTCACGTTTAAAAACTCTTTGCATATAAGCAGTTAATCCTTTAAAGCTAGCGGGAATTTCAATACCCAATTTAGGTATACGCCAAAGTAATGGAGCTAAAGCACAATCTAATAATGAAAATTCATCACTTAAAAAATACACTTTATCGGCAAAAACCGGATCCAAACTAGTCAAACTCTCAAGTAAATTTTCTCTTGCTTGTTCTGCATTCTCATTTCTAAGAATATATTGCATGAGATAATACCAGTCCTGCTCTATTCTATGCATCATTTTGCGTGTTTCTGCTCGAGCTACTGGATAAACCGGCAATAACGGAGGATGAGGGAAACGCTCATCCAAATATTCCATAATAATTCGTGCTTCATAAAGCACAAGCTCTCTATCAATAAGCGTAGGAACTGTTCCATATGGGTTTAAAGCAAGTAAGTCATCACCTGGTTCTGCTTGTGTAGCATTGAGTATCTCTACATTAACACCCTTCTCAGCTAAAACGATTCGAATTTGATGGCTATAAACATCATCAGCATCTGAAAATAGGGACATAATTGTGCGCTTTGCAACGATTGCCATTAGAGCTCCTAATCTATAATTCTTATATGCATGCAGCAATAGGCCTGAATACGATAAAAAACAATTTGTTAATTATACCATATTTTCTGATGGTATGGGATGTTTTATGAAGGATTTAACGGTTATTTATTTTAACTAGACTAGGGCGTGTTTACAATTCAATTCTCTACGTCCCGCGGCTTGTCCGCGGGATCCAATAGGATCTGAATTTATGCAACAAGACTTTGCTTTATTGAAAATCTCTGGATCCCGCGGACAAGCCGCGGGACGTAGGCCTTAAAAAAATGAATTGTAAACACACCCATATAGGTTGGGCCAAGGCCCAACCAACAATGGCAGGATACAAATTAACGTTTGGAGTACTGAGTAGCTCTGCGCGCTTTGTGTAAGCCCACTTTCTTTCTTTCAACACGTCTAGAATCACGCGTTAATAAACCACGAGCTCTAAGTTTTCTGCGGAATGAATTTGGATTTGGTTCTGCATCTTCAGCAAGACCTTCTTCGTCATAAGCAACTAATGCTCTAGCTATGCCTAAACGAACTGCGCCTGCTTGACCAGAAACACCACCACCTTCTACAGTGATATACATATCAAATTTATTAACTAGCTCTACTGTTTCTAAGGGTTGCATAACAACCATACAAGCAGTTTCGCGACAAAAATATTCTTGTAAAGACCGATCATTTACTTTGATTTCGCCTTTACCAGGGCGCAAAAACACACGAGCTACTGAACTCTTTCTACGACCAGTGCCATAGTATTGCTGCAATTCAGCCATAGTACTTATTCCTCAATCTTAAGTTGCTTAGGTTGCTGTGCAGTATGCGGATGCTCGCTGCCAACATAAACTTTTAATTTACGATACATCTCTCTACCCAAAGGATTTTTAGGTAGCATGCCTTTAATAGCAAGCTCAATAATCTTAGTTGGGTTAGTATTTTGCATCTTTTCAAAACTTACTGACTTAATCCCACCAGGGTGGCCAGTATGACGATAATACATTTTATCTTTAAATTTACGGCCAGTCACTGCGACTTTTTCCGCATTAGTGATAACAATGTAATCACCGGTATCAACGTGTGGGGTAAACTCAGCTTTATGTTTACCACGTAAACGACGGGCTACCTCAGTCGCTAACCGGCCTAAAACTACATTGCTTGCATCTACCACAAACCAGTCACGCTTGACTTCATGGCCTTTGGCACTAAATGTCTTCATTAAATAAACTCCGAACCGCCTAAATTGGTATTCTTTCTATCATGGACGGGCGATTTTAACCAAAACAGAAACATCCTACAAGTAAAATAAGATAAAAATTTACAATTACCTTATGAAAAAGTACTAAACGGCGCATTATACCAGAAAAACCATGAAAATGTGAGCACAGGACAAAAATAAGCACAAATCCAATGCACGCCCTTTCCCCTGCTCATCTTTACTCAATCAGCAAGGACGTGACAGGCTCTCCAGCAATTAAATAACTATTAATAATCAGATCGATGTCCTCAAAAGTGGAGTAGGTATACCAAACACCCTCAGGATAAATGACTATACAGGGACCAGAACTGCATCTACCAAGACAGCCAGACCGACTAACCCTCATTTTTCCAGGGCCATGCATGTCTAATTCTAATAGTTTCGTTTTCATGTATTCAACAAAAGGTTCACCGCCACCATTAGCACAACATGGTTTGCCGGCAACCTTTTGATTGGTGCACATAAGTATATGTTTTTTATAATAAGTCAACGAGTTACTTTCCTATTGCTTCAATTTTTAACTTTAATTTCAATCCTGGCTTAAAAGTAACCACTCTACGCGCCAATACAGGGATTTCTTTACCCGTTTTTGGGTTTCTCCCTGGTCTTTGCGGCTTATCCCTAAGAGTAAAATTACCAAAACCCGATAATTTCACATGTTTTCCATTTTCAAGAGAGTAACGTAATTCTTCAAAAAAATTCTCTACCAGCTCCTTAGAAACTGGTTTAGATAGCTTTAAGTCATCGCATAAGGTATCTGCTATTATGGCTTTGCTTAGTGCGTTCATTATTAGTCCCTCAATATAATTGAAAAATTATCTTCCAGTGATTTGAGTATAGCACTAATTAATAAATTGATCTCAGAATCAACTAAAGTTCGTTTATCATCTTGAAGTACCATGGAAATTGCTATGCTTTTTTTGCCATCCGGAATTCCAGGCCCAGTATAAACATCAAAAACAGCAAAGTCTTTAAGCCATTTTTCAGTAAAACAGGCTTGTACCGCCTCTTCAATCATCATAGCTGAAACCTCTTTATCCACTAAAAAGGATAAATCACGACGAATTTGAGGAAATTTTGATATTTGTTGATACTTTTCTGTATTATTTTTTATCAATGCAGACAGGTTTAACTCGAACAAGACTACATCATTTTGCAAATCTAAGGCATCACTTAAACGAGGATGCAAAACACCTATCCATCCTAACTGTTTGCCAGCTAATACTATTTCAGCAGACTGACCAGGATGAAGTGCTGGATGTTCTGCTGATTTAAATACAAGATTTTGTAATTTCATTAACCCAAATAAGGATTGCAAATCTCCTTTGAGATCATAAAAATCAAAAGTTCGAGTAGTTTCACTCCAATTCAAAGCGCCATGCTCACCTGTTAAAATTCCAGCAACGCAAGGTCTCTCAGTTAGCTTGCCTTGAGCGACATCAAACGCTACCCCAATCTCAAACAATCGAACGGTGTTTTGTTGTCTGTGAATATTGTATATCATAGAAGCAATTAAACCCGGCCACAAACCAAGTCGCATCTGGGATAATTCTGCAGAAATTGGATTGAGCAACTGCATGAATTCCTGATCAGGATAAATTGCTTCTTGCAATTCTGGATCAACGAAACTATAACTAATTGTCTCGTTATAGCCTCTGTTTCTAAACCAATTAGCCAAAAAAGTACCGATTCGTTCATTATCACTGGCAGTTCCTGATTGAACTATCGTATTCATTGGTTCAGCATATAATTTATCATAGCCATACAAACGAATAATTTCTTCTACTAAATCCACATCCAATTGAATATCAAAACGATGTGTTGGGATCTGCACTTCAAAAACCGTATTTTGTAACTTAGTGATTACTAAACCCAAACCTTCCAATATAGTTTGCATTTCAGCCAAAGAAATATCCAGCCCAGTTAATTTTTTAACTTTGCTGGAATCGAAACTTAAACTGTGTTGTTTGGGCAGATAGGTCTCATTTGTGACTTCAATAACCGGGCCCACGTGGCCTCCAGCAATAGCTACTACTAAAGCAGTTGCTCGTTCTAATGCCTTAATTTGTAAATAGGGATCGACACCACGCTCAAAACGTTGTGAAGAATCGGAAAATAGGCCGAATTTTCTTGCCACACCAGCAGTGGTAATAGGATTAAAAAAAGCGCTTTCTAAAAATATATCTTGGGTCTGTTCTTTAACACCACTAAGCGCACCACCCATGATGCCAGCAATGCCAAGGGGTTTTTCTGCATCTGCAATTACCAATACCTTATCATTCAAACTGACTTCTTGACCATCTAATAAAACTAATTGCTCTTTATCTACTGCAAATCGAACATTTATTTCACCATTAATTGCAGCCATATCAAAAGCATGCATTGGCTGTCCCAATTCCAACATTACATAATTAGTAATATCAACGATGGGATGAATTAAACGAATCCCGCTTCTGCGCAAGCGCTCACGCATCCACAAAGGTGTAGTTGCATTTGAATTAATCCCTTTGATAACCCTACCGCAATAATGCGAACAAGCTTCAGGATTTTTTATACTGATCTTTAATTTATCGTCTATTGCAGGTGGCACTGTAGCAATAGCAGGCTCTTTTAATGGCAGCTTATTTAATACTGCAATTTCACGGGCAACACCTAAAACACTAAAACAATCAGCACGATTAGGCGTTAAGTCTATATCTAATACCTTATCTTCAAGACCTAAATAATCACGCAAATCCGTACCCACTGGTGCATCAGCATCTAGCTCCATAATACCATCGGATTGTTCTGCTAAACCGAGTTCACTTACAGAACACAACATGCCCTGAGACAATTCTCCGCGGAGTTTGGTTTCTTTAATCTGTAAACCACCGGGTAGATTTGCACCAATCATCGCCAAAGCAACTTTCAATCCGGGACGCACATTGGCGGCTCCGCAGACTATTTTTAAAAGCGTATCCGTGTTGGCATTTACTTCACATAGCGTTAGCTTATCGGCATCGGGATGGGGTTTGGTAGCAACAACTTCAGCAACAAGTACTTTATCAAAAACTCCGGCAACTGGACTTACAGCATCTACTTCCAATCCAGCCATAGTCAATTGACTCGCTAACTCTTGTTCTGTTAATGAGAAATTTACCCATTCACGCAACCATAAAGTACTTAATTTCATTTTTTAAATCCCCAGATTAAAATTGACTTAAGAATGTTAAGTCATTTTCAAACATCATTCGCAAATCATCGATTCCA
This sequence comes from Legionella sp., assembly GCA_041662885.1. GTDB lineage: Bacteria > Pseudomonadota > Gammaproteobacteria > Legionellales > Legionellaceae > Legionella. The sequence goes on from JBAZRP010000025.1 coordinate 29,633, forward strand.
TAATAGAGCATAGCCAATCTATCCATACCCATTCCAAAAGCCCAACCCTGATATTCATCTGGAGAAATATTCACGGATCGCAAAACATGGGGATGGACCATACCACAACCCAAAACTTCAAGCCAGCCAGTAAATTTACAAGAGCGGCAGCCTTTACCCGAACATTGAGTACATTCTATATCTACTTCAGCAGATGGCTCGGTAAAGGGAAAATAAGAAGGTCGGAACCTTAGCGCTAACTCGCGACCAAAAAAATGTGCAAAAAAATCCTGCAACAAACCTTTTAAGCCAGCTAAAGTAGCTTGCTTATCAATTAATAAACCCTCAACTTGATGGAACATTGGAGTATGAGTAAGGTCTGAATCGCAACGATAAACCCTTCCTGGTGCTATTAAACGAAATGGGGGGTTGCGTTCCTGCATGGTACGAATTTGTACCGGCGAAGTATGCGTACGTAACAACCTGCCATCACCAAAATAAAAAGTATCGTGCATCGCACGTGCTGGGTGATGAGAAGGAATATTTAAAGCTTCGAAATTATAAAATTCGGTTTCAATTTCAGGTCCATCAACAATATCAAAGCCCAATCGGCTAAAGAACTCATTGATTTTGTGTTTTACCTGAGTTACAGGATGCAAAGAACCGTATTGGTTATTGCGTCCTTGAAGAGTGACGTCAATACGTTCCGCAGATAATTTTTCTGCTAATTGCTTTTCCTTAAGCTCCTGCATTTTAGTTTCAATCAGCAAGCTGATATCACGTTTAGCCACATTAACTAATTGACCAACTTTTGGTTTTTCTTCTGCTGATAAATGAGCCAATCCCTTGAGAATTTCTGTTAACTTTCCTTTTTTCCCTAAAAAATCAACCCGTATTAACTCAAGAGCGTTTACATCCTCTGCTTTATCAATGGCTGCAGCGGCTTGTTCTTGTATGGTGATGAGATCCTGCATAAATATACCCACAAGTAAAAAGGAGGCCAGGGCCTCCTCAAATCATTAACAGATGGGTTGGGACAAAGCCCAACACAGTATAAATTATACTGCTAATGCAGCTTTGGCTGCTTCAGCAATAGCTGCGAATGCAACTTTATCATGAACGGCCATATCAGCCAGGATTTTTCTATCCAGTTCAATTTCAGCTTTTTTCAAACCATCAATCAAACGACTATAAGATAAACCACATTCACGAGCTTGAGCATTAATACGGGTAATCCATAATGCACGGAATTGTCGTTTTTTCTGACGTCTATCACGATAAGCATACTGGCCAGCTTTAATAACTGCCTGTTTGGCTACGCGATAGGTCCGGCTTCGTGCACCGTAATAACCTTTTGCTTGGTCTAATACTTTCTTATGACGGGCTTTAGCCGTCACACCACGTTTTACTCTAGGCATTTCTTAATCCTCCCCTTAACTACCGTGCAACATACGCTCAGCCAAACGCGCATCGCATGGCTTCAAAGTACTTGCACCTACGCGTAAATGGCGTTTTTGCTTAGTAGACTTTTTAGTGAGGATATGATTCCTATAAGCGCCGCGACGTTTAATCGCACCACTTGCTGTCTTACGGAAGCGCTTAGACGCTCCTCGATGTGACTTTAACTTTGGCATAACATGTTACTCCGCATTAATATTGCTACTTAGTTTTTTTGGGTGATAAAACCATCAGCAATTGTTTTCCTTCGCGTTTAGGATGCTGTTCAACAACTGCAAATTCTGCAGTATCAATTTGCAAACGCTCGAGAATTTTCATACCAAGGTCTTGATGAGCCATTTCACGACCGCGAAAACGCAGCGTAATTTTGACCTTATCACCATGATTTAGGAATCGTACAAGGTTGCGTAGCTTGACCTGATAATCCCCATCTTCCGTCGTAGGACGGAATTTTAACTCTTTGATTTGAACCTGCTTTTGCTTTTTCTTGGCATCGGCTTGTTTTTTACTCAACTCAAAAAGAAATTTACCGTAGTCCATAATGCGGCATACCGGTGGTTTCGCTGTTGGTGAAATTTCCACCAAATCAAGACCACTTTCTTCTGCTGCATGTAAGGCTTCACGGGTTGATACAATTCCTGCCTGATTACCATCTACATCAATTAAGCGTACCTCAGGTACATTGATCTGTTCGTTAATTCGCGCGCGATCATTTTCACGCTTAGTTGGTGCACTAATGGTTAATCCTCCTGCTTGTTTATCGAATTGATGCCCTTAGAGCTAATTTCTTGCGCTAGAGTATCACAAACTGCATCTATTGTCATCACCCCTAAATCCACACCTTCGCGTGAACGCAGGGCTACCTGACCATTTTCGACCTCTTTATCGCCAACAACCAATAAATAAGGTACTTTTTGTAAAGTA
>JBAZRP010000026.1:0-31960 GCA_041662885.1 Legionella sp.
TATTACTGGTTTATGTATTACTAAATTGGACGTGTTGGATGGTTTAGAAACACTTAATATTGCCGTGGCTTATAAGGACAAAAACGGTACTCTGCTGACAAGACCTCCTCAAGCCGCAGATGATTTTGTTGGTTTGGAACCAGTTTATGAGCAATTACCCGGTTGGCAGGAGTCTACTGCAGATGTAGTGGATATGACGAAGCTGCCTAAAAATGCTCTGGCTTATTTGAATCGCATTGAAAGCTTACTGGGTGTGCCTATTGATATGTTATCAACGGGTCCTGAGCGTGATTCAACGATTATTAAGCGCAACCCTTTTTCGCTCTAGGTTGAGCCCTCAGGGGCCAACCTTTACGTTCCTGATTTAGTCAAACCCACTTTCAAATTCCAGCAGTTGCCTTTCTAACTGCCATTGCAATCGCGCCTTCTCATCGCCTTGAATAAACTCAAGGCAGGAAGAGCTGTTAATATCCTGACACTCATCAATTAGCTTGGCTTTTATAGGTTCAGCCCAAATGCTTTTTCCAGGCAAAAAAGCATAGGTTAAGGCATTTCTATTAATTTGTTTTAAAGTTGAATAATCCAGGCCATGGGCCAAAACTGCTTCTACATATTGTCTGGTTAAATCGGTTCTTAAAATTCCCTCATCATCCGTTGATAAAGTAACCGGTACATTATGTGCTATATAATAATTAAGTGGATGTTGATGGCCGGATATCCCTAGAATTTGTTTATTACTAATAAGATTAATTTCCACCGGTATTTGATGTTTCGCCATATAATTTAAAGTGGATTTTTGATTATTTTCATAGGCAATATCAACTCCGTGACCAATCCTTTTTGCATGTCCAGTAAATACTGCATCATGAATATGATAACCCAAGGCTTCAGGGGGCACTGATTCTGGAGCCAGTTCGCCAGCATGTAAGGCGATATTCACATTTGGGTACAGAGCATGAAAATAATTAAAAATTTCCATTTGTACCCGATAATCCCTTAGGGAAAGGGCTTCATTTTCTCGTTGTACCAAATTGACCCCAACTACCAATCCCTTGGAGCGCGAAGCTATTTCGAAGGCAGTTAAAGTTTGTGCAAAAACGCCGTCTAAATTTTGCTCTCTTAATACATAGGTTTGAAAACGCACCTTAATATTACAGGCAGGACTAAAAGGTCTATTGGTACATTTTAGTTCTTCTTGGGTTTGTTTTAGGATTCGTTCTGGCGCTAAAGCCGCAGTATTAATATTGGTTTGAAAAGCTCTATTTTCCAATAAGTTATCCTTTTTCGCATTGAAGGAATTGATGTTTGCGATTGAGGGGGCAAATTGAAGGGAATTTCCATTGTCAGGCAAAATCATTACTTCTAAATAATTTTCTTTTTGTTCAGCAGCTCTATTAATGACAGAAGTAAGGGCTTGTGGACTATAGTCTGTAACCAGTGTGATGTATTTATTAAAACTATTAAAAAAATGATCAAATGCTGATTCGGAGCCAGCCTTAAAATCCTTTAAAGACCAAGACTTAATAATGGCAGCATAGAAGTCAGGATGTTGTATTATTTCGTTTGATTTTACACCAGCACAAGTCAAGGAACTTTTTGCTGCGGCAAAGGTATGCTTATCAATACAATAGTCACCCGTGGTCGCCATTTCTAATAAGGACTCAGGATAGGCACCACCAGCTAAGTGATAATGCAGCTCGCCTCCCTTAGGCATAGTTTTAAAAAAAGCATATAGGGCATTGGGATCCTTATTTATTTGATTAAAATAAGAATTTACATTGGCATGAATGCTGCCGCAATATAAGGCAGACAGGTAAATAAGGTATTTGATAGCGGTCATAAAGCAACAATAATTAAAAATAGAGCCCAATTATTACACAGAAATGCAAATCTACAAAATTGAAGAATAAACATTGTATTTATCCAGTATTCATAGCAAAATAATTTCTTATGGTTCCCAACGAAAGAGAACATGATGTTATCTTTTTTACCGAAATTTAGTGCTTTAATTCTAGCTGGTATGTTTGCGGGTTTTACTTATAGTGCGCCTGTTGAAGTACACATAGGTATTTATGCACCATTCTCTGATGAAAAGGCTTTTGTGGGACGAAATATTTTAGGTGCCATGGAATTAGCGCAAGAGCAAACTCCAGCTCAAGATATTAATTATACTTTTTATACCTTGAATAAAACATCAGAAATGTCGGTTACTGCCAATACATTGCAAAAATTTATTCAAGTCCATCATTTGGATGTATTAATAACCGAGGGTTCGGACAGTGGTTTAATGGCAGCTCCAGTTGCCAAACAAAAAGGTATTTTGCATTTTAGTTTGAGTAATGAACCTGCGATAGCGGATGGTCAAAATAATTACTTGGCCTGGAATGCGGCGCATGAGCACGCAGTTGTTTTAACGAAAGAAGTACAACCAGAATTTATTGCTCAGTATCTGGCAATGCATCAAAGCCATCCAGTTACTGAGGCAGGTCATGCTTATGATGTTTTTCAAATAATTCATAACAGTACTGTGATGGCTATGAAATCCAATACCGATTTTTCCAAATCGGGTACTTTTGGCCAAGTTCCAATATTAGCGGCAGGCACTGGTTTGATGGGTGCCATGAATGCAGATAGAAAAGGTTTAGTGTACGCTCAAGTAGCAAAAAATAAATCGGTGGGTTGACGAATTTTTAAGGATGAATATGATGGGTTTTAAAGGGGTATTCCTGGGACTTGCGGGATGTGTTTTATGCAACTCTTCTGTAATTGCTGGCGGCATGGGAGCTGAGACTTACGATCCTTACCGAATGGTTGGTGCGGTTTTAGGTGGTTATGCCAGTGTGAGTGCTGGTATTTCCCAATCATGGACAGGACATGAAGAAGGCAGTTTTATTTATTCTGATACACAAAAAAGTAATAATGCCGGTTTCCTTGGTGGATTTTTGGGATTTGAACACGATTTAATTTATCCTGGTTACATTATTCAGCTGGGAGCTGAATACGATTATTTTAGCAATGCAACTATTTCTGGTGCCAATTATGTTGGTGCTGATTGGACATCATTTACTCTCTACGACTACAGTTATCAATTTCAAACACAACAAGTCCTAGCGCTTGCCAAGCTCTTGGGCACCACACACCAAATATATCATCCTTATATTGCCGTAGGACTGGGTGCAGCCTTTAATCAGTTAAATAATTTTAGCGCAGTAACACAAGAAAGCGATCCCCAAAATCTGGCAGCAAGCTTTGGTGATAAGACTACTACTTCGTTTAGCTTTAGTTTAGGTTTGGGACTTGAGGCTGATTTGTATAAAAACCTACGCGTGGGATTGGGATATCGTTTCAGCAGTTTTGGTGCAGCAGGCTTAGGAGCTGGTACGGTGGCAGCTTGTTCCAGTTATTCTTCTGAAACACCATTTACTTTGTCGGTACCTAATGCTTTTGCTAATCAGGTGCTCGTCCAAATTAGTTATGTTGCTTAATGCTTATTTGTCCAAAAGGATTATTTTATTATGAAAAAAATACCAAATTTATCAGTTGCGCTAACACTGATGACTTTACTTTCTTGTGGTTCAGCTAATGCTGCTGCTAATTTTAAATTTTCAGTTATAGGAACTTTACCTCATTATATCCCTGCTGGCGGTGACACTTCAGTTTTAATTAAGGTAACTAATACTACTCAAGGTGCTCTTAGCGGTTATATGGTGCGCTGCTTATCGGAAAGTGTAGTGGTTGATAGTAGTTCTGGATATTGCTCCAACCCACTTTATTTACCCGCTGGACAAAGTTGTATTTTGAAATTGGATATTTCAGGTCCGGTAGCAAGTACTTTCGATTTATGTAATGGTATTGCTTGTACTACTTCCGGCATTAATTTAAATATTACAGAAAAAAATAATGTTGCTGGTATTGCTGCAGGAGTTTATGAAACTACTGATTTTTTTAATAGTCATTTATTAGCTTATAGTTTAGGCGGGACTAATCCATGGGCTTATGCAATTGATTATTCTGTTATAAGCAGTGCACTGCCTAATTATAAATCTGGCGCATTTTATACTTCATCCTGCAGTTCTAGTAATTGTCTTGCCGCCGGATTTTATTTTGATACTGTTCCAAGTGAACATCTTTTATTTGCTAACAGTACCAGCGGAGGCAGTACTTGGACTTATCTGACAACGCAACCTGGTGATTACATTAGCGGCGAATTTGTTACGGGTGCTTATCAAGGGACCAATGCAGTGGTTGCAGGTACATATTACAATGGTAGCGTATACACGCTTTTACTAGAAATAACTACAGATAGCGGGAGTTCCTTAAGTGTTGTTAGTCCTCCAGCGGGTGTGACAGATTTTTCTTCTGGATATAATGGTACCACCTGTACTAATTCTTTTTGTGCAGCAGCTGGATTTTATACTACCACAAATGGACAATTTTTGTTGGTGGGTAAGAGTACTGGATTTTCTACCACTTGGACCTATCCGGTAAGCGACGGCCTAGGACAGCCTGGTGATCTTGATGCTAGCAAAGGGAATCGTTTGGCAGGAATTAGTTGTAGCTCCTCAGTTTGTGCCACTGCTGGTTTTTATTATTCTACTACACAGGTTTCTGGGGCAGCCTATCCAATTTTAGGAGAAAGTCCTAATGCTAACGCTTGGACCTATCCAATTAATTCAACTACTGACTTACCTACAGATTTTAACACGACGACGCCAGATGGTGTTTTTACTGCGGTAAGCTGTAATGGCAATGTGTGTGCGGCGATAGGTCAATATTTTAATACTGATTCTGAATACGTGCCTTTATTTGCGGTGCGATCAAGTGCTATCTCAGGTTGGAATTATCCTAATATTACTCCTCTATTTCCTGCTGGGTTGACAGAGATCAATTTGACTTCTGTTAGTTGCAGTGCATCTACTTGCGTTATTGCAGCAAATGGTTTTGATGAGATAGGTAATCGAATACCTTTTGTGCTCTACAGTTTGAATGGCGGAGTAAGTTGGAATTACCCAGCTACGATTTCACAATATCCCGCGGATTTTATCGATGGAATTTTTAACTCTGTAAATTGTAATGGGCTTTCTTGTTTGGCAGCAGGTGGGTATTATGCAGGAATAAATCCTGGTTTTATACACTTTCTTCCCTTCTTGGCTGAAAGTAGTGATGGCGGGGTGACTTGGATTTATGCGGTTAATAGCGTTACACCTCAATTACCGAGTGACTTGGATCAAGGCCAGTTCAATTCAACTTCTGTTAGTACTAGTACTTATTTATCGAAGTCTTTGAGGTTTTTAGAGAGTAATTCTGGCCCAAAAATTCCCCTTTCCCCGCATAGGGTTTGGAATAATTAAGTAGGTTGGGCCCTGAGGGAACGTCACTTTTTCCCATTCTAATTGAAGCTCCCTTCTCCTGCTTGGCGGGAGAAGGTGCCCCGAAGGGGCGGATGAGGGTAGTGATGGTGACAAAATATTTTAGACAGTTCCATTTTGCTAAACCCCTCATCCGCCCTACGGTCACCTTCTCACCGAGGGGAGAAGGGAGCTTCAATTAGAATGGGAAAAAGTGACGATCCTTCAGGGCTGGGCCAAGAACCAACCAACATTTTTCCCTCTCTTTCTCTGGGCTTAAGGCGGTTTTTGCCCAATATTTCATCTCCTAGTCTATAATTAGCTTACAGTACGATAATTTAAGACTATTGGGGTGAGAATATGCATGAACTTGAAGACACAACCATGATTAACCCCGAAGCTAGAGCCAAGGCTCAGGTTGCGTATTTGCAAGCGATTAGTGAGGCTGCACAAAAGAAATATGAGGCAGATAAAGCATTTCTTCCCCTTGACCCTCAAGAACGTGTACTCATTGAGGTTGAACTAAGTCAACAGCAAAGAAAAGACTTTGAAGAATCACTAGGCCATCCAATTCAAACAAAAACCACGGTGAGCTGGGATGTGCAGGGTGCTGCCGATGCTTATCATGAATCTTTAAAAGAGCATTTAACTAAAGACCAAGATGCAATAATTGAAGCCTATAAACTATTACCCAAAGGACGCATTATCAGTCTGCAACAAGAAACCTATTTTCATGCGCATTTAATTGGACGTATGGTTGACGCAGCTTATAAGAAAAGTGGTAAAAATGAACTGAACTGGGAGGCAAATTGTCAGAAAGGTTTAGATAATGCACTTTTAAAACTCAATGAAAAAGTTACTAAATTACATGCTAAAGCTTTAGCTAAGGCCTATAGTAGCGCGACTCCTTTTTTTGGTTCTTTAAATGAAGAAAAATTCAAAGCAGCCTTGAATAAAGAACTTGATGCTGCGCGAAAAAAACTCTTACCTGAAATTGCCAAAACAGTTCGAAAAGAATTGCTGAGAGCTACTGGCAAATCCTTAGATAAAGATATAGTCAAATATTTATCCAAACAACTAGCAGAAGAAACTACCGCGACCACTAATGATATAGTTCATATTGATAAGGGTACTGGTTTAATTAGTTTTATTGGTAGTAGTGAACATACTGCTCATGATCAACAATTAGGCGGTAAAAATCAGGCCGATCGCATGATTTATTCCCATTATGTTAATCAAAAAGGAACAGTGAGTGCATTATCAGAGAGGCAACATGTGCGCGTTCCTTCGCTTGCTATTAAAAAACTGCATAAAATTACGGAAAAATTGCTTGATAAGAATGATAAATCTAAAATAATTACAGATAATATAGCAGAAAAAATTGCAGCTTTAGATCCTAAAAATAAATTAACGGATATAGAAATAACTCAGATTGGAAATGAGTTTCAGCAAATGACAACGTTGATGCAAGATATAACCCAAAAACTGGTTACTAATAAGAGTAGCGATGCTGAACAAACTGAAAATCCAAGAAGGGCAGCAACTATAAAGTTGAGGACGGAGGAAAATCTAAATAAGGATCTTATACGGCAACAAGCATTTGATCAATTAGCTGTAAGTGATGCCGAAGATAAAATACGGTACTTGCAAGAGAAATATACTTTAGGTGGGAACCAACGGCAAGTTAATGATAAAAATCCACCCAATGCATTCGTATACAATTTATATACAACATTAAATAAAAATAATCCAACTGGTCTGATTGATGAAGGTAATAATAAACAGACCCAAAGTGCCGTATTTATTCTACGGGGAGCTCATCAATACAATCGTAATAATCCAGGCAAGTCTCTTTGTTTAGTACAAAATATGTCAGTTAATGGTTGGGGGCATGAATTATCGCTTAATGATTCTAATCCTGAAGTAGTAAATGAAGCTGCATTAATGACACAAATGGCTACCTTGCATACTATTTACGATATGTTGAACTTCAATAATCAGTCTGTAGTGCGGAAATTATTTAACGAATATGAGGGTTTTTTAACTTCCCAAAATTCATCCTTTTATAGCTATCAGTGCAACAACGAGCCGAATCAGTTTATAGATCGCATGAAATTAATAAGAAAAGGTATTGATGCAGATATACACTTTGTGAACACAAGTGTCTTGACAGATGTTACCGAGCATCGTAAGGCTTTTATAGACAATTCAAAAAGAGCTTTAGCAGTTCTTTTCAAAAATGAAGCCGATAGTCATCATAAAAATGGTTTCACCTATCAAGCTCTTTCGGTTTTTGTAGAAAAAGCCTCGATAGGAGGTTGTAAGAGTGCTAATGAGCGCACGCAGGCAATTAATGGTCGTGTTGCAATTTTAGATTTTGTAAGTCTTTCTAAAGCTACGAGAGATGTGTTTTTATCTAGAAACATTTTTTTAAAACAAGCTGAAAAACTCAAACAGCTATCAGATGCTTTGGAATCGGCAATGGAAAAAGGAAATTGCAAAGACATTACCACAAATCTGGATAAACTCTATGAGTCCTTAAATTTAGAAGGTTATCAAGCTTTGGTAAGTTTTGTGGATCAAGGTGGTCATGCAAAATTGGGTACTAAAAGTTGGATTCATAATACCAATAGTGTAGAAACGGTTAAAATGAACGTTAAAAATGCATCCAGTTGGCAAGCTCATAAAGGATTAGCAGATTATGTTTTAAAAGAATTTTGTGGGGTTGAAAAATACAATAAAAAGATTGAGTACGGAATAATGGGATTTGGTAGCGCTACAGCAGCGGGTATAAGCGTAGCAATTGTCGTAGCAATTGCCATAGGTGTTGCATTCCCACCACTTGGCTTGGCAATTGCGAATGTGGCCATTCTGGTTGCGGTTGCGGCTGTTTCTATTGCAGCGGTTAGTTATGGAGTTAAATTGCGGAAGGAACGTCCTGCTGCTGTTGAGGCTCGGTTTCAAGCTATAAAAAATGAGGAGCTGCAAGAGTTGAAAGAAATAAATACCAAGGATCAAGCGATTGACTTAGAGCATAGTTATGGACGTATCGGACAGGTGCTTGGTGGAGGAAGTAAGGTAGCCGATCCTGGCCTGAATCAAGAGAAAGTACCAGAAGTTAATGAAGATAATAAAAAGAAAGTATCAGAAGTTAATGAAGATAATAAAGAGAAAGTACCAGAAGTTAATGTTGCTGCTTCAGAAGGGACCTCCTTAACCGGTGGCTCATCAATGTGATAGTGACTTGTAATTTCTTGCGACAAATAAAAAAAAGCTATAACAGCCAGTAGGTTGGGTCATTACCCTGAAGTATCGACCCGTTTTTCGATTGAGATCGCATTAATTGAATCCGGAAAACAACAACCCCGCTAACAAGTAGCGGGGTAGGACATAGAGACACTAGGGATACAGTTATCTATTATTCGCCAAAGCCATTCCTTCAAGCACTGTTAAAGCTGCATAAAGTTGGTAGTCTTCGTGGATCAAATCTGCATCTTGTATTTTCTTCAGATTAGTTGTTTCTGCAGGTTTTTTATTGTCCAAGTGACCACTTAGATCTGCTTCGCTAAAACCAGTTAGGTCGGCTTTTTTCACAGAAGCTTTTGGTACATCCACTTCTTCTATCACGATATCGGGCACTATACCTTTGGCTTGGATAGAAATGCCTGATGGAGTGTAGTAGAGAGCGGTTGTTAACTTGATGCCAGTTTTATTATCAAGTGGCAACACAGTTTGTACCGAACCTTTACCAAAACTCTTAGTACCTAGGATGATAGCGCGTTTATTATCTTTAAGGGCTCCTGCTACTATCTCTGCAGCTGATGCGGAACCATTATTGATTAATACCACCATAGGCGCATTTTGTAATACATCTTTATCATGGGCATAGGCTGTAAATTTTGATCCAGGTAAACGGCCTTCGGTATAGACTATCATTTCTTGCTTGCCAGACTTATTACCTAAAAAGGCATCAGAAACTTGAATGGCAGAATCAAGTAAACCTCCAGGATTGTTTCTTAGATCAAGAATTAAACCTTTTAACTTACCACCAGTTGCTTGTTGTTTTAATTGTTCAATCGCCAGCAACATGTCTTTATCAGTTAAGGCTTGGAATTGAGTTAAACGAATATAGCCGTAACCATCGCTGAGCATTTTGCTTTTTACGCTTTTGATTTGTATCACTTCGCGCATAAGGCTAAAGGTTAATGGTTTATTCACCCCTTTACGTAATATAGTTAATTCTATAGTACTGCCTGCTTTACCGCGCATTAAATTGACAGCATCTTTCAAGGAAAGTCCTTGCACAGACTCTTTGCCTAATTTAATAATATAGTCGCCAGATTTAATGCCTGCTTTAAAGGCTGGAGTATCAACTAAAGGAGTAATAACTTTTACTACTCCATCTTCCATAGTAACTTCAATACCTAAACCGCCAAATTCACCGCTGGTAGAAGTTTGTAATTCTCTAAACTCTTCTTCATCAAGATAACTGGAATGGGGATCCAATCCGGCTAACATGCCGCGAATAGCATTATCAAATAATTCTTTATCATCCACGGGTTTAACATAATATTTTTTAATTTCGCCTATGGCATTAGAAAAACGTTGTACGTCTTCTAGTGGAATACGTTTAGGACTACTAGAACTGGAAGCACTAGTCTCTTCGGCCGTATAGGCGGCCATTGGTAGCATTAAAGTTAATGCGTACACTGTCGCTAAAGTAGCTGGAACTATTTTCTTAATACCCATAGCATTCTCCTTGGATGCAAGGCAATGAAATAAGCCGCCTTTACTTTTTTTAGTTTCTGTTAGACATTCTGATGCAATTTAAGTGCCAGAGACGTCGGCGGTTAGGATAACCATTCAAAAGGTGAAATAGCTTTTCCTTTAACTCTCACTTCAAAGTATAGACCGTTTTGCTTGATTCCGCCGGTGTGGCCTACGCTGGCTATCTGTTCACCCTGTCTTACTGCTTGCCCTTTTTTCTTATATAAAGATTGGTTGTGGGCGTATAAAGTCATAAATCCTTGGCCGTGATCGATAATTAGCAGTAAACCATAACCTTTAAGCCAGTCACTAAATACCACTTTTCCGGGATATACAGCTGCAACTTCGGTGCCTTCATCGGCAAAAAACGTCACACCTTGGTTCATTCGACGTAAGGATTTATGCGCTGTTTGCACGGGCAACGGCAATTTTCTGTGCATCAGGGCAAAAGATTTGTTTGCTTGGAGGACACTGCTTTTTGCTAATGAGTGCACTAATCGCGTTAAAGAGCGTTTGTTTCGTTTAAATTCTTCTAAATCTTTTTGTTTGTTTTCAATTTCGTTATTTAAGGATTGAATAAGAACTGTATGTTGCTGTTTGTTTTTGACTAATTCTGTTTGATGGTGCAGGAGTTGGTGTTGTAATTGTTTGTTTTCAGCAATATCTTTATGCAAGATTTGTTGATTTTCTTCCAGACTAAGACGGGTTTGGTTTATTTTATCTATCAGTTGTTGGCGAGATGCCACGATATATTGGTAGTAGGTGAGGATTCGGCTGTACTGATAGGGATTGTCTTGATCGATTAACCATTTGAGTGCTTGATATTCGCCCATTTGATAACGAAGGCGTATATGAGTGGCCAATTGTTGCTGTTGTTTATTTAACTCTTGGTTTAAGTGCTTGACTTTAGCGTGCAATGCAGCGATTTTTTGCTCTTTAAGAGCGATACTTCCGTTCATGGTGCGTAAGGTGCGTATTCCTGCGCCAATTTGCGTTTCAGTTTTGGCTAATTGTTTTTGAAATCCTTCCCGCTTAGTTTGCACAGTGTTTAAATTTTGCTGCAGGTTAGTGATTTTTGCGTCCAATTGCTTCATTTTAGCTTGGGTTGCTGGTTCAGGAGCGGCAAAGCTTGTTGAACATAATAAGAGCAATAAAAGGTGCTTAATCTGCTTGCACATGATTTTTTTCCAATAAAATGCGTCCAGTCATCTCTGTTGGTGGTTCGATATCAAGTAAAGCAAGTAGCGTTGGTGCTATATCTATCAAACTTCCTTGCGCATACTTAAAATGCCAATCGCCACCAACATATACTAAGGGAACAGGTTCGCTAGTATGTGCAGTATGGGCTTGATGGGTGGTATCGTCAAACATGGCCTCGGCATTGCCGTGATCTGCTGTGATAAGCATTTTTCCGCCTAGTTTGGCAAGTGTTTGTCCGATTTGCTGCATGCATTGGTCCAAGCATTCGATTGCTTGTACTGTTGCGTCAAAATTGCCACTGTGACCGACCATGTCTGCATTGGCATAATTACAAATTAATACATCAAAAGCACCACTGTTTAATGCAGTAATCAGTTTTTCAGTTAATTCTGGGGCACTCATCTGTGGTTGTAAATCATAAGTTGCAACTTTAGGAGAAGGTATAAGTATGCGTTCTTCCTTGTCAAAAGCTTCTTCTTTACCGCCATTAAAGAAAAAAGTTACATGGGCATATTTTTCTGTTTCGGCAATTCGTAGTTGTGATAGTCCATGTCTGGCAAGCACTTCACCTAAGGTATTATTCAGTGTTAAGGGTGGAAATAGCGCAGAAGCGGCAAATGTTTCATCGTATTGCGTCATAGTGATAAAATCGGCTAATTGCACCTGACGTTTTCGTTCAAAGCCGTTAAATGTTGGATCAATAAAGGCAGCACTTAGTTGTCTGGCTCTATCAGCTCGAAAATTAAAAAATAAAACAGTATCGCCATCTGTGATGGGTAATGGTTGTCCAATCAAAGTAGGTGGAATAAATTCATCGCTTAACTTGTCTTTATAAAAGGTTTCAATTGCAGTTTTGGCTTCGGTAAATTGGTGGGTGGACAGACTTTGAGTGAGCATTATATAAACCGGCTCCAGTCGTTCCCAACGTTTATCTCTATCCATTGCGTAATAACGACCCGTTATGGAATTAATTTTGCCAACGGGATAGCGTTTTAATATATTCTCCAGTTTATCAATACTTGCTAAAGCACTTTGGGGCGGTGTGTCTCTACCGTCAAGAAACAGATGCAGTTGAACATTTCTGAAATCTAAATGGTCGCATAATTTAAGCAAGGCAAAAAGCTGCTCTTCGTGGCTGTGGACACCACCAGGCGATAATAAACCCATGATGTGCAGGCTTTTATTTGTGGATTTTAATTGATTAATGGCTTTAATGAATGTTTGATTAGTACTAAATGAGCCGTTGGTTAACGCTTCATTGATGCGCGTAAAATCCTGTTGTATCACTCTGCCAGCACCAATATGCATATGGCCAACCTCAGAATTTCCCATTTGCTTGTCGGGTAAACCGACCGGTACCCCGGAGGCTTCCAGAAGAATGTGGGGGCAAGTCCGCCACCATTCATCCCATTGTGGCGTGTTGGCAGCTGCAATGGCATTATGTTGTTGGTGTTGATTATAGCCCCATCCATCAAGAATTAGCAGTACCAATGGGACTTTGTTGACCATGAATTGCTCCTGGCAGGCCTTTACAATAAAGGGGTTATTATACCTTTAAAGATTACAATTGCCTAGCTAAGGTATCTAATTTTTCAGCAAATTCTCTATGTTCTAAGGCTTTAGGTCTAAAAAATTGTGAGCTGTATTTTATAGGCGCACCAGCTTTTTTACTTATTACAGGATGGTTAATTGCTACTGCAGAATCTATTAGTTTTTCCATCTGTGGCGCATCATTTTTATTCCACGTCTCTTCAATTTGATCAAACTGTTGATAAATGACAGCAGATAAACGGTTTAAAATAATTTGCGGAACATCATCAGTGCCAACCCCCGCATTACTATGAATGTCATACCATTCGCAACCTAAGGTCTCGCGTTTTAGTGCATTTTCTATTCTGGCATGAATGTCTTTTGATTCTAGGGAAATGGCGCTATGAGCCTTTTTGAAATCATCTTCGATTTTTTCGCATTTTTGCATTTCATTAATATAAAGGTTGATAATTTCTTGTGCTTTTTCTTCAGTTTTGAAGATTTTTAGCATACGAGGATTAATTTGGTACTCGGGGGTGGCAAAAGGTCCGCCATAATAGAGTTCACGGAAGTAGTTGTAGACGCTATTTTTAAAGGAGGCATATACTGAGGCGAGACCAAGCCCGGCATATAATAAGATGGGAATAAGAACTACTGCCACTAAAACTTCAGGAATTGCTAATGGATTGAGCGCTACTGTCACACCAACTATCAGCCCTACCATAATGGCTAAGGGGGTCAGAGTTCTTAAAAATATGAAAAAGGGATTTTTTTCGTACTTACTGATATTTTTAAACTCTGCAAATAGGGGTTTAAACGGCGAGACCAAGCGGGAAAAAATAGTTTTGGCGTCGGTGACATCATCTTTAACGCGCAAAAGACTGTTAAATTCGAGCAAAGTAAACAAAATACTTTCTTTTTGTGAGGTAAAGCCGGCATTAGTCAAAAATGCGTGGGTGTCGGAAAGTTGGTTGATTATTTTTGTGGTGTCCGTTACGGCCGGACTTGCCCAAATAAAATTAGAAATGGCATTTTTAAAGCTATAAGCGTGTAGTGTTTCAGATTTTTTTGTTTTTTGATTAACTTCTACTATTTTGTCATGGGTAAATTTTAATAAATTCTGTTTGTATTGTTGCAGCAAGTCCATTTCTTTTAATGGCTTGTCGGTACCAAGTTTTGTTTGAATAGTACTAGCTAATAAGGAGGCTTGGGTTTCATTGAATTTTGAGAGTTCTTTAGTTGTTAGATAGCTAGGAAGGTACTTACAGATTTTTGTTAAATAGGCATTGATAGTTTCTGTTAGAAATTCAAATTCCAGTTTTTCGGGATCAAAATTGATTGTTTTTAAAGGCTTTGGCCATTTATTGTCTTGTGGCTTGTCCATGGGATCCATGGTTTCTTCGTAAAAGTTGCGGAATATGGAGTCAGAGTCATTAGTGGAACTATCACCATCTTTAAGTGTATTTACGTACTTTTCAATCAATTCTGGGGTGCGGTCTTTAATAATTGGGTATAGTTCTGCTAATTTTTTACTGCGTTCGATAAAGGTCTTTAGTTGTCTTTTTTGGTACTTTTGGAGCTGTTGCTCCTGCTTTTGGTTTATTGCATCGACTATCATGCGATATTCCGTATAGTTTTTAACCCGTAGCAGAAATGATTCTTTGTGTTTGTTGAAAGGAATGTTGGTATCTGCTGTGGTTAAAAAATCAACTATGCGGACAAGATAAGTTACTTTATTGTGTTCTTCATGACAGGTGTGAGTTATGTTTAGGAAGAGCATTCCCGGTTCTGTTTGCTCAAAATTAAGACGATCCTCATCGGTAAGGAGATTATATCCCGGAATTAAAATATTTTTAATTTCATCTAAGCTCATTGATTTACGTTGGACTGGGATTAATGGCTGTGATTGTGACATAGAAAGCTTAAGATTATATTAAGGCACTACAATTTCATCCATAAAGGGAGTACACTATGGGCTATTTTCAATGCCGGAAGAGTGGATTTGAACCATAAAGTACCCCAGCATGTAGCTATTGTTATGGATGGCAACGGTCGTTGGGCTGAAAAAAGAGGTTTACCGAGAATAGAAGGTCATAAGGCTGGTATTACACCCGTCCGTAAAATGATTAGTTGTTGTCTGGAAAAAAAAATTTTCTGCCTGAGTTTATTTGCTTTTAGTTCTGAAAATTGGACGCGTCCTGCCGCTGAGATCAATTTTCTCATGGAACTGTTTTTAGAGTCATTGCAAAATGAATTGAACGAATTAAATCAACACGGTATACAGCTGCGCTTTACGGGCGATAGATCAGGTCTTAGCATACAGTTACAACAACAAATGCGTACTTCGGAACAGTTAACGCAAAATAACGGCCAATTAATTTTAAATATTGTGATTAATTATGGTGGTAAATGGGATTTGTTAACTGCGGCCAAAAAAATGAATCAGGCAGTAAATGATGGTTTAATCGCTCTAGATGATATCAATGAGGCAAAGTTCGAACAGTTTTTAGATACCTATGGTCTGCCCGATCCAGATTTATTTATTCGTACCAGCGGTGAATTGCGCTTGAGTAATTTTTTTCTATGGCAATTAGCCTATACCGAGCTTTATTTTACAAATACCCATTGGCCGGATTTCAATGAAGAAGAGTTTGACTTGGCCTTGGCTTCTTTTAGAGAAAGGAAACGACGTTTTGGACATATTAACGCAGTTTAAAAACAATAATAATTTTATACAGCGCGTGGTAGCAGCTCTAGTCCTGGCCCCTGTTTTATTATTAGTGCTACTTTACGCACAGCCGTGGTTTTGGTTGGAGGTCACTGTACTAGTGACTGTACTGGCTGCAATAGAATACTGGTCATTGATACCTCTGAATACTAATCTATTAAAAATCAGCTTTCTCAGTTTGTTGCTATTAAGTTTATGGGCTTGTTCCTTAGTATTTCCTTATTGGCAAACTGTTGGTTTAATTTTGTGGATCTTAATTGTTTTTGCTGAATGGACTTTTCCTGTTTCGCAAAAATATTGGGGATTTTCAGTTTTAATAGCTGGAATGGCGCTGATTTTGTGGCCGTTCTTTATTCAAAGTTCAGCACATATTTATTTTTTATCCCAGGGCAAAGCTTTATTGATTTATTTATTATTTTTAGTTTGGGCGGCTGATATTGGCGCTTATTTTATGGGTAAAATTTTCGGTAGACATAAATTAATTCCTGAACTAAGTCCTGGTAAATCTGTGGAAGGTGTTCTTGGGGGGATTGTTTTAGGTTTAATTGTAGCTACAATAGCCTACGTATATTTCAAGCCTTACTCCATAACAATTTGGTTTAGCTTAGCTGTATGTACTTTAATTGTCTCTGTTGTTGGAGATTTGTGTATAAGCATGTTTAAAAGACGCTGCAATTTAAAAGATACCGGGAATTTAATTCCAGGCCATGGCGGTATTTTAGATAGATTAGATAGTTTGATTGCTGCAGCCCCAATATTTTATTTTGGATTAACGTATATACCTCTTGGAATTTAAAGCGGTACTTAGCTTAGGATTATGACATGTTATCAACCTTGCTGTATTTTTTACTGGCCTTGTTGTTGCTGGTAACAGTACATGAATACGGACATTTTCAAGTTGCTCGTTGGTGCGGGATAAAGGTTTTGCGTTTTTCATTTGGCTTTGGAAAAGTACTGGCACGTTGGCAGGATAAAAAGGGTACTGAGTATGCATGGTCGCTGTTTCCTCTCGGTGGTTATGTGAAAATGCTGGATGAAACAGAAGATGAGGTGCCGGAGCATGAAAAGCATTTAGCTTTAATAATCAGCCAGTTTGGAAACGTATCCTAGTAGTTTTAGCAGGTCCTTTTTTTAATTTTCTCTTTGCTTTTGTAGCCCTTTGGTTGGTTTTAGTAATTGGTATGCACTCTTTGGCGCCTATGATAGATTCGGTTAAACCAAACAGTATTGCTGCAAAGGCTGGATTGACTGCTAAACAAGAAATCATTGGTCTTGATGATGTGAAAATAAATAGCTGGCGTGATTTTCAGTACGCTATGATGCCTATGATTGGCTCCAAACAAACAGTAACTTTAAAGGTCAAATCATTAATTGATGGACATGAAAGTACAGTTAACTTGCCATTGGCTGACTGGCAGCTGAATGATAAAAATCCAGACCCCTTAAAAAGTCTTGGGATTGAGCCATTTGTGCCGACTATTCCACCCGTAGTAGGTGAGGTAGTTCCTGATTCTCCTGCTGATAAAGGCGGAATAAAGGTGGCAGATACATTATTAAGTATAGATGGCAATCCGTTTGATGATTGGATGTATTTTCTTGATTATGTTAGAAGTCATCCAGATCAAAAAATCATCTTAAATATACTTCGTGATGGGCATAAACACGATTTGCAAATGCTCGTTGGTAGCCAAAATACTCAAAATAAAACCGAAGGTTTTTTGGGTGTTCGTCCGCAGAAAATAAATTGGCCTGATAATTGGTTGCGTTTGGAAAGACAAGGGCCTATCTCGGCAATTGGCACAGCATTAAAACAAACCGTGCAACTATCGGGTACTACTTTTACTCTTATGGGAAGATTGATTACTGGTAAATTGGGTATTAAGAGTATCAGTGGTCCAGTAGGAATTGCTCAAGGGGCCGGAGAATCAGGTCGTAATGGTCTGACTTATTATTTGTTTTTTTTGGCAATAGTGAGTATTAGTTTGGGCGTATTAAATTTATTGCCAATACCTATGCTCGATGGCGGACATTTGTTGTATTATGCGGTGGAAATTATTAGACGTAAACCTTTGTCCGATGGCGTAAAATCAGCAGGGGTTTATTTTGGGTTACTCTTATTGGCCGCTTTAATGTGTATTGCATTAACCAATGATATCTCGAGGTTAACTAGTTAAAACTATATTTTAGCAATTTAGAACTTGACAGGTGTTCCTTCTTCCTATAAAAAAGGTTCAAATTTTGGTGTGACTGAATAGTGCATAAATTCAGAAATCCCGCAGTACTGGACGTATAATAATAATGAAAAAAATCAGTAATAAATTAATCTTAGGCGTGTGTTGTTCTACTGTTTTAGCTTGGTCTACTCATACTTTGGCAGCTGATGGCTTTATTGTTCGTGGTATTAAGGTCAATGGCTTGCAAAGAGTCTCTACTGGAACAGTATTAAACTATATTCCAGTCCAAGTAGGAGAGGAAATAAGTTCCTCATCGACACCGCAAATAATCCGAACGCTCTATGATACCGGTTTTTTCCAATCAGTATCCTTGGAAAGACAAGGAAATGTATTGGTAGTAAATGTGGTAGAACGTGCAACCATAGGTAGTATTACTGTAGTTGGAAATAAAGAAATCCCACCCGAGAAGATGAAAGATTTTCTTAAGGATATGGGTCTGGTAAAAGGGCGAGTATTTCAAAAAGCTGTTTTAGAACGCTTAGAAAAAGAATTAAAACAAGCATATTCAGCTCGGGGTAAATATAATTCCCGCATCACCACTAGAATTACTCCTTTAACAGATAACCGAGTGGCTATTAACGTTACGGTTTCTGAGGGAAGAGTTTCACGCATTAAAGAAATAACCATTATTGGTAATCATGATTTTACCAAAGGTGAATTATTATCCGAGTTTGCCTTGAGTACTTCCAATGTGTTTACTTATTTCTCTAAAAAAGATCAATACTCAAAACCTGCGATGGATGCTTCCTTGGAAGCTTTGCGTTCTTTTTATCTAGACAGAGGATATTTGAAATTTAATATCATATCTTCTCAGGTTCTTTTATCACCCGATAGAAAAGATGTATATATCAAAGTAGAGATTGAAGAAGGACCACAGTACCGTTTTGCTGGTTATACGGTTGCAGGAAAACCGATTCTGCCAAAAGAAAAAGTTGATTCTTTGATACAGGTTAAAAAAGGCGATGTGTTTTCGCGCAAAAAAGTTACTGAAAGTATTTCTGCAATTGGTTTGGCTTTAGGTGATATTGGCTATGGATTCCCTGCTGTAAATGCGGAACCACGTATTGATGAAGAAACGAAAACAGTATTTATTACGTTTATGGTTGAACCGGGTCGTCATGTATACGTGCGACGGATTAATTTCCATGGTAATACGAAAACAGGTGACTATGTTTTGCGCAACGTGATTCGCCAAAATGAAGGCGGATTGTTGTCTTTACATAATATTAAAGAATCTGAAAGACATTTGCGTTTATTAGGTTATTTAAAAAATATTGATGTAAAAACCACCCCAGTTCCAGGGACTAATAATCAGGTAGATCTTGATGTTAATGTCGAAGAAGCTCCGTCTGCAGAAGCGAGTGCTTCTATCGGTTATGGTACGAATGGGTATCAATTTAATACTTCGGTAAATCAACATAACTTTATGGGTACTGGTCGTTCTATGGGTGCATCGTTTAATGCTACTCAATGGGGACAAGATTATTCCATGAACTATTACAATCCGTTTTATTCGGATACTGGAATAGGACGCGGTGGTAGTATTTATTACTCGAAAATTGATCCAAAAAGCTTGAACGTTTCGACTTATAGTTCTAATCGTTTTGGTGGTGACATAAACTACAACTTCCCCTTAGGTGATGCTACTGGATTCCAATTAGGTGTTGGATATCAAAACGTTGAAATTCGTTCTGTGGGTCCTGTTGTTCCTATTCAAAACTTTGTCGCTCAATATGGCTCTCATTTCCAAGAGGGCAGATTTTCTTCTGGTTGGAGCAGAAATACCTACGATCAAATTCCATACCCTAATCGTGGTATAAATCAACAAGCTCTAGCAATGGCGGCTTTGCCACTAAATTCTGAATCCTTAAGTTATTATAAGGCTTCTTATCAAGCACGTGGCTATTTACCTTTAGGCCGTGGTTGGATTGTGTCTGCTTTAGGTAATGTGGGCTATGGTAATATGTTTAATAATAACGGCCTGCCATTTTTTGAAAACTATTATGCAGGGGGTATTGCACAACCGGGTCAGGTGCGTGGTTATGATAGTTACTCATTAGGTCCCTTGGATAACTTTGGTAATGCAACCGGTGCTAATTTCTTGGCCAACGCAAGCCTTGCATTAATACTCCCTTATCCCTTAAGTAGAGATAGCGTACGAACATCGCTGTTTACCGACGCAGGTAACGTATTCCCCGTTGGAACGCCAGCTGATTTGACTGGAGTTTTAGGTGGTCCGTTACGATATTCGGCGGGTGTTTCGGTAGAGTGGCGTTCACCATTTGGACCTTTAGCTTTCAGCGTAGCTAAAGCTCTTAATCCACAACCTTATGATAAGACACAGTATTTCCAATTTGCGCTGTCGTCAGGATTTTAGGTTTATTTTTGAAAAATTTTGTGCTAGACATATCGCCAGATCTTTGATTATATGCTAGCATCACTGTCTTTAAATTAGGAGATGATCATGAAGCGATTCGGTACCGTGTTAGTCGCATTGGTTTTTGGTGCATTAAGTTCTGTTGTTTTTGCAGACCCTGCAAAAATAGGAGTGGTTGATTTACAAAAAATCATGCAAACTTCAACTCAAATGAAAGATATTCAGAAAAAACTAGAAGCTGAATTCAAACCTAGAAGAGACAAGCTAGTAGCAGTAGAAACGACTCTGAAAGGCGATATGGAAAAATTCAAACGTGATAGTGCAATTCTTAGTGCTACTCAAAAGAAAGAATTAGAAAAGAAAATCGTTGCAGCCCAACAACAATTCGAGCGTGATGGTCAGCAGTACCAACAAGAATTAAGTGCAGCTCATAACGAAGCGATGGAAGGATTGTACGCTAAAGTACGTTCAGCTATTGGCAATATTGCTAAAAATGATAAATACGATCTAATCGTACAAAAAGATGCAGCTCCATTTAGCTCTGAAACTCTTGACGTAACTGATAAAGTAATCAAAGCTATTCAATAGTCTTTGTTGTATCTGCAAAAAATATAGATGGCGTGTGGCATCAATAAATGCCAACACGCCATTGTTGTTTTAGGAAATTCATGAACCGATGAGAAACGAAAAATGAGCGAGCTTATAGATATAAATAAAATTTTAAGTTTATTGCCACATCGTTATCCATTTTTGTTAGTGGATAGAGTGTTGGAATATAAAGTTGGTGAGTATTTAACGGGTATAAAAAATGTTTCCATGAATGAAAATTTTTTTACTGGCCATTTTCCAGGTAATCCCATAATGCCGGGAGTATTGATGTTGGAAGCTTTAGCTCAGGCTTGTGCAATTTTGGCAAGTTTGTCGAGTACTCCTAAAGAGGGTTGCGAAATTTTGCATTTTTTTGCTGGAATTGATAATGCAAAATTTAAACAGATAGTTATTCCAGGCGATCAATTACGTTTGGAAGTAAAACTATTAGGACAAAAACGAGATTTTTGGCGTATGCATGGCGAAGCTTATGTAGGCGATAAATTAGCTTGTTCAGCAGACTTGTTAAGCGCAGCTAAGGAAGTTAAAAAGTGATAGACGAAAGAGCGACGATTCACCCATCAGCAAAATTGGCAGCAGGGGTTTCTGTAGGACAAGGAACAATTATCGGCGCAAATGTTGAAATTGGTGAAAACACTTGGATAGGCCCCTATGTTATTATCGAAGGTCCGACAACTATTGGTAAAAACAATAAAATTTTTCAATTCTCTTCCATAGGTGATGAGCCTCAGGATATTACTTATAAGGGCGAACCTACGCGCTTAGAGATAGGTGATAATAATGTAATTCGAGAGTATTGCATGATCAGTCGAGGAACCGTGAAAGGCGGTGGTGTTACTCGAGTAGGAGATGGTAATTTTTTAATGGCTTATGCCCATATTGGTCATGATTGCATAGTTGGTAATCAAATCATCATGGTAAATTATGCTGCACTCTCAGGTCATGTTACCCTTGATGATTTCGCAATTATTGGTCCATATGCAGCGGTACATCAGTTTTGTCATGTTGGTGCTTATGCTTTCATAGCTCGTGCAACCTATGTAACTAAAGATGTCTTACCCTATGTAATGATAGCAGGTCATACTACCTCTGCCTGCGGGATTAATACCGTTGGTTTACGCAGACGTGGATTTTCTTCATCAGCCATTGATTATTTGCGACGTGCTTATAAAATAATTTTCCGTAAAGGCTTAACTGTGCAACAAGCAGTTGCTGAATTGGAATTGATCCAAACTGAGTGCCCAGAAGTTATTCCTATGATAGAGGCTTTAAATCAATCTACGCGTGGTATAGTGAGGTAATTATGTTAGATATTCAGTTACTGCGGGATAAAGCAGAGTTTGTTGCCCAACAATTATTAAGACGTGGATTTACATTTGATGCTGCAGGTTTTTCAGCTTTAGAAGAAAAGCGAAAGGATCTGCAAGTAAACACACAACATTTACAAAATGAGCGCAATACACGTTCTAAAGCCATAGGTGAAGCCAAAACTCGTGGGGAAGATATTGAACCCATGCGCGCTGAAGTAAATCGCTTAGGCCAAGAATTAGAAGCAAAAAAAGTTGAACTGGATCATGTTCTCGAACAAATCGACGCAATTGTTTCCAGGCTTCCCAATATCCCTCATGAATCAGTCCCTAATGGTAAAGATGAAAAAGAAAACCTTGAGGTACGACGTTGGGGCACACCAAAGAATTTCGATTTTCCTGTAAAAGCCCATGATGATTTAGGTGAAGCTTTAGGCCAGATGGATTTTGCAACTGCTGCTAAGATCACCGGTAGTCGTTTTGTAGTGATGAAAGGCTCAATAGCACGATTACACAGAGCTTTGATTCAATACATGATGGATACACATACGCAACAACATAAGTACCAGGAAATTAATGTTCCTTATATAGTTAATCAGGACAGTTTATTTGGTACGGGTCAATTGCCCAAATTTGAAGAAGATTTATTTAAATTAACGGGTGATCAGGGCTATTATCTAACCTCTACCTCTGAAATCCCTGTGACTAATACTGTCCGTGATACCATTATTGAGGAAGAATCATTACCTATTCGTTATGCCTGTCATTCTCCTTGTTTTCGTAGCGAAGCAGGATCGTACGGTAAAGACACTAAAGGCATGATAAGACAGCATCAATTTGAAAAGGTAGAATTAGTTTGGATTACCAAGCCTGAAGATTCTTATGAAGCTTTAGAACAATTAACCCAGCATGCAGAAGTTATTTTACAAGGTTTAGAACTACCCTACCGCGTTATGACTTTATGCACTGGGGATGTAGGTGCAAGCTCCGCTAAGACATACGATTTGGAAGTTTGGTTACCGAGTCAAAATACTTATCGTGAAATTTCTTCTTGTTCGAATATGGAAGCGTTTCAAGCACGCAGAATGAAAGCGCGTTATCGGAATAAAGATTCACGTGATATCGAACTGGTTCATACTCTAAATGGCTCTGGTTTAGCAGTTGGCAGAACTTTGGTGGCTGTATTGGAGAATTATCAGGAACAAGATGGAAGTATTCGTATTCCGAAAGTGTTGCAACAGTACATGGGTGGTATAGATAAGATAAGTTAAACTCCATGATCGTCTTTGCGAGCGCACTTGCCGTCTTCGCGCTCGCAAAGAAACGAGAAAAGAGATCCTTAGTAGCTCCGCTCCACAGCAAAATTAGCCAAATCAATCAGCGCCGTTTTATATTCTGAATCAGGCAAAACATGCAAACACGATAAAGCAGAATCAACTTCTTGTGCCGCGATTTGTCGTGTATATTCTATCGCTTTAGTGTCTTTAAGCGCCTGTAAAATCTCCGGTAAAAACTCCAAACTTCCTTGTTGCAGACTTTGTTTTATTTGCTCTTGTTGTAGTTTTGTACCATGTTGTAAAGCATGAATGATTGGTAGTGTGGCTTTACCATCTGCTAAGTCATCACCAATGTTTTTACCCAAAGTTTCAGCATCAGAACAATAATCCAGAGCATCATCTATCAATTGAAAAGCATTTCCTAAATGCAAACCATAAGCATAGAGATTTTCTTTGAGAGATGTGGAAGAATTAATTAATAAAGGGCCAATAGCGGCGGCTGAAGCAAACAAAAGAGCGGTTTTGGCACGAATGACTTCAAAATACTCTTCAAAGCTAAGCAAAGGATTATGACGATTTGCTAACTGCTTTACTTCGCCACAACTTATTTTAAAGGAAGAATCAGTAATAAGCTTAATCACTTCAAAATTACCAACATCCACCATTAATTGCATGGATTGTGTGAAAAGATAATCACCGACCAAGATACTTGCTTTGCTACCCCAAATACTGTTTGCGGTTTTCTTTCCTCTTCTAAGCGTAGAATCATCCACGACATCATCGTGTAATAAAGTAGCTGTATGAATAAATTCAACAGTAGCAGCAAGAGCAATATGCCCATCGCCTTGATAACCGCATGCCTTACTGGCTAAAAGTACTAGCAAAGGACGTAAGCGTTTACCGCCACTTTCAACTATGTGTTTTGACAAATCATCGACCAGATTTATCTGTGATTGAATTTTACTGATAATCAAATGATTAACCGCATCAAAATCATCTTGAACCAGAGTACGTATACGGTTAATAGTCATAAAAAAACCCTCAAATCACACATTAAATAAAAAGTGCATTACATCGCCATCTGCAACAACATAACTTTTGCCTTCCAATCGTAATTTTCCAGCCTCTTTGGCACCTTGTTCGCCACGACAGTTAATGAATGCTTCATAAGCAATAACCTCGGCACGAATAAAGCCTTTTTCGAAATCAGTATGAATGACTCCAGCAGCCTGAGGAGCTGTAGCACCTTTTGGTATAGTCCATGCTCTAACTTCTTTAACACCAGCTGTGAAATAAGTTTGTAAACCTAAAAGATCATAACCAACTCGAATTAATTTATCTAAGCCAGATTCAGTTAAACCAAGATCAGCCATAAATTCTAATCTATCGGCGTCTTCTAATTCTACTAATTCTGATTCAGTTGCAGCACACAAGGCAACTACCTTGGCGCCTTCTTCTAGTGCACGTTTTTGGACTTGCTCTAAGAGAGGATTGTTTTCATAACCATCATCATTAACATTAGCAATATAGAGTACTGGTTTTGCTGTAAGAAGGAATAGTCGGCGAATGACTAATTCTTCTTCGATACTAAGATCTAAAATTCTAACCGGTAGTCCGGTATCGATATGTGCTTTAACTTTTTCTAAAGTTTTAAGTTCGAAAATCGCATCTTTATTGCCACTTCTACTGTTTTTATTCGCTTTTTGCATCGCTTTTTCAACAGTATCCATATCGGCTAAGGCAAGTTCAGTATTAATTACATCGATATCATTTAAAGGATGTACTTTACCTTCGACATGAATGACATCAGTGTTTTCAAAACAACGAACAACGTGAGCGATAGCATCAGTTTCTCGGATGTTAGCTAGGAATTGATTGCCAAGGCCTTCACCACTGGATGCTCCTTTAACCAAACCAGCAATATCAACAAACTGCATAGTTGTTGGGAGAACTTGTTGCGGTTTTACTATTTCACTTAAAGCATCGAGCCGTTTATCAGGCACTGTGACAATACCTACGTTGGGCTCAATAGTGCAAAAAGGGTAATTGGCTGCTTCAATACCTGCTTTGGTTAAGGCATTGAATAAGGTTGATTTGCCAACATTGGGCAAGCCTACAATACCGCATTTAAATCCCATATGTGTACCTCGTTAACTGTTTAATTGATTCATAGCTCGGGCTAAATCGCCCGATACTACTAAGGGCATTACCGAAATGCCTCTGTCTATAGCGTGAATCATTTGCTGCTTATCATGTAGCGAAGGTTTATTCAGTACGTATTGGTGTACTAAATCTCTATGGCCTGGATGGCCTATGCCTATGCGTAAGCGGTGAAAGTTCGGGCTTCCTAGTAAATTGATAATATCGCGCAAACCATTGTGTCCGCCATGACCGCCCGCTGTTTTTAATTTTATGCTACCGACTGGTAAGTCTAATTCATCGTGAGCGACTAAAATTTCTTCTGCTTGAATGCGATAAAATTGGCAAATTGATCGGGTAGCTTGGCCACTGTGATTCATGAACGTGATAGGTAGAGCAAGTTTGCAGGTATTTCGCTCAATCTCTAATTCAGTCAATTCAGCCTGCATTTTCTTATCTAATTTAAACTGGCAATTATAATGCTGTGCTAAAGCAGATACAAACCAGGCACCTGCATTATGCCTGGTATGTTCGTATGCTGAACCAGGGTTACCTAGCCCAATGATGAGTTTAATAGCCATGAGTTCAGCATACTCCATTAATTATTCAGCAGGTTTATCTTCCCCAGCTGCTTTTTCTTCTTCTTTCTTGTCAGCAGTTTCAGCAGGAGCTTCTTCTGCAGCAACTTCTTCTTCAATTTCTACAACTTTAGGAGCATGAATACTTACAACTGGAGCATCATGGACACCGTCAGTCGCGTCAACTGTAAGTTGAACGTTCTTAGGCAATTTTAAATGAGATAAGTGAACTATGTCATCCATTCCTACATTAGCCATATCTACTTCAATGAATTCAGGCAAATATTGCGCTTGGCAACGTACTTCAACTTGAGTCATTGAATGGTTAATGATACCACCAGCTTTAACGCCTTTAGCCGTATCTTCGTTTATGAAGTGTAGCGGAATTAATTTTACCAATACGTCTTTAGCAGATACGCGTTGTAAATCGATATGCATTACTAGAGGTTTGAAAGGATGGCGTTGCAGCGCTTTTAAAATTACATGTTCAGCTTTACCATCAACAGTGATATCAAACACACTAGAATAAATACTTTCAGTTTCCAAAGCTTTGATTACCTTATTATGGGCAAAATGAATGGATACTGGCTCTTTGTCTCCGCCATAAATGACTGCAGGGACTTTATTTTCAAGACGACGTAGGCGGCGGCTCGCACCTCTCCCCAAATCCGTACGTGCTTGGGCTTCTAAAAGAACTTTTGACATTATATACTCCAAAATTATTAAGTGCCCCTGTTCAATCCGCGACCAGATTGTACTTCCGATTACTCTAATAAATCGGTAAAGGGTGCCGAAGTATACAATATTTTAAAATGAACTTGAAGTCCTAGCCATAATTTATTAGAATATGCGACTTTGTTGATATTGTGATGGCCAATTAGGCATTTGGAGATTTGTTATGTATGCGGTAATTAAAACTGGCGGTAAGCAATATACCGTAAAAGAAGGGGATGTATTGAAAATTGAATTGCTGCCAGAAGATGCCGGCAAGGAAATACAATTCTCTGAAGTACTCATGTTAGTAGATGGTGATAAGGTTACTAGTGGTAAGCCATTCATTGCAAAAGCAATCGTAAAGGCTGAAGTAGTTGATCATGGTCGTCATAAAAAGGTAAAAATCATTAAATTCCGTCGCCGTAAGCACCATATGAAACAAATGGGGCATAGACAGTATTATACTCAAATCAAAATTACTGCGATTGGTGCTGGTAAGTAAAAGGGGAAAATTATGGCTCATAAGAAAGCTGGTGGTAGTACGCGCAACGGCCGTGACTCGAACCCCAAGTTTTTGGGTGTTAAACGTTTTGGCGGTCAATTCGTTAATGCGGGTGAAATAATTGTAAGACAACGTGGCACGCCTTTCCATGCAGGCCCGAATGTTGGTCTAGGTCGTGATCATACTTTATACGCATTAGCTGCAGGTATAGTTCAATTTAATGTTAAAGGCGCCAAAAAACGCCAATATGTGACTATAATTGAAGAGAAACAAGCAGCCGAGTAAATAGCGGTTATTTTAATTAACCCCGGCTTCGGGGTTTTTTTTTGGTTTAAGGTCTATAAATGAGATTCGTCGACGAAGCAATTATTAAGGTAGATGCCGGCAATGGTGGTAATGGTTGCTTAAGCTTTAGGCGAGAAAAATTCATCCCCCGTGGCGGCCCAGATGGTGGCGATGGTGGTGATGGTGGTAGCGTTTATTTTGAAGCAAGTACTGATTTAAATACCTTAGTTGATTTTCGTTACACCCGGCATTACAAAGCTGAAAATGGCCAACAAGGCATGGGTGGCAATTGCAGTGGCAAGAAAGGCGAAAATTTAATCATCAAAGTACCCGTAGGAACTTTGATTTATGATGTTGATACCAAAGAATTATTAGGTGATATTAATAAGCCCGGCATACCAGTATTAATTGCCCAAGGTGGTTTTCACGGTCTTGGTAATACCCGTTATAAAAGTAGTGTGAATCGCTCGCCAAGGCAAACCAGTCCCGGTAGTCCTGGCGAATCACGTCATTTACGATTGGAATTGCGGGTTTTGGCTGATGTTGGTTTATTAGGATTGCCTAATGCCGGTAAGTCTACTTTGATTCGCGCGGTTTCCAGTTCCAAAGCTAAGGTAGCTGATTATCCATTTACTACTTTACATCCTGGTTTAGGTGTGGTCAGCGTATCGTCTCATAAAAGCTTCGTAATGGCAGATATTCCTGGTCTTATTGAGGGTGCAGCTTCTGGTGCAGGCCTTGGTCATCGATTTTTGAAGCATCTTGCACGTACTTGTGTATTATTGCATGTGATAGACATTGCTCCACTGGATGATAGTGACCCGGTTGCAAGTGCTAAAGCCATTATTAATGAATTAGGGGAATACAGCCCGGAATTGTTGAACAAGCCGCGATGGTTAGTATTGAATAAAATAGATATGCTGCCTGATGAAAACAGTCGTCAAGAACGCATTCAATCTATAATCAAAGGCTTGGATTGGACAGGGCAAGTTTTTGCTATTTCAGCTATTAGCGGTCAAGGTACCCAACAATTATGTTACTCATTGATGCAGTTGATTGATGAGATGAAGCAGGCGGAAGCTTAGCCACTCAGCTGCATAATACACTACCAAAGGACCGCGGTAAGGAATTTCATGAGTTTCTTTACCTGCTTGGCTTTGATTACTGTAGTTTATTAGGACTTTTGCACTGCCGTTTGCTGGTTGGTGATTCCAATATTCTTCAAGACCACTCAAGTGAAAGTTTAATTTTGTCTTTGTCGCCTCATGGAAATTGATTAAATTGTGACTGTCTGGTTTATTGAGTAATAATTCTAATACGCCGCCAGTTACATCATCTATTATAGTAATTGCTTGATTCAGCGATTTTATGCGTTCTAATAATGTAGTTGACGCTTTTTTATTTAGGCCTGCGATACAATGCGGCGCTAGTATTGGATCAATTATGGCTTGCACTTGGTCTATTAAATCAGCTTTGCAGCGGACTTTAAATTCAATATAGGGTACATCGAGGCGATAGCCAGTTTGGCAATCAATATTAGTAAGTGCTGCTTCTAAAGTATGGGCAATTTCACTTTCTGCTAAGCCAAAAATGAGCCATTTAAGTATCTGTTTGTTACTGTGTTGGGTTTGTCGTAACAAAGGCAAGATACAGTCATCAAACATGGGTAAGCATTCTTTGGGTGGTCCTGGCAGTAGAAAAAACGTTTTATCCTGCCAATGAAAACGACAACCTACGGCTGAGCCATTGGGATTTGGTAGAATCACAGCATCAATTGGAAAGAGGCATTGTTGCCTGTTACCTTCGTTCATAGCTACTTTTGCTGCGATTAAGCGGTTTTCTACATGATTTAATGCTTCTTGATGAATGACTAAGTCTTGGTTGGTAAATTTTGCTAAGGCAAAACGCGTTAAGTCATCAGTAGTTGGGCCTAGGCCACCGGTAATTATAATAATATTATGATTAGCTGTCAGAAACTCCAGGCTTTTTATAATATCAGCTTCTTTATCGCTACACGATACATGAAAGCCTAAAGGCAAGCCTTCAGAGCTTAGGGCATGTGCTATTTTATGGCTATTGGTGTTTAGAGTATCACCATGTACGATTTCATCACCTGTTGCTAAAAGGGCTATAGTCATCAGAAATAATCCAAAATATTAAAACACTAAGCGGAATTCTATAGTAGAATGAAACTAAAAGGTAGATTGGGTCATTGACCTGAGGTATCCTCACCTTTTTGATCCCAATCGAAGCTCCCTTCTCCCGCTTGGCGGGAGAAGGGAGCTTCGATTGGGATCAAAAAGGTGAGGATACCTCAGGGTCATTAGCCCAATCCGTATCGGAGAAATCTATGCAATTTAAAAGTAACTACAAAGCCCATATCCCTGATGCAGACGGTATAATTCATTATTCTGCACAAGAACATAAGGTTTGGAGCATTTTATTTGAAAGACAAATGAAATTGCTGCCAGGTAGGGCTTGTGATTCTTTTTTAAAAGGCCTTAAGGCTTTGGAGCTTAAGTCCGAGACCATACCTCAGCTTAATGAAGTAAGTGCTCGATTGAAAAAAGCTACCGGTTGGGTGGTTGCACCTGTGGAAGCTTTAATTTCTGCCAGGGAATTTTTTGAGTTACTAGCACATAAAAAATTTCCAGCCGCTACTTTTATTCGTACTGAAGAAGAATTAAATTACGTCAAAGAACCGGATATTTTCCACGAGATTTTTGGTCATTGCCCTATGTTGACTGATACTATCTATGCTGATTTTATTCATGATTTTGCTTGTAAAGTGCTGTCTTTTCCAGAGTCTGACTGGCCTTTATTGCAGCGTATGTTTTGGTTTACTGTTGAGTTTGGTTTGATTAAATCAGCTGAAGGTCTAAGAGCGTATGGTGGTGGGATTTTATCATCAATCAGCGAGACGGTTTACAGTGTTGAGAGTGATATACCTTTGCGCATTTTGTTTGATCCTGTAGTGGCTTTTCGCATGCCGTATCGCATTGATATGCTACAGCCAGCTTATTTTGTTATTGATAACTACCAAACCCTATTTGATTTTGTAGAATCTGATATTAAAGTTTTATTGGCAAGAGCTCGAGAGTTGCATGAATTTCCACCATTGTTTCATGTGGATGCAAATAATCCTAATATCCATATTTTAGCGTGTTGAATCTCTTGTAATACGAAGCGAGTATTGATAACATCCTGCGAACGCTGTTTGTTCATTGACAGAAAGGTCAAGGAGCACCATTTGATTAAAGTACTGATTGTTGATGACCATGCCTTGGTACGAATGGGTATTCGACGATTGCTTGAAGACATGACTGATGTTAATGTCGTAGCCGATGCTGAAAGCGGCGAACAAGCCTTGCTGCTTGTAAAAGCACACAATCCCGATGTTGTGCTTTTAGACATGAAAATGCCTGGAATTGACGGCTGGGAAGTTACGCGCCGCCTTAAAAAATCAAACCCACATATTAAAGTTATCGCGGTTACAGCCATGTGTTCTGATCCACTGCCAACTCGCGTTTTGCAGTTGGGGGCAATGGGTTATTTAACCAAAGAATCCGGCGCTGAAGAAATGGCAGCAGCCATTCGTAAAGTGGCTAAAGGTGAGAAGTATCTCAGCGCTGAGTTAGCTCAGAAAATGGCTATCAACAGCCTGCAAGAAGCAAAAGACTCTCCTTTTGATAAATTATCGGAACGTGAAATGCAAGTAATGCTGATGATTACGAGTGGCATGGATGTTCAAGATATCGCAGAACGCCTATTTTTAAGTAGCAAAACGATTAATGGCTACCGTTATCGCACTTTTGAAAAATTGGGTATTAAAAACGATGTTGAGTTAACCTATCTGGCAATGAAACATAAAATCATTGAACATCCAACGGATTTTGTTCAAGAGTAGGGGCTTACACACATCATAGCTTGTCGTGGCGAAGACGTATAAGAGTCAGTGACACCAAAGGTACAAAAATGCTTCTTCCAAAACTACCTAATGATCCCGGTATTTATAAAATGCTCGATGAGCAAGGGGTAGTTCTTTATGTTGGAAAAGCATCAAATCTTAAAAAGCGAGTCAGCAGTTATTTTAATAAGACTAATATTGGTACAAAAACCCGTTCTTTAGTAAGCCAAATAAAATCGGTTGAAATATCCGTAACTCGAACTGAAACCGAAGCCTTATTACTAGAAAGTAATCTGATTAAAAGCCTTAAACCAAAATACAATATTTTATTGCGCGATGATAAATCATACCCCTACATTCATCTTTCAGCGCATCCTTTTTTTCCAAGAATAGAATTATATCGAAGCAAAAAAAAGCCTCCTGCGGGTGATTTTTTTGGCCCTTATCCAAGTTCAGGT